>NZ_CP046455.1:1865511-2176430 GCF_009734425.1 Corynebacterium occultum
CCGGGAGGAGTGCCGTGCTGTCAGGACAAAAAATAACAGAATCCTTAAAATAACCCATGGACTTAGGCCCCCACAGGGGTTCCCAGGGTGCTCGCCCTCATCCCGGGGACAAGGATGAGCATCTCAGCAGAAAACCCGCCCCCCGGGACGAACAAATCCCCTCCACCCCCCTAGATGATCATCAGGGGGACGGAGGGGACTGCTGCAAAGCAGGGGTGGTTCTACTTCTCCAGCTTCAGGGACTTCTGGGTGTAGTCCCACATCTCGGTGAAGAGCTCCGGCTTCTCGGAGAGCTTCTGACCGTAGGTCGGGAACATCTCCTTGAGTGGCTCAGCCCACTGGATCAGACGGTCGCCGAAGCAACGCTCCAGAACCTCGATCATGGCGGCTGGGGCGATGGAGGCACCCGGGGAGGCACCAAGCAGACCGGCGATGGTGCCCTCGGAGTTGTTGATCAGGGTGGTACCGAACTCCAGGGAGCCGAACTTCGGGAAACCGACCGGCTTGATCACCTGGACACGCTGACCGGCGACGATGGTTTCCCAGTCCTTGCCCTCAGCATCCGGAACATAAGCACGCAACGCCTCAACGCGGTCATCGAACTTGTTCATGACCTCAGAGATGAGGTACTTGGTCAGATCGAACTCCTGTGCGGCGACACCCAGGTAAGAAGGGATGTTGTCCGGACGGATGGACTTGAAGAGATCCAGGTAGGAACCCTGCTTCAGGAACTTCGGGGTCCAGCCACCGTAAGGACCGAAGAGCAGGCCCTTCTGGCCGTCGATGACGCGGGTGTCCAGGTGCGGGACCGACATCGGCGGAGCGCCGACGGATGCCTTGCCGTAGACCTTGGCGGAGTGCTGCTCGATGAGCTCCTCATTGGTGCAACGCAGCCACAGGCCGGAGACCGGGAAACCGGCGAAACCCTTGATCTCCGGGATGCCGGCACTGCGCAGCAGGTCCAGGGCATAGCCACCGGCACCGACGAAGACGAAGTTGGCGCGGATGACCTGCTTGTCACCGGTGTGCAGGTTCTTGACGGTCAGCTTCCACTTGGCGCCATCGCGGTCGATGCTGGTGACCTCGGAACCGTAACGGACCTCGGTGCCCGCAATCTGGGAGGCTTCCAAGAACTGACGGGACAGGGCACCGAAGTTGATGTCGGTGCCCTCGTCGATCCAGGAGATGGCGGTCTTCTCGGACTCAGCACGGCCCTGCGCCATCAGCGGCAGCTTCTCAGCGAAGACCTCACGGTCATCGGAGTACTCCATGCCCGGGAAGAGGGGGTGCTCACGCAACGCATCAAAGCGGTTCTTGATGTAGCGGACCTGGTCCTCGCCCTGACCAAAGGAGATGTGCGGAACCGGGTTGATGAACTCGCTGGGGTCACCCAGCACACCATTGTCGATCTGATGAGCCCAGAACTGGCGGGAGAGCTGGAACTTCTCGTTGATGTTGACAGCCTTGGTGATGTCAACCTTGCCGTTGATCTCTGGAGTGTAGTTCAGCTCACAGAGCGCGGAGTGGCCGGTGCCGGCGTTATTCCACGGAGAGGAGGATTCCTGGGCGGGAGCGTCGAGACGCTCGAAGACCACCTGCGACCACCCGGGCTCCAGCTGACGGAGCATTGCCCCGAGAGTCGCGCTCATCACGCCGCCGCCGATCAGTGCGACATCGACCTCATCGGTGATCTTCTGTGTGTTTGCCACTTCATCTACCTCTTCGTTTTAAGAATCAGTTTCCCTGGACTGATGCCCGGCACATTCAGCTGCTCGGGATTGAACGACCGGTGGCATCACGAACTTCCGGGATGCCCTCTCGGTGTCATCGCCAGACAATCTTACGCCCTCGGGTTGGCCTACCTTGCAAATGGGGCAGGGAAAATACGCTTGGTGAGGACACTCACCCCCATTTGGGCCCCCGGGAACTGCCCCTTTTCAGATCCCCCCTGGCTCTGACCCCATGACGATGCCAACCTCTCCCCCACCATGTAACCCCGCCCATCCCAAGGGGTACCGGCCTGATCGGAGGGCACGACGGCTGGTCTGACCCTAGACTCTGAAGACATGAGCTCGACACAAGGACAAGCCACCCCCCGAGACTGGCGGGAAGACCCGCTCGGCGGGGACTACCGCCAGCACACCCTCCATCTGGGCAATGACCCCGAGGGTGAGGGGCAGGTGTTCGCCACCGTGGTGCGCTACCTCCCGGAAGGGACCGATCTGCAGGAATGGCCCCGCCGTCCGGCACTGCTCTGGGTGCACGGCATGACCGACTACTTCTTCCACACCCACGTAGCCGAATACTTCCACGACCAGGGTTATGCCTTCTATGCGGTGGATCTGCGCAAATGCGGCCGCAGTCGACGGGAGGAACAGCGCTGGCACTACAGCGATAATCTGCAGCACTACTTTCCCGACCTGACTGGCGCACTTGATGTGCTCAGCGAAACTCATGGGCAGATCTTCCCCATCGGCCACTCCACCGGTGGCCTGATCGTCACCCTCTGGGCCGATCACCTCCGCCGTTCCGACCAGGTGCGCCATGCCAGGCTCGGAGGCCTCGTGCTCAACAGTCCGTGGCTGGACATGATGTATCCGAAGGTGTTGCTGCGACTGGCAATTCCCGCCCTGATGGTGGTGGGCAAACGTTTTGGTTCGATCCCCCTGCCCGGAGGCAACCTGGGCTCCTATGGCGTCTCCATCCATAAGGACCACCACGGCGAATGGGAGTTTGATGTGGCCCTGAAACCGGTCCGCGGCTTCCCCAAATTCCTGGCCTGGGCCCGGGCCGTGGTCATCGGCCACAAGCAGATCCATGAGGGTGGGGTCGATGTCGGCGTGCCGGTACTCACCCTGTGTTCCGCCAGATCCTGGTTGAACCACCCCTATTCCCCCGCAAGCGACACCGCCGATGCAGTGCTGGATGTCACACAGATCCAGAAATGGGCACCAAAGCTGGGGACACAGGTGGAGGTGGCCCCCATTGAAGGCGCCCGGCACGATATCTTCCTCTCCCTGCGCCATGCCCGTGAGGAAGCCTTTAAGGTGAGCACAGAATGGTTGGCGAAACAGAGCCAACCGGCATCGCGCTGAGTTCGCCGGATCAACAGGACCGTGATCAACCCGGGTCCCCTGCCGCAACAGCCCCCATCCCGGGGTGAGGGAGGGTTGCGGCGCGCCGGGGACTGTCGTCGGGGACTATCGGAGGAATCACGGACATATTCAATCTCCGAAATTTGATAGAATTTTCCTTTGAAGGATCAAAGACACATTAACCAGCCTGGGAAATCTTTCCTCGGCGGGGGTGCTGCCCCGATGGCCGGGGCCGCAGGTAGAAGGAGACACATGAGCGAGATCAAGGTCGACGCACACTACGACCTCATCATCATCGGCGGCGGTTCGGGTAATTCCATTCCCGGCCCCGAACATGATGACATGTCCATCGCCATCATCGAGAAGTCGAAGTTCGGTGGCACCTGCATGAATGTGGGCTGCATCCCGACGAAAATGTACGTCCATGCCGCTGATACCGCTCTGGCGACCCGTCAGGCTGACCGCCTGGGCATCGACTCCCAGGTCAACGGCGTCGACTGGGACAGCATCGTCGACCGTGTCTTCACCAACCGCATCGATCTGATCGCCGCCGGTGGTGAAGAATACCGTCGGGGCCCGGAGACCCCGAACATCACCGTCTATGACCAGCACGCCAGCTTCGTCGGGCCGCGTACCATCCGCACCGGCCAGGGTTCCCAGGAGAAGATCATCTCCGGTGATCAGGTGGTCATCGCCACCGGTTCCCGCCCCTTCATCCCCCAGATGATCATCAACTCCGGGGTCACCTACCACACCAATGAGACCATCATGCGGTTGGCGAAGCAGCCGAAGTCCCTGATCATCATGGGTGGCGGCTTCATCGCGATGGAGTTCGCGCATGTCTTCGAGGGACTGGGTACCGAGGTCACCGTGGTCAACCGTTCCCACAAGCTGCTGCGACACCTGGACCCGGACCTGGCTGGCCCCTTCACCGAGATCTCCGCCCAGCGTTTCAACGCCCACCTGGGGCAGACCGTGGTCGGTGCCTCCGAAAATGAAAATGGCATCACCATCACCCTGGAGAACGGCACCAAGCTGACTGCTGAGGCACTCCTGGTGGCCACCGGCCGCACCCCCAACGGTGACCAGATGGCCCTGGAGAACGCCGGCGTGAAGATGGCCGGCGAGCGCATCAAGATCGATGAGTTCGGTCGTACCAGCGCCGAGGGTGTCTGGGCCCTGGGTGATGTCTCCTCCCCCTACCAGCTCAAGCATGTGGCCAACGCCGAGACCCGCGCGGTGCGCCATAACCTGGCCAACCCGGATGATCTCAAACCGATGCCGCATGAGCTGGTCCCCTCCGCCATCTTCACCAACCCGCAGATCGCGACCGTCGGCATGACCGAGGAAGAGTCTCGCGAGGCCGGCCATGATGTGACCGTCAAGGTCCAGAAATACGGTGATGTGGCCTACGGCTGGGCCATGGAGGATCAGACCGGCCTGGTCAAGCTGATCGCAGACCGTGCCAGTGGCAAACTGCTCGGTGCCCACTACATGGGCCCTCAGGCCTCCACCCTGATCCAGCAGATGATCACCATCATGGCTTTTGACCTGGATGTCCGCGAGGTGGCCACCAAGCAGTACTGGATCCATCCCGCCCTGCCCGAGGTCACCGAGAACGCGCTCCTGGGCCTCGAGTTCTAGGCTTTCTTCCCGCTGCTGCCAGGGGCCCCACCGTTCAGCGCACCCCTTCGACATCTTCCCCGCCTGCCCCTTCCCCAGAGAGCCGGCGGGGAATTCTTTTCCAAACCCGCTGTGAATCCGGACACAAGGGGTTAATCTCAGGCCATGACACTGACCTTCATCCCCACAGCGGACCTGGTGGACATCATCGGTGCCGAAGACGCCCGTAGTTGTGACACCCAGTTCCGGGACTTCGGCGGCAACACCGACTTCTGCGGTGTGATCAGCACCGTCTCCTGTTACCAGGACAACGGCCTGGTCAAAACGGTTCTCAATGAGCCCAACCCCGGTGGAGTCCTCGTCATCGACGGTTACGCTTCCCTGCACACCGCTCTGATGGGCGACCTGATCGCGCAGGCCGGGGTGGACAACGGCTGGGCCGGGGTCGTCATCAACGGCGCCATCCGGGACTCCGCTGCCGTGGGCACCATGAGTTTCGGCTGCAAGGCGCTGGGCACCAACCCCCGGAAATCCGCCAAGGACGGCATCGGTGAGCGTGATGCGGTACTCAACTTCGGTGGGGTGGATTTCGTGCCCGGCCACATCCTCTACGCCGACGCCGACGGCATCATCATCACCGAAGACCCGATCGAGACACCCCAGACCTAGCTGCCACCACCACCGCCTGCCCTAAAGATCAGTGGGCGAGTTCGAGCGGCTACGGCCGGCGGTGGCCTGGGTCAGGGCACCGATCACCATGGTCAGCACTACCGCGGCCACGATGATCAGGGGCAGCTGTTCCGTGGCGGGCTGCCAGACAAAGCGTTGTTGCCCGTCGACGACGGCGGCTGCGATCCAGGAACCGAAGGCGCTGCCCACCAGGGAACCGATCAACGCCGCGGGAGCACTGAGCAGCAGCAACTCCAGTCCCAGTGCCGCCTGCTGCCCCAGGGGGGTGACACCCACGCTATTGAGGATCGCCCGGTCCCGGGCCCGGTCCCGTACTGAAAGTGCCACCGTGTTCGCGATACCGACCGCCGCGATGATCAGGGAGACCAGCATCAGCAGGGTGGAGATGGTGAGCATCCGGAAGGCCAGTTCCTCAGCATTGGAACGCGCACTGAACTCCTCAGCGAGGGCGACCTGCTGGCCCTGTCCGGCGAGGAAGTCACGCAACTCATTCAGAGCGGCACTGTCCGACGCCTGATCTGCGGCACCCTCCATGCGCAACAGCGCCAACGGCATCGGCAGTTCAGGGGCCTGCTCCACCGGCACCCCACGTTGAATGGCGACCTTCTCCTGGGCATCCCAGGCGATGTCGGCGTCGATCATCGTCCGTAGACCATCGTCATAGAGCACCGTCACCTCATAGGGATTGCCGAAAACCTCAATGCTGGTCACCGAACCCTCCACCAGCTCTGACCGCAGGTCGGAGTGCTCCCCCAGGATCAGCTCATTGGGGCCGGCCACCCGGATGCCGGTCGACTGCTGCCGGATCACCGCTTCAGCGTCCTCCTTCGAAAGTGCGAAGGCGTTATCGCTACGGCCCTGGTTGGCGGTGACGGTGACAGCCGGCGGGGCAGCCACTGCGGCGACCCCCTCCAGTTCCTGCAGCTGGTCCACCAGCGGCTGGGAAAGCGTCTCCCCCACCCCGGTCACCACCACATCCGCGGTGGACTCCCCGGCACTGCGTTCTCCGATGGCGGTGCCGATCCGCTCCTGCCCGGTCAGCACCGCCGAGACCAGGGCGGTGGCAGCCACCAGAATGGCCACCAGAGAGGCAGAACGCAGGGTCTGCCGACCCGCGAAACTGGCGGCCAGACCGAGATGGGCACTCAACTTCTGCAGCGGTACCGAGAGCAAGGACAGCAGCCAGGGCAACAGGCCGGCAACCAGCAGCACCACACCCATGACCGCCAGACCGGCGGAACCGACCGCCACCACCACTGTTTCGGTGGCGGTGGTGGTGTCCAACAAGGTGGTGCCGTACCGACCACAGAAGATCAGTCCGACACCGATGAGGATCAGCAGGGTCCTCGCCAGCAGATTCGCTGATGTGGAACCCCTGGCCTGCAGGGAGGCCACCACCGGGCTGCGCAGCACCCGCCGGGAGGCCGGCAAGGCGGCAGCCACCGTCAGCAGCACCGCTGCAATACCGATGATCAGGTAGGCGGCCGGCTCCAACACCACCTCCACGATGGGAACGTCCACCCCGATGGCGTTGGCGTTCTCGATGGCGAAACCAGCCAGGAAGTATCCGGTGGGCACACCGAGTACGCAACCGAGGACAGACAGCAGCACCGCTTCCAGGATCACCGAGAAGGTCAACTGTCCACTGCCGCCACCGATGGCACGAAGCAGGGCGTATTCGCGCTGCCGCTTGGAGGCGATCACCAGGTAGGAGGAGAAGATGACCAAGGCTGCGACCACCGCCACCACGGCCAGGAAAGCTCCCAGCAGCATGAAGTAGGCGCTCCGGTCACCGAGGAATTCGGCGGCGAGGCGGTCCCCGTGCACCTTGGAGGTGGCCACGGTTCCCTTCGCCCGGTCAACACTGAGCAGGGTGCTCTCAACCGTTGCCGCCAGCTGCTCCGGACTGTCGCCCAGTCCGGCACCGGCGATGCGTATCTCACCGCGGATGGTGTCCGGGAACCATTCCGCCATGGCCTGGGGGTCAGCCAACCAGAGATTAAGGCCCCGCGCCTCCTCATGGGGCGCGGGTTCCGCCTTGCCGACGACGACTACGGTGGCCCGGTTACTGCTCTGCCCGGGCCGGATCTGCAGCTGGGTACCCACCTGCACCGCAGGGTCGGTGCTCATCACCTCGCCCGGGCCCAGCGGCAGGCGCCCTTCGGAGATGGTGCGCCATTGTTGTGGCCCCTCGGAGATGGCCTGCAGATAACCGCTGTCATAGAGCGAGTCGGAGACCTCGACTGCGGCACTGGCGGACTGATCAAAGGCAATGTCGCCGATGGCGGGTTCCTGCGCGAAGGCACCGATGATCGCGTCCACGGTGGGGCGGTCGGTGCTGGACAGGGTAACCACCACATCGCTGGCCGCATAGGGCTGGGCGTACATCTGATTCACCGATTGAGTCAGTGAGGAGGTGATGGCGGCGGTGGCGACAGTGATGGCCACGGCGGCGAAGATGCTGAAGAAGAGGGAGAGATATCGGAGGGTACGTCGACGCAATTGCGCTAAAGCAAGCTTGAGCACTTGATTATCCCTCCAGGTGGTCAGGTGAGGTCAGTTTCCCACCCGGCGCGGGGGCATGCGGTACGGCGATGTTCTGACCCATGTCATCAAGCGTCTCGATGATCCGGCCATCGCGCATCCGCACCAGCCGGTCGCCATGTTGCGCCGCTGCCAGATCATGGGTGACCAGCACCAGGGTGTGCCCCTGTTCATCCACCATCTTCCGGAAAAGATCGAGCACCACCTCACCGGATTCTGTGTCCAGGCTGCCGGTCGGTTCATCGGCGAAGATGATCTCCGGGTTCATCAGGAGGGTGCGGGCGATCGCCACCCGCTGCCGTTGCCCGCCCGAGAGCTGGTCCGGCAGGTGGCGCAACCGCTTGCTCAGGCCGAGCTGCTCGGTGACCTCATTGAAACGTTCAGTGGTGACCCTGCGCCGTGAGAGCCTGCCCGGGAGCAGGATATTGTCCTTGACCGAGAGTACCGGCACCAGATTGAAGTCCTGGAAGATTACGCCGATGGCGCTACGACGTAATTTGGCGCGGGAGTTCTCCGAAAGGGAGCTCAACTTGACCTCCCGCTCTGCGGAGCGGCTCCGGGTGTTGAGCACGATGCTGCCGGCTCCCGGCACCTCAAGTCCGGAGAGGCAGTGCAGCAGGGTGGTCTTGCCGGAACCGGAGGGGCCCATGATCGAGGTCCAGCGGCCTCGCGGAAGTTCCAGGCTGACATCGTCGAGGGCGGCCACGCGGGCCTCTCCCCTGCCGAAGGTGTGGCGGAGATGTTCGGCGGTGATAACCGGGTACTGCTGATTCATGTGGGCCTTTACCTGATCGAGATCTGCTGGGGGAACTTCCCTAGTTTACGCACGGGGGTCACCCTAAATCTCAGCAGACCATCCGGCAGCCCACCGGCATGCCTCTACCCGCCGGGAGTTCTGCTGCGTAATCTGGGAGGCTGATGACTTTGCCTGCAGACTGTGGAAGGACGGTGAGGAAAGGTGCCTGAGCCGATTGCTCCGCTGGAGGTCGCAGCCACTACCCCGGTGATCATGCGGCCCGCCGAAGCTGCCCCCGTCACCTCCACCGCAGTGCCGCTAAAACGTGTCGGCCCTGATCTGGGGTGGGCGGCCATCAGCATAGCCACCGCTGTGGTGGTGCTGCTCACCGCTTTAGATGCCACCTTCCTCCTGGAAAACCAGCTCTTCGCGGTCGTGGCGGCGGCAGTGGTGTCGCTGGGGTCCGCCACCGGCATCTTCCGGCTCTTCCACCGTGGTTTCCGCAGCCCGGGGCGTTGGTTGAGCGCCGCGGGTGGGGTCGCACTCCTGGGTGGTGGCCTGGTTCATACCCTGAGCCAGTTCAGTACCGTCGGTGTGGTGGGGCAGGTGCTGCTCCTCAACAGCACGCTGGTGATACCGCTGGCTGCCCTGCTGAGTTTCCTGGGTGGGGTGCTGCAGTTACCTGCCCGCTGGGGGATGGCAACCTTCACCGCGGTGGGGGGTGCAGTTTTGTGCAGCTGGTTTTCCCTGGGCCCCGGCAGCTCCCCGCTGCTTTGTGGTCTCGGTGCCGCAGCAACGGTGGCCGGTGTGGTGTTGGGGTTGCTGCTAGCACGTCACCACACCGCGGAATTGATTCCCCGGGAAGTGCTACGCAAGCTCTGGTCGGTACTGATCGGCTCCGCTGTGGTCTGTGCCATGGTCAGCTGCCTGCTGGCCGCCACGATCCTGCCCGACACCGGCTGGGGCCTGTTGCTCACCCCGGGGGAAGCCGTCTGGGGTTTCTTCGCCGCAACGGTGCTACTGGCGGTGAACGCCCTACGTTATAGCCGGGGCCCGGCCTTCAGTGTGACTACCTGAGGGTCCCCCTCCCCGGGGCCAGCAGTGGCCCCCAGGGGCTGGCTTTAGTTCCGATCCCTAGAACTCGCCGTTGTCCGGCAGGGTGAGAACCTCATTGCCGTCCTCGGTGATGACCAGGGTGTGCTCGAACTGGGCGGTGAACTTATGGTCGGTGTTCTGCACGGTCCAGTCATCATCCCAGATGGTGTAGTCCAGGGAACCCAGGTTGATCATCGGTTCGATGGTCAGGGTCATGCCCGGCTCCAGGATGTCCCGGTAGACGGTGGAGTCATAGTGCAGCACGATCAGACCGTTGTGGAAGGTCGGGCCCACGCCGTGGCCGGTGAAGTCCCGGACCACGTGGTAGCCGAAACGGTTGGCATAGGACTCGATGACACGGCCGATGACGTTGATCTCACGGCCCGGCTTGGCCACCTTGATGCCGCGCATCAGGGCTTCCTTGGTGCGCTCGACCAGGAGACGGTGCTCCTCGGAGACATTACCGGCCAGGAAGGTGGCGTTGGTGTCACCGTGGACACCGTTCTTGAAGGCGGTGACATCGATGTTGACGATGTCACCGTCCTGGATGACGGTGCTGTCGGGAATGCCGTGACAGACGATCTCATTGAGGGAGATGCAGGTTGACTTGGTGTAACCCCGGTAACCCAGGCAGGAGGGGTAGGCACCGTGGTCGAGCATGTACTCATGGGCGATGCGGTCGATCTCATCGGTGGTGACACCCGGTGCCACGGCCTTCCCGGCGAGCTGGAGGGCGTTGGCTGCGATGCGGGAAGCCTCACGCATCGCCTCAATGACCTCAGGGGGCTGCACGTAGGTCTCGCCGATGTTCTCCTGGACCTCGTCCTTCCAGACATACTCGGGGCGTTCGATATGCGCCGGCACCTCACGGATGGGGGTGGGCTTTCCAGGGACAATGGGGGCACGTGAAACTGACATGGCAACCATCGTAGTACCCGGACAAACCACACTGCGTATCGACGTCCCGCCCCTACCCGGCGTAGGCCGGATCTCCGGATGCGGCGGGGTCCGCCACGGCCGCGCCCGGTTCCCGGGCGGCGCGCGCCGCATCAAGAGTGAGGAAGAAATGGTCCGTGATGGCGGTGGCGGTTTCTGAACCTCCGCCCAGCACCACCAGGGTGGCGAAGGCGATGTCATCATCGCGGAAGCCGGCGAACCAGGCATGCGATCCCTCGTTGATCTCGGCTTCACCGGTCTTGCCGTAGATCTCGCCACCGGCCTGCATGCCGGCCGCGGTGCCGGAGGTGACCACTGAACGCATCACCTGCCGCAGATCCTCGATCACCGCCGGGTCCGGGGCGGGGACCTCTTCACTGACCTCGGTGACGTGGCCGTCGATAAGCGAAGGGACCGGGGTGCTGCCGCGGGCGACCGTCGCCGACATCAGCGCCATGCCGAAGGGGCTGGCCAGGTCGAGTCCCTGGCCATAACCGGCCTCCGTGCGGTCCAGCGGGGTATCACCCTCGGGGATGGAACCGGTGACGGTGTCGAGGCCGGGGATGTTGTAGTTGATTCCCAGGCCGAATTGCTTGCCCGTGTCCTGCAGTTCACCGGGGGCCAACTTCGTGGAGATATCGGCGAAAGTGGTGTTGCAGGAGTTGGCGAAGGCGGAGTTCAGCGGAATGTTGCCGAGACTGAACATGTTGTAGTTGATCACGGTGCGGCCGTAGAGATCCATACTGCCGGGACACGGCACGATTGTCTCCGGAGTCAAGCCCTGACGCTGGAGACCAGCTGCTGCGGTGACCACCTTAAAGACCGAGCCCGGGGGGTACTGCCCCATCAGCGCCACATTGCCGTCCTCATCGGCCTTCTCGGTCTGGGCAACTGCCAGCACCTGACCGGTGGAGGGGCGGATGGCCACCAGCATGGTCTTCATGTCCTGTCGGAGGTTCACCGCCTCCTCCGCCGCCAGCTGAATATCACGATCCAGCCCGATGGTGACCGCCGGAGCCAGATCAGGGGCCTCATAGGCCACATCCTCGAAGGTAGCGCCCTCCTGGGTGACGGTGGACACCTTCCAACCGTCGGTGCCCTCAAGTTCCTCGGAGACGATATTGCCCACCCGGGCCATGATGTCCCGGGCGAAGCCAGGCTCATTGGAGACCATCGCGGCCTCCTCATTGAGCCGTACCTCCGGCAGATCCGCCAACTCCCGGTCCACCAGCTGCCCCTGGTTCTGCGGGATGGTCATCACCGAGTAGGTGCCTGAGGCGTCTGCCAGGGTGGCGGCCAGCTCAGCCGCATCCAGCTCCCGGATCGATTCATCCCGCTGATGGGCCGCGTTGACCGCTCCCGCCACCCGGGCGGCGGTCTTGCGGGGATCAGTGACCTTGGCGGTGTCAACCAGGATGCGGTGGACCACACCGGGGCTCAAGATCTCCGCCCCATCCGAGGTGACCACACTGGCCGGCTGGGCCTTGACGGAGCGCAGCTCCAGGTGCTGGTTCGCCGCCAGCTTCGGGTGCACCAGGGAGGGCTGCCAGCGGATGGTCCACTCCCCCTCGGAACGGGTCAGCACCATCTCCGACTGATACTCCAGCTCGCGCTCCCGCGGCAGATCCCAGCTCAGGGTGTAACTGGCGCGCGCGATATTCTCCTGCGAGGTGACCTCATCGATCTCGGCGTGAAGCCCCTCGGCCTGCAGACCGCTGAAAGTCTGCTCCAGCGCCTCCCGGGCGGTGCCGGCGGTATCGACATATTCCAGGGCAGTGTCAAGATCCTGCTCGGACAGGGCCGCCAGGAACTCCTCCGCCACCGGCTGGGCCGCCGCGGGCTTGGGGGTGCAGGCCACCATACTGCCGCCGAGGATCCCTGCCACCAGAAGCAGGGCCGAGGGTTTATTCATGCTGCGTAGGCTAACACCGCGGGCGGCACCGGGTTGGGAGCAACACTTTTCAACAGGAAAGATCACTCTGTACCACTCCCCGGGAAAAGGGACGGCGGAGCTGCTGCGGGGACGATCCGCGAAAGCCCACCCTGAAATCCCCCAGCACAGCACAAAGGGGCACGGCTTCCCCGGGGGGGGCGGAGCTTGAGTGCTCTACCCCTGGGGGATGTGCCGTGCCCCTTCTGCCTGAGGCAGGTGCCTGAGCGACCTTGCCTACTTGGTGACCTTGATACTTGCCTTGGTGCCGGCGATCTCCTCCAGGCCCTGCTCCTCGGCGATACGCATGGCCTCCTCAACCAGGGTCTGGACGATCTGGGACTCCGGAACGGTCTTGATGACCTCGCCCTTGACGAAGATCTGGCCCTTGCCATTGCCGGAGGCCACGCCGATATCGGCGTCACGCGCCTCACCCGGACCATTGACCACACAGCCCATGACGGCCACGCGCAGCGGATACTCCATGCCGTCCAGGGCGGCGGTGACCTCATCGGCGAGCTTGTACACATCCACCTGGGCACGACCACAGGAGGGACAGGAGACGATCTCCAGCTTTCGCTGACGCAGGTTCAGGGACTGCAGGATCCGATCCCCGACCTTGATCTCCTCCACCGGGTCAGCGGAGAGAGAGACCCGGATGGTGTCACCGATGCCGGAGCCGAGCAGCCAGCCGAAGGCGACAGCGGACTTGATGGTGCCCTGGAAAGCCGGGCCTGCCTCGGTCACACCGAGGTGCAGCGGATAGTCGGTCTTGGCCGCCAGCTGACGGTAGGCCTCAACCATGATGACCGGGTCATTGTGCTTGACGGAGATGGCGATGTCACCGTAACCGTGTTCCTCGAAGAGCTGGGCCTCCCAGATCGCGGACTCAACCAGAGCCTCCGGGGTGGCCTTGCCGTACTTGTCCATGATCCGCTTATCCAGGGAACCGGCGTTGACACCGATACGGATCGGGATGCCGGCATCACCGGCAGCCTTGGCGACCTCCTTGACGCGACCGTCGAATTCCTTGATGTTGCCAGGGTTCACACGCACCGCCGCACAACCGGCTTCAATGGCGGAGAAGATGTACTTGGGCTGGAAGTGAATGTCGGCGATCACCGGGATCGGGGACTTCTTGGCGATGATCGGCAGCGCCTCAGCGTCCACGGTCTTGGGGCAGGCCACGCGCACAATGTCACAACCGGATGCGGTGAGCTGGGCGATCTGCTGCAGGGTGGCGTTGATGTCGTGGGTCTTGGTGGTGGTCATCGACTGCACCGAGACAGGGTGATCCGATCCCACTCCGACATTGCCGACCATCAGCTGACGGGTCTTGCGACGCGGTGCGAGGACGGGCGGCGGGGCATCGGGAATTCCGAGTCCGATGGGAAGGGACACAGTTATCGCTCCTAGCTGGGGTGCGGCCGGATGGGTGACTGGCCGCTGCCGTGATAAAGGGATATTGCCGAGATTATCGAGGTCTCGACGACTACAACGAGCTTACACCGCAAGACATTCCCCCCGCCGCCTGGTTGGGCGGCATCACACGAGGTCAGAGGGGATGTGTTGCAGAACTCAGCCGAAGAGCCTGATGGGATTGACCACATCGGCGACGATGATGACCGAACCCAGGCCGAGCATCAGCGCCGCCACCGCCATGGTGATCGGCATCAGCTTGGTGTAGTCGGCCGGGCCGCCAGCCGGCAGGCCACGCAGTCGGCGGAAGAAATCACGGATCTTCTCATAGAGGACGACGGCGATATGGCCGCCGTCCAGCGGCGGCAGCGGAACGATGTTGAACAGTGCCAGGAAGAAGTTCAGGCTGGCCAGCATCATGAAGAACATCGACCACAGGGAGCGTTCGACAAGCTCGCCACCGACCCGGGAGGCGCCGACCACACTCATCGGCCCCTCCATGTCGCGTTCAGCACCGAAGATGGAGGCCACCACCCCGGGGATCTTCGCGGGCATCGCAAAGAGCGCGTCGACGGTGGCATCCAGGGTCTGCCCGGTGAACCTGGCGGTGGCCGGGACCGCCTCCAGGGGACCGAACTGCTTGATCGCATCCACCACAGGTGCGTTGGACAGGCCGATGGCACCGGCTGCCACCATCTCACCCTGCGGGTTCAGCCGTTCCACAGCGGCCACCTGGATATCGATGTCCCGGATCTGTCCCTCCCGGTCCACGGTCAGGGTGACGGTCTCCCCGGGCATCCCCAGGACAGTGTCACGCAGTTCGGTGAAGGTCGCCAGCTCCTCACCGTCAAGGGTGAGAATGCGGTCACCAGGCAGGACCCCCGCGTCACCGGCGGGGCCCACACCACTGCAGTCGGCCACTTCGGTCTGGCTGATCTGATCCGAGACACACAGGGTCTTCCCGACCTTCGGGGTGGTGTCGGCATAGGGGTTGGGGATACCGGAGAACACCGCCACCAGATAGAGGATCATGAAGCCGACCACGACATTCATGAACACCCCGCCGAGCAGCACGATCACCCTCTGCCACCAGGGCTTGTTCACCATGGCGTGGGGGGCTTCCTCCGGGGTGACCTCATCCTGGGCGGTCATGCCCGCGATATCACAGAAGCCACCCAGCGGAACGGCGTTGAGTCCGTACTCCGTCTGTCCTTTACGGATGGACCAGACCTTCGGCCCGAAACCGATGAAGTAGCGCCGCACCCGCATACCGAAGGCACGTGCGGTGAGCAGGTGTCCCAATTCATGCAACGCAATGGTCACCGCGATACCCAGTGCGAACAATAGGACGCCAAGCAGGTATGCCGCCACGCCACTCTCCTAGCCTATTTATTTGGTGTTTAAAGCTTCTCTGGCCGGAATCCGCTAGCGGCCGCGCTGGTCCACGAGCTGATTCGCCCGCACCCGCGCCTCCGCCTCAGTGGCCAGAATGTCATCGACGCTTGAGGGTACACCAGCAAACTGTGAAGCTGATTCGAGGACTTCAGCGACGATGTCCACGATCTCGGGGAAGTGAATTCGGCCCCCGAGGAAGGCTGCCGCGGCCTCTTCATTGGCGGCATTGTAGACCGCCGGGAAAGTCCCACCGCGGGTGGCGACGTCGCGGGCGAGCTGCACCGCGGGGAAGGCGGCGTCATCAAGCGGCTCAAAACGCCAGTCATGGGCATGGCTGAAATCCAGTGCGGGTTGAGCGCCTGCCACCCTGGCAGGCCAGGCCAGGGCATGGGCGATCGGCAGTTTCATCGAGGGCGGGGAAGCCTGGGCGATGGTGCCGCCATCGGTGAAGGTGACCATGGAGTGAATGATCGACTGGGGGTGCACTGTGACATCAACACGCTCCGCGGGGATGGCGAAGAGCAGGGTCGCCTCGATCAGCTCCAACCCCTTGTTAACCAGGGTGGCGGAGTTGAGGGTGTTCATCTGACCCATTGACCAGGTCGGGTGGGCAGCCGCCTGCTCCGGGGTGACCTCCCACATCTGCTCCCGGGTCCAGCCCCGGAAAGGCCCACCGGAGGCGGTGAGCACCAGGCGCGCCACCTCCTCCGTGCTGCCGGAACGCAGGCACTGCGCCATGGCGGAATGCTCGGAATCCACTGGGATCAGCTGTCCGGGTCGGACCTTCGACATCACCAGATCACCCCCGGCGACCAGCGACTCCTTATTCGCCAGGGCCAGTACTTCCCCCGCCTCGATGGCTGCCAGGGTGGCGGCCAGACCGAGGGAACCGACCAGCGCATTGAGCACCGTATCGGCCGGGATCTCCGTGACCAGCTGCGCCGCGGCACCGGCACCGGAAATGACCGGGCCCCCGAGAGCTGCTGAGACCTGCGCTGCAGCAGACTCGCCCGCCACCGCAACCTGCCCGGGACCAAGCCCGAGGGCCCAGGCCTGGCGGATGATGAGTTCGGGGTCGGCTCCCCCGGCCGCGATGCCGACGACATTGAACTTATCGGGATTATCGGCGATGACCTCAAGGGCCTGAGTGCCGATGGAACCGGTGGAACCGAGAATCAGGATGCGCTTGCTCACCCCCTCATTCTTGCACCTGCCCCGGAGACGGGTGCGCTTCGGCCCTTTGGGGGTGTCTTTATCGCGTCACCCATGGGAATGTGCAAAGATATGGGTTAAGTGTTTTGTACGAAAAGCCCTGGCCTCCCTTTGGAATGCTGATGAAATACCTCATCAGCGGACCTTAGGGAGGCACGTATGAAGGAGATGAACGTGGCTGGTTCCCACGAAATCGCGCCCGAGGTTCACAACGGCGTATCCACCCTCGATGAGCCTTCGGCTGCCTGGGGTTGGCATGGTCTGAGCAAGACTTCCGTCCAGATCGCCGGCTGGGTGTCGGTGCTCTTCCTCTTGGGCTACAACTTCGGCAACCACGAGGGTCATGTCGAGACCATCTGGCTGCTGTCCCTGGCTGCGATCATCGCCATCGGCCTGCTGATCCACCTCTTCGAGCCCAAGGGCAACCAGGTCCGCACCGTGACTGCCCGGAACAAGCCGGTCGGCCACAAGGAGCCGGACTGGAACTACGAGCAGGCCACCCTCTCCGGTGTCTACGCTGAGCTGAGCGATTCCCAGCTGCGTTCCCTGAACATCGACCCGGAGAGCGTGAAGCACCTGCGCGTACTGCCGGAAAACCAGAAGTCGGTCAACTAAAAAGACCGGCGGCTCCCTCCGCTGCAGTACTCCCTACACAGAACACCCTCCCGGAGAATTCCCCGGGAGGGTGTTCTGCTGCGTTCAGCACCTCAGGGAGTGATGTTGCAAACTCCGGGTTAAGGGAAAAAATGTGTGCTTTTAACGGTTCCGATTCCTAGCCCAGCCAGCATCAACACCGACATCTTGTGTCCAGAACTCCACAAAACCCACCAACACACGAATATCCCACACCTCATCAGCAGCCCGGGTGATTTCCTCGTTGGTGAGGGCAATCTTCGGAGCTGTGACCATAGTTCAAAAGTCAACAACCCCGGTGAAACAAATCAGTGGTCAAACACGCTTATCAGGAAGCTTTTGTTTTGGGAGAGCTATACCTGCCCCGACCGTGCTGTGCAGGCACTCATCGGGAACCGCGATCTCCCTCTACGCGCTCAGCCGTGGTCTACAGATGGTGGGTTTGGCTCTGTGGGAGGGGCCATTAGCACCGGATGAGGCTGGGTGGAAAGACTGGACGGACTGCCCCCATGAATCCTGTTCCTGCGCTAAGACCGATCATCACAGAGCGGTTCCCACCCGGATTGTGTCGTACCACCGCCTCAAGGATGACTCCGAGCATAAAAGCGCCACCGATATTGATCAAGAGCGTCGGAAGCGGCCAACCACCCGGTGTGGGAAGGATTGAATCCAGACCGTACCGGGCCAGAGTGCCGAAGACACCGCCGACAAAGACGACAACGACATACCGCGTTTGGCGATAGGTAGGACGCGGAGATCTGTCTTTCCGCTGGGCACTACCGGATCCACCGACCCTTGCCGAGTCAGGTTCTTGTCTCGGGTGGTGATTGATGTCGGACATAATCCACCTGTCTGCGTGAGAAATGAGACAGAAACCATCAGCCAGACTATGGCCGGTTCAGGCATTACAGAAGCCTCGGCGGGATCCATCACCACCAAGAATTATACTGCCTTGCCACCCTCTCAGGAAAGAAAAACCAGGTCCCTCGGGCATGGGCCCGACCCCCGGGAAGTGGATAGAGAGAAGTTAACTGCGATTCCCGAAGCGCTGCGGACCTGGGCCGCCGGCCGGGTAGTCCTGCAGCGGTACTGTGCCGTCTGTGAAACTCGCCAGGATCTGTTCAATGATCCGCCAGCCCTGCTCTGCGGCGTCACCACGCACGCTAAACGTAGGATCGGCATCCAGAATGCCGCGAAGTACGCTGCCGTAGGCCGATAAACCCGGCGTAGCCATATCTGACTGGGCGGTCACCCGGGTCATACCGCGTGAATCGAACGGCCCACCCATGTTGAGTTCAATGGTTAGCTGCTCATCGTCGAACTGCATGCGTAGCACGTTCGCCGGCACCTGTCCCTGGTGTGGAAATTGTGGGTACTCATGTGGTGGCCTGCGAAACCTGACAACGATCTCCTGGCGAGGATCACCGATGGCCTTACCGGAACGCAGTGTCACCGGCACCCCGTTCCACCGCCAGGTGTCGACCTCTACGGTGACCTGCGCGAAGGTTTCAGTGTTATTGGCCGGGTCCACACCGTCCTCGGCGGTGTAGTCCGGCAGATCTTGACCCCCCACGTGACCAGCGGTATACCGACCGCGCACCACCGAGGTCGCCGGGTCGTCGCCGAATATTTTGGTCGAACGCAGGATATGGGCGGTCAGTGCGGGCAGCTCGACGTGGTCGAACCTAGCCGGTGGGTCCATCATCACCAATGACATCACCTGCAACAGGTGGGACTGGATCATGTCACGGAAGGCACCGGTGGTGTCATAGAACCCGGCTCGGCCCTCCAGTCCCAGTGTTTCATCGAAGACAATCTCGATCGATTCCACATGGTCGCGGTTCATCAACGGCTCGAGCATCTGGTTGGCAAAGCGTAGACCCACGAAGTTGAGCACCGCCGGCAGACCGAGAAAATGGTCGACGCGGAAGATATGGTCCTCAGACACGAGGCGGGCGACGAGCGCGTTGAGGTGCTTGGCTGAGTCACGGTCATGACCGATCGGTTTCTCCAGGGCCAGGAATAGGTCCTGGGGTAGCTCGAGCTCAGCCATGACAGCCAGGGCTTTCATCGTCACCTGAGGCGGAATGGCGAAGTACAGGCACGCGGGGGTCTCGAGCGTGGCCAACAGGGCCGACAGGTCCTGGATACTGGTGACATCGCACTGCACGAACCGGGTGGTCTGCTGGGTGTAGTCGACAGCTGGCCCGGAAGCATCCACCGAGGCAAAGGCGGGGGTGACGGTATCGGACCAGTTATCGTCGAAGGCTCGATCTGCGCCGATGACCGTGATGCGCCGTTGTGGTGCCGAGGTCAGTAACGTGCCCAGACCCGGCAAGAGCAGTCGGGAAGCCAGGTCGCCGGTTGCTCCGAGAATGACCAGGTTCTTTATCCTCTCCATCCTTGCACCTTACTCTTGCCCTTAGTCAGGGTGCCGTCTTCGTATCCTCCGGCGGAAACGTTACGGAGCAGATCCGTGAGTTACTCCTCGACGGTGGTGATGTGGTGGGACTTGACCCCAAAAATGGGGGCACACCGGAGGGGGCTTTTTAAGGATGAGACACCAACACCCCTGGGAAGCTAGTGTCACGACCACTGAAAACCCTCTGCTCCCTTACCCCCTCCCTTGGTCTGGGAATGAGAAAAACCGCCGCACCCGAAGGTGAGACGGTTGTTCTTGACTAAGCGATTGGTTTAGAGCGGGCGAACCTGCTGGGCCTGCGGGCCCTTAGCGCCCTCGCCGACCTCGAACTCAACCGGCTGGTTCTCCTCGAGGGTGCGGAAGCCGCCACCCTGGATCTCGGAGTAGTGGACGAAGAGATCAGCGGATCCGTCGGAGGGGGCAATGAAACCAAAGCCCTTCTCGCCGTTGAACCACTTCACAGTTCCCTGTGCCATATGTATTACCTTTTTCTTGATGAGGTGATGCTACGTCCGCCAGCATGATTCACTAACGTCCGAGTCGCGGGAACTCCTCGTCCACCCTCCACCCCTGCAGGGGTGGAAGAAAACCAGGCGCTCGCATGTGCATCTGTGGCGAGCGTTTAGACACTGCGCACAGACACCACGACCAGCACCCAGTGTGCCATGGATTAAACCTTCGCGATAGTGCTGTTTTCAGAAGCGCCCTCCTGCTGGCTGGCTAGCGACCAGCACCCCGAGGCCACCCCGTGGGATGTAAGTTCGCGCACAACTGGCGGGACACGCCCGAAGGTGGCGAACTTTGCTGCCCCCGATGGTTGCTCTAGCAAAGATATCGTCTGTCCTTTCCAGAGCGTCAATCCCCCCTCTGTCTTCCACCGCCCGCCGGTGGCTCACACTGCGAGCTGGGTGCATCTCCGTTAACATCTTGGCTGCCCCCGCTCCTCTTTATCGAGTGATGTGCATCTCGTGGGGAACTTCGCGGCTGGCCCCCTCCTCGGGCCTTCCGATCGAGGACCACACACGTGGTCATTTTAAAACTATTGAACAACAGTTAGAAACATGCCTGTCACCGGGCACCACCCCAGCAACCCAGTGAGGATCACACTGACATGACGACCCCCCAGTCCCCCTTCAGCCGCCGCGGTTTTCTGAAAGCCACCGGTGTGGCTGGTGCCGCCGCCGCACTCTCTGCACTCATGGGCCAGACCGCACTGGCCGCCGAAGGGCGCCGACACGGCGTGGACACCATGCAAGCACCGAACAACGGCGGTTACGGTCCGCTGCAACCGGCCCCCGGCGGGGAACTGCTCCTACCCGCCGGTTTCACCTACGTCGCCTTCGGCCACACCGGCACCCCGCTCAGTGATGGCACCCCGACCCCAGCCATGCACGACGGTATGGCCGCCTTCCCGGGCAAGAACGGCATGATCAACCTGGTCCGCAATCACGAGAACTCCCAGGGCACGGCCTTCGGCGATAACCCCTATGACCCCAACGCCGCCGGTGGCACCACCAACCTGGTCTTCGACCCCACCAAGATGGAGCTGGTGGCGGCCTACCCCTCGCTGACCGGCACCATCCGCAACTGCGCCGGCGGGCCTACTCCTCATGGCACCTGGCTGACCTGCGAAGAGACCTTCACCGGCCTGGACGTGGAGACCCCGCACGGCTACGTCTTCGAAGTCCCCGCCGACGCGACCTCCCCGGTCAACCCGGTCCCCATCAAGGAAATGGGGCGTTTCACCCATGAGGCTGTCGCCATCGATCCAGCCACCGGCATCGTCTACCAGACCGAGGACCGCGGCACCGCCGGCTTCTACCGCTTTATCCCAAATGACCGCCATAACCTGACCGCTGGCGGCACGCTGCAGATGATGGCCATCAAGAACCAGCCCCAGTACGATACCCGCTTCAGCCAGAAGGCCGGCCACCCACTGTCGGCCGAGTGGGTCGACATCAACGATCCGGACCCGGACAGCACCGACACCCTGGCCGTGTTCAAACAGGGCCACGAACAAGGCGGCGCACTTTTCGACCGCCTCGAGGGTGCCTGGTATGGCGATGGTTCCATCTACATCAACTCCACCAGCGGTGGCGATGCCGGCCTCGGCCAGGTCTGGCGCTACACCCCGCGCGGCAACCCGGGCAGCGGCAACGCCCTGTCCTCAGCGATGTCGTCCTCGTCCTCCTCCGTCTCCCAGCCATCCGTGGAGGATCTCGCGAAGACCGGCGGCCAGCTCGAACTGGTCTACGAATCCACCGACCCGGAGGTGCTCGAGGCCCCCGACAACCTGTGCGTGTCCCCGAACACCGGCGGCCTGGTGCTGTGTGAGGACGGCAGCGGCAAGGACCTGCTGCGCGGTGTTACCACCGACGGCCAGATCTTCGACCTGACAGAGCTCAACTCCGACAGCACCAGCGAGTTCGCCGGTGCTACCTTCAGTCCCGACGGCAAGATCCTGTTCTTTAACGTCCAGACCCCAGGCATCACCTACGCCATCACCGGCCCCTGGGAGAAGGGCGCACTCTAACAGGGCTTTTTCGAGATGGGTGCGCGTCCGCAGTGCGGGCCGCACCACAAGCGCTGGAGGACACCGTTCTGACATTCGGCGGGTGTGACATAAAAACTCAGGTGCTGTCGCCAATCGTGCACTGCACGCATCCCGAGAAATCCGATCCATGGGCATCTTCTCGGGTCGTCATTTCCCCCGTGAGGTCATCCTGTGGGCGGTGCGCAGCTCACTGCCGCTACGGCGGTGAGCTGACCTAAGACCTCGAAGAGATGACGACCGAACGTGGCGTGCCGGTCGATCACACCACCATCTCTACCGCTGGGTCCAGAAATACGCCCCTGAACTCGATAAACAAACCCGGTGGTATCGGCAGGTACCCGACTGGCAGGCCAGTTCCCGGCGGGTGGATGAGACCTACATCCGGGTCGGCGGCACGTGGTGCTACCTCTGATCTGTCGATCACCTCAGGTGGCCAGACCCTGGACTGCTACCTCTCACTGAAGAGAAACGTCGCGGCGGCCAAGCGTTTCCTGGCCAAGACGCTGCGGTCGAATACATCGGCAGGCTATCCGCTGGTGATCAGCACCGACAAGGCACCCTCCCTGGCCAAGGCGATTGCTGAACTGAAGGCGGAGGGAATATGTCCTCCGACGGTGGAGCATCGGCGGGTGAAATACCGTGGGCAACGTCATTGAAGGCGATCATGGCCGACTGAAAAGAATCCTGGGTCCGAAGGGAGCGTTCAAAAACCGGACGTCCGCCTACCGGACGGTGAAAGGGATGGAAACGATGCACGGAAAGGTGCAGGGTGCGATGTTTGCCTACGGTCACCCGAACCCGGATGCAGTGATTGACAGCCGGGTATTCGAGACGGCCTGACAACACAGACGCATAGCGCTGATCGCACAATAAAAATGGAGCCTTCTTGGCTCCCGCCCCAAGTTTGCAACAGCACCACCTTGAGCTGGCGACGCCGGGGCTGACGCGACGTCGCCAAGCGGGGCTGTTAAGCCGAGGCCGGCTCCCCTTCGGCGGCAAGCTGACCACAGGCAGCCGAAATCTCATCGCCCTTGGTGTCACGCACGGTGCAGGGAACACCCTTGGCGATGACGCGGCGGACGAACTCATCCTGGCGATCCTTCGGGGACGCATCCCACTTGGAGCCGGGAGTCGGGTTCAGGGGAATGAGGTTGACGTGCACACGGGAACCGAGCGCTTTGTGCAGCTTCTCACCCAACATGTCAGCGCGCCAACCCTGATCGTTGATGTCACGGATCAAGGCGTACTCGATGGAGACGCGACGACCGGACTTATCGGCGTAGTAGCGGGCGGCATCAAGTACCTCCTGCACCGACCAACGGTTGTTCACTGGGACGAGTGTGTCGCGCAGCTCATCATCGGGGGTGTGCAGGGAGACCGCGAGGGTCACCGAGAGTTCCTCATCGGCAAGCTTGCGGATCGCCGGGGCCAGCCCCACCGTGGAGACGGTGACATTGCGCTGGGAGATGCCGAAACCCTGCGGGCTGGGTGAGGTGATCTGCCGGACCGCAGACACCACACGCTTGTAGTTGGCCAGCGGTTCGCCCATGCCCATGAAGACGATATTGGACAGTCGGGATCCCTCAGCCTGCATGGTGGCGGCCGCCGCCCGGACCTGATCCACGATCTCAGCGGTGGAGAGGTTACGGTCCAGGCCACCCTGGCCGGTGGCACAGAAGGGGCAGGCCATGCCGCAGCCCGCCTGGGAGGAGATACACAGGGTCGCCCGTTCCGGGTAACGCATCAGCACCGACTCCAGGAGAATCGAGTCATGCAGCTTCCAGAGGGTCTTCTGGGTGTCTCCGTCATCGGTCTCGACGACTCGGACCGGGGTCATCAGGTTCGGGAAGAGAGCCTCCTGAACCTTCTCCCGCGCGGCGGCGGGAAGATCGGTCATGGTGGAGGGATCGGCCTCAAAACGGCCGTAGTAGTGACGGGCGATCTGATCCACCCGGAACTTGGGGAGGCCAAGCTCAGTGACAGCCGTGATACGGGCTTCGGGGTCTAGGTCGGCGAAATGTTTCGGAGGCATGCCGCGCTTTGGGGCGGCGAATTGCAGTTTCACAGGTTCAGCCATGGTGCATACCATCATGTCATGAGATGTGCACCGTTCCCGAATTGTTAGGCGAAAGAATGGCCAATCTGTGGCGAGTTCGATTTTTAAGGACTTAGATGGGACATATGACTAAGCACAACCCAGTGCCCGGAGACCCCACCCGGGAAGAGCCCACTATCCAGCAACCGGAGTTCTCGGATCCGTTCGACTCCGGGGTGGAAACCACTTCCCTGCCCGCGGTTTCCTCACTCCCGGAGCAGCAGGAAACACCTCCGGAGGAGGAGCTCAGCACAGAGGTGGAAACCACCAAGAAGAAGGGTGGTAGGGCCGGCAAGAAGATCCAGTCTCCGCCGGAGAAGGTGCAGGGCTCCCTGGCCGGCAGCACCTGGGTGGCGTTGATCGTGGGCCTGCTGCTCCTGATCCTGCTGATCGTATTCATCATGCAGAACCAGCAGCAGGTGCAACTGAACCTTTTCACCTGGTCCTTCCAATTCCCCGCCGGTATCGGATATCTGATCACCGCGATCACCGGTGGACTGATCGTCGCCATGGTCGGCGGGGTCCGGATGCTCGAGCTGCGCCGCCAGGTCAGGAAGGCTCAGCGCCAGCAGCACTGAAACTGAATGCTTCCGGCAGCAGCTGTCACCGGAAAAGTAGTGGGAAGCCCCCTGGGATCTGATCTTGATGATCCAGGGGGCTTCGCTGTGGTGACACTTTGTGGTGGCGCCTTATGGTGGCACTTTCTCATCTCGGGAAGAGACCAGGGTGGCGCGGGGTGGTTCGAGGTGCTGCGGGATGGTGCGGGGGTGCTGCTAAGCGGCGTGGTTAGCCACCGATCAGGCTGAGAATCAACCAGGTCACGGTGGCTGCGGGCAGCATGCCGTCAATACGGTCCATCATGCCGCCGTGGCCAGGCAGCAGATTCGACATGTCCTTGATGCCGAGTTCGCGTTTGAACTGCGACTCCACCAGGTCACCTAAGGTGGCGCAGCAGGCCAGCAGCAGCCCGAGCAGGGTGCCCCACCACCAGTCCTGGTGCAGCAGGAAATGGACCGACAGGGCACCGGCGAGCATGGCGAAACCAACCGAACCTGCGAAACCCTCCCAGGATTTCTTGGGACTGACCGCAGGTGCCATCGGATGACTGCCAAAGCTGACGCCGGCGATATAGCCGCCGGTGTCGGAGGCGACCACACAGAGCATGAAGGTGACGATGTAGAAGCCACCGGCCACCCCATTTCCCTCAATCAGGGCGATCATGGCGGCGAAAGTACCGAACATCGGAATCCAGGTGAGGACGAAGATGCTGACCGCAGTATCGCGCACATAGTTTTGCGGTGGGGTGTTACGACCGTGGTGGAAGAGCCTGCCGACCATCATCCCCAGCACCCCGATGACATAGGCGGCGACCAGACCGGTGGTGCCGAGGGGCCAGGAGGCCCAGATCATCGCCTGCCCCATGATGATCATCAGGGTGCGTGGCAGGACATAACCACCCTCCCGCAGGCGGGTACACACCTCCCAGGTCGCCAGGGCCATGGCCACCGCCACCAGCGGATACCAGGCCACCGGGCCAACGAAAACCGCAATCAGGACGAGTGCTCCCAGAAGGGCACCCACCCCGATGGCGGCTTTGAGATTACGACCGGCGGAATGTTTCGGTTTGGGAAACCGTCTTATACCGGTGCCTGCGGCTGCTTCGCTCAACTGGACCCTTTCCTCAAAGCTCTGGCCAACGGCGCCGCAAAGATAAAGAAGGCACGGCCGCCCGCTTTTCACCGGTTAACCGGTAGTTCCCCCACATCTTAATCAATGAGTGAGGAAATCACGGGCAGGCTGTGCCTGCTGAGCCCGCCGATTTTAGTGGAATCGGCAAGCAAGTCGGCCGGATGCGGCCGAAGTTGGTCTATTTTCAACAGACCCGGGGAGCAGTGGAGAGTTAAACCTCCATCAGCTCCTTCTCCTTGCGCTCCACGACCTCGTCGACCTGGCCGACGTAGGTGGCGGTGACCTTGTCCAGTTCTTTCTCGGCTGCCTGAACCTCATCCTCGCCGGCGTCGCCGTCCTTCTGCAGCTTCTTCAGCTGGTCCATGCCCTTGCGGCGGACGTTACGGATGGCTACCTTGCCGTCCTCACCTTTGCCCTTGGCCAGCTTCACCATGTCGCGGCGACGCTCCTCGGTCAGCTGCGGGATGGTCACACGCAGCACCTGGCCATCATTGGTGGGGTTGACACCGAGATCAGAGTTGCGGATTGCTTTCTCGATATCACCCATGGAGGACATCTCATAGGGCTTGATCAGCAGCATGCGCGGTTCCGGCACCGAGATGGTGGCCATCTGGGTGATCGGGGTCATGGAGCCGTAGTACTCGGCCGTCACACCGTTGAACATGGCGGGGTTGGCACGGCCAGTACGGATCGTGGTCAGATCGTCACGGGTGTGCTCCACGGTGGCGCCCATGCGCTCCTCGGCCTCGAAAAGAATCTCGTCAATCATGTCAGTTAATTCCCTGTCTGCTTCTTTTTATCGGGCACACTCCGGTGGTGCGGCAGCGGGTTCGCACCGCTTTCAGGATGCCACACCCCGAGGTGTCCTACTTGTCCAAATCTATCAGGAACGCACCAGCTCTATCAGGAACGCACCAGCGTGCCGATCGGCTCCCCCGCAACCGCCCGGGCAATATTGCCCTCGGTGAGCAGGTTGAACACCATGATCGGCATATCGTTGTCCATGCAGAGACTGAAGGCGGTGGCATCAGCGACCTTCAACCCCTTCTCGATGACCTCACGCGGGGTGACCCGGGTGTAGAGCTCGGCATCCGGGTTGGTGCGCGGATCAGCAGAGAAGACACCGTCCACGGCCTTGGCCATCAGCAGCACATCGCAGCCGATCTCCAGGGCACGTTGGGCGGCGGTGGTGTCGGTGGAGAAGTAGGGCATACCCATGCCGGCACCGAAGATGACCACCCGGCCCTTCTCCAGGTGACGGGCGGCACGCAGCGGCAGGTAGGGCTCAGCGATCTGCGCCATGTTGATCGCGGTCTGCACGCGGGTCTCCACACCGGCCTGGATCAGGAAATCCTGCAGTGCCAGACAGTTCATGACGGTGCCCAGCATGCCCATGTAATCGGAGCGGGCACGGTCCATGCCACGCTGCTGCAGCTGCGCCCCACGGAAGAAGTTGCCACCGCCGATGACGACGGCCACCTCGGTGCCGCTCTTGGCCACTTCAGCGATCTGCCGGGCAACGTTCTCCACGACATCCGGATCGATGCCGACTTCTCCCCCGCCGAACATCTCACCGCCCAGCTTGAGCATGACCCGCTTATAGCCGGTCTTCTGGTCGCTTTCAGGGGAGGTTGTCACGTTGGGCACTCCTTTGTGTGGGGCAAGGGGACGGGCACTTCAGGCTCCGGACCCCGGTGTTGCGGGGGTGTTCCGGAAATTCCGCCTCAATCCTACCGTGAGTACCTGACAATGATCCTCACCGACCACACCCTCCTGCTTTACGACGCCCCGCAGGGGCCCCGGCGGGGCGCCTGCCCGGGGCAGGCTTGGGTGGGTGCCATAGGGTGGATTCCCAGCTTGGATTCGAGTGGTGGAAAGCAAAACCCCCGGGTCCGCAGCGTACTGCAAATCCGGGGGTTTAAGACTTCAAAGGTGTGAAGTCCAGGCGAACTTAAGCCTGGCCGACCTCGAAGCGGGCGAAGGAGGTGATGGTGGTGCCAGCCTCATCCAGCAGTGCCTTGACGGTCTTCTTGGAGTCGGCGACAGAAGCCTGCTCCAGGAGGACGACGTCCTTGTAGAAACCGTTCAGACGACCCTCGACGATCTTCGGGATAGCCTGCTCCGGCTTGCCCTCCTCGCGGGTGATCTGCTCGGCGATGGAGCGCTCCTTCTCAACTACCTCAGCCGGAACGTCCTCACGGGTCAGGTAGCCAGCCTTCAGCGCGGCAACCTGCATAGCAGCCTGACGTGCGGCAGCCTCAGCCTCTTCACCCTCGCCGGTGTAGGCGACCATGACGCCGACTGCCGGGGGCAGGTCAGCGGAACGGTGGTGGAGGTAAACAGCGACCTTGTCACCCTCGAGGGTGGCGGCGCGACGCAGCTCAAGCTTCTCGCCGATCTTGGCGGAGAACTCCTGCAGAGCCTCCCCAGCGGTCTTGCCTTCGAACTGAGCAGCAGCCAGCTCTTCCTGGGAGTTAGCCTTGGCAGCAGCTGCAGCCTCAGCGATCTTGGCGGCGAACTCCTTGAAATCGGCGTTCTTGGCCACGAAGTCAGTCTCGGAGTTGACCTCGACCATGGTGTTGCCGGAAACGGCAATCAGACCCTCGGTGGCGTTGCGCTCAGCGCGCTTGCCCACGTCCTTGGCGCCCTTGATGCGAAGGATCTCAACGGCCTTCTCGAAATCGCCGTCGGTCTCATCGAGAGCCTTCTTGCAATCGAGCATGCCGGAGCCGGTGAGCTCACGGAGCTTCTTGACATCTGCAGCGGTGTAGTTCGCCATGATTCGGGCGATCCTCCTTTAGTAGGAATATTCTTCGTTGGAAAGCGTACTCGACACTTCCAGTCTGTGCTGGAGACCCGCCCGCAGGGGGCATGGGGCAGTCGGCACAACTTCCCAATATAGATGGGAAAGGCCCCCACGTTCCCACTCACCCTCACGCAGATCCTGGGGATCACGTGTGAGTCGTGGGTTCATGAGGGTCCAGGGTGGCCTTACCGGGGGTCAGGCCACCTTTTAAGCAGCAACTAAATTAGTTGGTTGCCTCGCCCGACTCTGCGGGTGCAGCAGCCTGCTCCTCGGCCGGAGCCTCGGTCTGCTCTTCAGCCGGAGCCTCAACCTCGGCCGGAGCCTCAGCGGGGGTCTCGGCAGGGGTTTCGGTAGCTGCGACAGCCTCGGCATCCTTCTCGGCGGACTCGCCGGCGGCATCCTTGGCTGCGGCGAGCTGACGCTCTTCGCGAGCCTGCTTGCCCTGTTCCACAGCAGTGGAAATCACGCGGGAAAGCAGAGCGGTGGAACGGATTGCGTCATCGTTGCCCGGAACCGGGAAGTCAACGACATCCGGGTCACAGTTGGTGTCCAGGATGGCGACAACCGGGATGTTCAGCTTGTGAGCTTCGCTGACAGCGATGTGCTCCTTGTTGGTATCGATGATCCAGAGTGCAGAAGGCACCTTGGTCATATCAGCGATACCGCCGAGGACGCGCTCCAGCTTGGTACGCTCACGGGTCAGCATGAGGATTTCCTTCTTGGTGCGACCCTCGTAGCCGTCCTCAGCCTCGTCCATTGCCTGCAGTTCCTTCATGCGGTGCAGACGCTTGGACACGGTCTGGAAGTTGGTCAGCATACCGCCGAGCCAACGGTGGTTGACGTAGGGCATACCGACGCGGGAAGCCTCGGTTGCGACAGCTTCCTGGGCCTGCTTCTTGGTGCCGACGAAGAGGATGCTGCCACCGTGGGCAACGGTCTCCTTGACGAACTCGAAGGCCTGATCGATGTAGGTCAGGGTCTGCTGCAGGTCAATGATGTAGATGCCGTTACGGTCGGTGAAGATGAAACGACGCATCTTCGGGTTCCAACGACGGGTCTGGTGGCCGAAGTGGACACCGGCATCGAGAAGCTCGCGCATGGTTACAACTGCCATGGGATGCTCCCTTTCTGTAGTTGTGCTTTTGGTTTTCATGACATGTGCGGGTTTTGGAGTTGTCCCGCACCCTGGCGATCGAGGACACACCCGACACCCGTTCCAATGAAGGAGCGGGACCTCGTCAGGAGCGGTCCCCTTGGAATCAAGGGGGCTCGGCCGCGCGTAGTCAATGCTTCTGAATGGAGATCCCAGAACGGTTGAACCTGCTCAAGGCATGTTCATCTGTCACGAGATCCGATTCGGACACACTGCTGTGCAGCATTATACCGCGAAGCAACAGTCTCTCCAAACAGATCCTGGTTTCATCCACAGTTGAAACCACTTCCACACCAACCACCCCATATTCCACAGCCAGACAGGAGGCTGGGTGGGAAGATGTGCCTTGGGAGCAGAGAATCAGAGGCATGCGGATGATGCTGGAAAAGATGATGAGGACTCGGCATCCCCACCCCAGAGCGGTGCCCGCCAATTATCTGCTGCTGGGGGTGTTGCTTGCCGAATGTTTAAATGCGGGATACTTGAATGTCGGGCCAGGAAATGTCGAAGCAACACCACCGGGGGTGGTTGTGGAAACCACGGCATCCGTGGTTGAGCTGCAGGAGCTCAATGAAGGAGCCCCTTTCATCCATGAGCGCAGCCTTTTTGCCGGGTTCAACTCCCCCACCGAGACGGATTTTGCTGCCGGGGCAGCGCTTGAATCACACGGCGGGGTTGAGAGGCATTCCTATGTGGATCCGAGCAGCGGTGACCCCCATGCCAGGGCGGTGCTCAGGGCCTTCGATAAACCCGCCCAGAACTGGCTTCCCGGGCACCGCGGTGTGGATCTCGACCTGGCGGTGGGCGCTCCGGTGATGGCCGCCGGGGATGGGGTGGTCGCCTTCGCCGGACAGGTCGCCGGCACCCCAACCCTGTCCATTGACCACCCTGACGGGATCCGAACCACCTACCAACCGGTATTCGCCACAGTGCGCCAGGGAGATGAGGTCCGGGGCGGCCAGGAGATCGGCAAGTTGGCGAATCCGGTGGACCATGGGCCTGGCCTGCACTGGGGCGCGCGGCGGGGTGAAGAGTACCTGAACCCCCTGAGCCTGCTGGCGGAGGTGGTGATCCGGCTCAAGCCCGTGGATGCGCCCGCGAGTAGACATCCTTGAGTCGTTGAGCAGAAACATGGGTGTAGATCTGGGTGGTCTGCAGGGAGGAATGGCCGAGCATCTCCTGCACCACGCGCAGATCCGCCCCACCTTCCAGCAGGTGGGTGGCAGCGGTATGTCGCAAACCGTGGGGTGTCAGCCCATTGACCCCGGTCAGCTCTGCAGCCCGGGACACCACCCGACGCACCTGGCGGGGATCAATGCGCCCACCCCGAACCCCCAGGAAGAGTGCATCGTTATCCCGCACAAAGACCGGTCGCCCCTGCTCCAGCCACTGGTCGAGAGCATCGGCAGCAGCCGCACCGAAAGGCACCACCCGTTCTTTATCACCCTTACCCCGCACCTTGGCCGTGCGTCGTTGCAGGTCAACGTCTTCGAGGTTCAGCCCGCAGAGTTCCGCCACCCGCACGCCGGTGGCGTAGAGCAGTTCCAGCATGGCACTGTCACGGAGAAATTCCGGTTCATCCGCGGAGGCGGCATTGCCCATGAGTTCCCCAGCCTGCCGCTCCCCCAGCACCTGTGGCAGGGGGCGGTTGATCTTCGCATTGACCAGGCGAGCGGCGACATCAGATTCCAGGTGACCCTGCTTCACCGCCCAGGAGCTGAAGGAACGCAGGGAGGCGGTACGTCTTGCCAGCGTAGCGCGGGAAAGTCCGGCATCGACACCTTCCGCCAACCAGGCCCGAAGGTTGTTCAGGGTGAACTCGCTGAAAGTTCCGACCTTCGTTGCCAGTCCCCGAAGATCCGAACGGTAACTTTTCACGGTCGCCTGGGAACGCCCGGCCACCAGGAGCTGATGCTCCGCAAAGTCTTCGATGGCCTCGAGCAGCTGGCTGTTTCGGAAGGTTTCACTTATTTTCTTCTGCGACATGGCTGACACCTCCGGACTTGGGGGATCTTCCTGGAATACGGAAAAAGGCGACGCGGTCCGTTGCCTCCGCGTCGCCTTCCCCATTTGACTCACCCATAATCCACAACCCTAGTCGCCCTGGGGATCTCGACCGTGATCTCCTCTCAAAAGACAACGGTCGGGATTTATTCCCCCGGCGGGGCTACTGAGACATCCAGCCCGATGCCTCAGCAACTTAACTTAGGCTTGCCTGGCCTACTTTAGGTCGCCTTTTTGATTAACGCAAGAGATTCGAGAAAATTCTTCAAATCCCCTGCTCAGGCGGACTCTCCCCGGGCCCAGCTAGTACCGGAACGTCGCACCAGACCCCGCTTACTCAGATCCACCAGCAGATGAACCGTCAATGCCAGAGGCAGACCAGCCGCAGCCGCCACCACCTCAGTCTCCACCTCCGCATCAGGTTCCAGGCAATCAAAGATCTTCAACTCATTGTGGCTGAGCTGCTGGACCGGTGTACCTGCGTACATCAGCTCATACTGAGCTGCGACATCAACCTCTCCCAGGGCACCGAGCAACTCTCGGACATCATCGGAGCCGGTCACCAGTTGCGCCCGACCATCCCGGATGCGTTCATGACATCCCAGGGAATTCGCACTGGTCACCGGTCCGGGCACCGCCATCGCCACCTTGCCCAGGGCGCTGGCCCAGCTCAAGGTGTTCAAGGCACCCGACCGCCACGCCGCCTCCACAATCACCGTCCCACCCGTCATGGCAGCGACCAGACGGTTGCGGGTGAGGAAACGGTGCCGCTGTGGGGTCACCCCCGGTGGATACTCACTGACCACACTCCCCTGCTCCGCGATGCGCTCAAATAGTGCCCCATTGCGTGCCGGATAGGAATGATCAAGGCCGCAGGCAGCCACCATCACCGTGGCCCCACCCTGATCCAGGGCAGTCCGATGAGCCTCGGTGTCAATCCCCAGCGCCCCGCCAGACACCACCGTCCACTGGTGTGCCACCAGACCAGCAACCAACTGCCGGGTCACCTCCACCCCATAACGACTCTGCGCCCGGGTACCCACCACCGCCACCGATTGTGCGAGCAAGGGTGCCAGCGGAGCACCCCGCACCCAGAGTGCATGGGGCTCCACCGCATCAGAACGATAGGTGCGTAGATGCTCACTGACCCCGGAAGCCGCGAAACCAAAGGCCTGACTGAACGCCGCTTCCGGCCACTCGGCATCCTCCCTGGTGATCAGCCGACCCCCGAGAGCCGCAATCTGCTCCAGATCCTCCTGCGCCCGATCCCAGGAATAACGACTCTCGGTCTCCCCCAGCAGCGGGCCGATCCAGGACTCTCGACGCCGGACACCCTCCGCGATCTCCGCCGCCGCATGCCCCTTATTGAGCAGTTCAGAAAGATGCTTGCTCGGCCCCTCCACCACCCGGGAAAGATAAGCCCAACTCTCCCGGGAACTCACGCCGCCTCCACCAGTTCAACCGTGCCGTGCAGCTCCAGGGCCCGTGCCATATGATCTAGATTCGGCAGGTTTCCGCCCTCCAGATCGCATAGCGTCCAGGCCAACTTCAGCGCCCGGTCAACCCCACGTTGACTGACCTCCGCATCACCCAGATGCGCCCCGAGCAAAGCCATCGCCGCCTCATCCGCCGGGAAAAAACGACGCAGCACATGCGGATCGACGATCGCATTATGAAGATGCCCCAAGCCATGCCGGGACCAACGTTCCCGGGCACGATCCCTGCCCTGCGCCACCCGATCAGCGATCACCGCAGTGGATTCCGCGTCATCGGAACTGATGACCGCACCCCGACCACTGATACGCACCCGAATATCGAGGCGATCCCGCAACGGCCCGGAGAGATTATCCAGATAGGTTGACCGTTGCCGGGGGGTACAGCGACAACGGTGGGCCTCCTCCGCTGCGCAGCGGCAGGGATTCGCCGCCAGAACCAGCTGAAACTGGGCCGGGAACAGCACTTCCCGGCGGGATCGCAGCAGGCGGACAAAACCCTGTTCCAGTGGGGTCCGCAGACCGTCGAGAATAGCCGCCGGAATTTCACTGGCCTCATCAAGGAAGAGCACCCCATGATGTGCCAGGCTCACCGCACCCGGCAGCGGATGTCCGGAACCTCCTCCGAGCAGTGCTGCCCGGGTGATGCTGTGATGCGGGGCGATGAGGGGTGCTCGCCGGATTGCGCCGCGGAAACCGGAGCCCGCTACGGAGTGGACTGCGGAAGTCTCGATGACCTGCTCCGGGGTCAGGGGTGGTAACAATCCCGGTAGGCGGGCCGCGATCATGGATTTGCCGGAGCCCGGTGGGCCTGTCATCAACATGTGATGCCCGCCGGTGGCTGCTACCTCAGCGGCGAAACGGGCTTCCTCCTGCCCGGCGATATCGGCCATGTCCGGGATCTTTTCAGCATGGCCGCCTTCCTCATCGTGATCGACCCCGGGTAGCTCAGCCATCACGGTGGCCCAGCTGTAGACCGCCCGCAGACTGGGAGCCAGCAGCACCTCCACCCCATCCAGCAGGGCCGCTTCCGCAGCGTTTCCCGGAGGCACCAGAACCCGGACGAAACCCTGTTCTCTGGCCGCGAGAAGCCCCGGCAGAATCCCTGGGACGGTCTTGATCGAACCATCCAATCCAACCTCCCCCAGCAGGAGGGTTTCGCCAAGCCGGATGGCCACCTCCGGGTCCTCATTCCGGGCGGTCAACACCGCCATGACCATCGCCAGATCAAGGTGGGAACCCGATTTTGGCAGGGAGGCCGGCGAGAGGCTGAGGATGATCTTGGACCGGGGCCAGTCCAGACCGGAGTTCATGACCGCGGTCCGCATCCGGTCTCTGGCCTCATTGATGGCGGTGTCCCCCATGCCGACGATGTGGGTGCCGGGCAGGCCTGGCCCGATATTGGCTTCAATGCTGACGATGTCCGCCCTCACCCCGGTCAGCGCGGTGGTGAATGTTCTGCCGAGTGCCATCTCAGATCCCCTCGATCAGGTCGATATGGAAGCCGCCCTGTTGATTCGACACCAGCAGCATCACATCAAAACGGATGTTCACCCCTGCTTTAGCGGGGCCGCTCCGCTCGCCGAGCCAGCGGGCAGCGGCGGCCCGGATGCGGCGTCGTTTAGCGGGGGTCACGGACTCCGCACCACCGAAATCCAGGGTGCTGCGTGTCTTCACCTCAATGAAGACGCAGGTGCCATCAGGTTCGCGGGCGATGATGTCTATCTCCCCGATCGGATAACTGATGTTGCGGCCGATGATCTCCGCTCCCCGCTCCCGGTAGAAATCCGCCGTGTAGGCCTCCCCTTGCTTCCCCAGCATCACTCTTCTGTTGTGCTGATCCCCCATGGATATTTCCCCCTTGATCTCTACCTGCTGTTGAATCTGTCTTCTTCAAGATCATCCAGCGGCCATCGGGTTTCAAGGGGGGAAAATAGACAAGGGCCATGTCTGTGGATAAACATGGTCCATCCACAGACATGGCCGGGTGACAGTTGCCACCAGAGCTTTCCTCGACTAATCCGGCATGATCAGATCCGGCTTGTCCAGCTCCTCAATATTGACGTCCTTGTAGGTGATCACCCGGACATAACGGACGAAGCGAGCAGAACGGTACATGTCCCACACCCAGGCATCCGACATTCGGACCTCGTAGTAGACATCACCGCCGTTATTGTGCGGGATCAGCTCAACCGCATTAGCGAGGTAGAAGCGTCGCTCGGTTTCCACGACATAGGAAAACTGGCTGACGACATCGCGGTACTCACGGTAGAGCGACAGCTCGACCTCAGCCTCATAATTGTCGAGTTCTTCAGCGCTCATGACCTGCCTTCCCTTCGTTGCCCGTCCTGTTCACGGGTCGCCCCATCCTGTTCACGCAGCCATTCCTGATGAGACTGCGCCACATTCGCATAACTATATCTGTGCTCGGGGGAGCCGCCGTGGCGGCGCACCGCAGCCATATGGGAACTACTCCCATAACCCTTGTGCGAAGCCAAACCATAAGCGGGATAGCGCCCATCAAGTTCCACCATATAATCATCCCTGGTCTGCTTGGCCAGAACACTGGCTGCGGCGATACATCGGGCAGCCGCATCACCGCCGATCACCGGCAGGCTCGGAATCCCCAGCCCCGGTACCCGCATCGCATCTGTGAGGACATACCCTGGCCGCAGCTCCAAGGCGGCCACCGCACGCCGCATCCCGGAGATATTGGCGTGCTGGATGCCCCGGGAATCAACCTCCCACGCGGAAATGGAGATCACCGACCAGGCCAGGGCCTTGTTCTTGATGATCGGCATGAGTTCCTGCCTTAACTTCGCACTGAGCTGTTTGGAGTCAGTCAAGCGATCCAGTTCCGGGATTGGCCTGTCCGGGAGGATGCAGGCCGCAATGGTGATGGGACCGCAACAGGCCCCACGGCCAGCCTCGTCCACCCCGGCGACCGGGCCCAGTCCCTGCCGGGAGAGCGCAACCTCATAGGTCCGCAGCTGTTTGAGTCGACGCACCCGCACCATGGGGATCAAGAAACCTGTTCCTGGGAGGGGTCAGTCCTGGATGTCCGGGTCATCCACCCCGCCGATACGGCCCAGCGGGAAGATGATGGACTGAACCTTGCCGCGGATATTTTCCTCCGGAATGGTGCCCTGATACTGGTCGCCGATGTGGTAGCGCGAGTCCATGGAGTTGGTGCGGTTATCGCCCATCATGAAGTAGTGGTTCTCAGGCACCGTGAGCGGACCGAAGTAGTTACCCCCGCACTCCTCAGAACCGGTGTTCGGGTCCACCGCGAACTGGGCCGGCTGGAGGGTGTAGGAATCATCAACCTGGGCCCCGTCAACCATGATCCCGGGATCTCCTGCCTGGCAGGACACCGTCTGGCCACCGGTGGCGACAATGCGCTTGACCAGGTTGTTCTCATCTGGGGCGACGAGCCCCACGTAGGAACCAAAGTTCTGCAGACCCCGGATCACGGAGTTCTCCGAGCGTGGGGAAATATAGGCGGTGTTCCAGGATTCGGTGCCTTCGTAGACCACGACATCACCGGGCTCCGGATCGGAGAGGGCGTAGGAGATCTTGTCCACGAAAATACGGTCACCGGTGCAGCCCTCACAACCGTGAAGGGTGGGTTCCATGGAGGCAGAGGGGATCAGGTACATCCGGCCCACAAAAGTCTGGAAGACAAAAATGAGCAGCAGGGTCAGGACAATGACCACCGGCACCTCGATGTACCAGGGGGTGCCTTTCTTTTCCGGCTCCTCTTCCGCCCCGGTTTCCTCCGCTTTCGCAGAGTCCGCGGAAAGTGCCGGGCTATCCTCGTCCCGATGGTTTTCGGGCACCGCGCCCCTATTCTGGTCAGCGTTCAGGCCACCGGGTTGGCCGGCTGGGTTCGGGCGGGATGAATCAGTCACGCCTGACAACTCTAGCAGGCACCCTTTCCCCTACCCGCCGCAACATGGCCCGCGTCGATCCGGGGAGGGGTGGGCGTCGCAAAGCACGGCCTGAACCGGGGGGATATACCGGAGCAGGCCTGGCGGACCGGAAAAACCACCCCGGGCAGCGAGAAAATTCGCTGCCCGGGGTGGTCCAGGTCAAAGCTTCAGACAAACCTCCGGAAGAGGTGTGAAATCAGCGCTTCTCCTTGATCTTCGCTGCCTTGCCGCGCAGTTCGCGCAGGTAGTACAGCTTCGCACGACGGACATCGCCGCGGCGGATGATCTCGATCTTTTCGATGTTCGGGGAGTGAACCGGGAAGGTACGCTCGACACCGATACCGAAGGAAACCTTACGGACGGTGAAGGTCTCGCGGATGCCGCCACCCTGGCGACGGATGCAAACACCCTTGAACAGCTGGGTACGGGTGTTGCTGCCCTCGATGACCTTGACGTGGACGTCAAGGGTATCGCCGGGGCGGAAAGCCGGGACGTCGTCGCGCAGCTGTGCTGCATCAATCTTGTCGATGAGGTTCATATTTAAACAATCCTTATGGTTGCACTGGAAAGAGGAGCCTGGCGGCACTTCCCCTGCTGGGGCGCTCGGCCGGTTCATATCCGAAACAGGTATGCAGCTGAGGTCCCCGAACGGGCACGCACAGTCAACCTCGATATTGTGCCATGTTTTTCCAGTCAGACCAAAATCCGCCGCCCCAGGTTCAGGACAACGGATCATCGACGGGGCGAAATGTCTGAATGTGGGTGGCAGCACACCATGGTCCCCGAACTTTTTCACAGCGCCCCCACCCCCACTTCCCCACTTTCCCGTGGCCAGTCTTGAGCGGGTTGTTCTACACTGTGCCTCGACCCCCACGGGTGCCCGAGGTATCGGGCTGAGATCGCGCTGCACCACCCCCGCGCGGGACCGTTGAACCTGTCTGGTTAGCACCAGCGGAGGAAGCGAGGATCATGGCGCAGATGCCCGGATCACCCCTCAGTTCCCGCGAACCTGCGGAGCACACCAGGCAGGACCTTTTACCGGCTTCCTGGAGGATGATTTCCTTGCCCGTGCACGGCTCTGAGAAAACACTTGATCTACGCTGCTATGTCGTCACCGGCACAGCAGATCACCGCCGCACCGTTGAAGTGGCACGGGCAGCGGCGGCGGGCGGGGCCGGAGTGATCCAAGTTCGCTCCAAACCGATCACCGCCCGGGAACTCGGCCGACTGGCTGAGGAAATCGCCTATGCCGTGGCCTCCCTCGGTTCCGGTACCCACGTGCTTATCGACGACCGGGTGGATGTCACGGCAGCACTCATGCGGCGCGGAGTGCCGATCCACGGGGTCCACCTCGGCCAGCAGGATCTGCCGGTCCGGGATGCCCGGGAACTGCTCGGCCCGGCAGCGATCATCGGCCTGACCACCGGAACCCTGGAACTGGTACAGGCGGTTCACCGGGTGGCGGATGTGGTGGACTACATCGGGGCCGGCCCCTTCCGCCCCACCCCGACCAAGGACTCCGGCCGTCCCCCGCTCGGCATTGCGGGTTATCCCCCACTGGTGGCGGAATCTCCGGTGCCGGTGGTCGCGATCGGGGATGTCACACCGGCGGATGTGCCTGAGTTGGCTGTCACCGGAATTGCCGGGGTGGCGATCTCTCGGGGTTTCATGGAGGCAGCGGCCCCTGACGTGGTGGCAGCAGAGGTCCTCGCGGGTTTTATGGCTGGGCGGAGTGATCAGAAATGAGGGAGAGACAGACTGGGCGGATGATCGTGATCGGTGGTGGTCTGGTTGGCCTGGTGACCTGTTTCGAGTTGAGCGAACAGGGTTTCCAGGTCACTCTGATTGACCCGGAGCCGGCCTCCGGGGCCACCCATTATGCCGGCGGCATGCTCGCCCCGATCGCCGAGGTACAGTACCGGCAGGAAGCACTCTTTCCCCTGATGCTGCAGGCAGCGGCACTCTATCCGGACCTGATTGAGCGGGTCTCCCGGGCCAGCGCATCACCCATTGATTATCGGCCCCGGGGAACCCTGGTGGTGGCAGCAGATCGAGCGGACGCCAGGCACCTGCAGGAGCTGGGTGACTACCAACGGCTCCACGGGATGTCCCCGGTGGAGCTGAGCGTTACCCGGGCCCGCCGGCTGGAGCCAGCTCTTTCCCCCCGGATCAGCGGAGCAGTGAGCATTCCCGATGACCATCAGGTCTCTCCCCGACTCTTCGCGGCCGCACTTCTGGATGTGCTGAAGCAGCGTGGGGTGAAGATCATCAGGGAGCGGGTCAGGCATCTGGAGGGAGCTGATCCCTGCCTCGCGGTGCACACTGAAACACAGGTCATCGAAACCGGCGACGCCCAGGTGATCCTGGCCAACGGGCTGGGTGCCGCCCAGGTCAGCGGCTGGTATACCCAAGACAATCCCCTGCAGCTGCGACCGGTGTACGGCGACATCATGAACCTCCGGGTACCTGAATATCTACGCCCCTTAAGCGAACGGGTGATCCGGGGTTTTGTTGAGGATCGTCCCGTCTACCTGATCCCCCGCTCCGATGGCACCCTCACCCTGGGTGCCAGCAGCCGGGAAAATGACAGTGCCCTACCCAACGTCGGGGCGGTGCATGAGCTGCTGCGTGATGGGATCCGACTGCTGCCCGGGCTGGAGGAATGCGAGCTGCTGGAGGTCGGGGTCGGGGCGAGGCCCGGCACCCCGGATGATCTGCCCTACCTCGGCAGGGTGGGCAGGAACCTGATCATCTCCACCGGTTATTTCCGGCACGGCATCCTGCTCTCTGCCCTCGGTGCCCACGCAGTGGTGGACCTCCTGCTGGGGAAGAAGTTGCCAGCCGGGGTGGATCTGACCGCCTGCGACCCTTGGCGGCACGTCGGTGGCAGCGCACCGGCTGCACACTCCGGGGCTGCGCAGCACCCTGGAACCCCTCCCTTTTGAACACATCCCCAACACCTCCCCACAGGTTTTTTCGATGCCAAGGAGCACTTTCATGAAATACACACTTAATGGTGAAACACAGGACACCACCGCAGCCTCCCTCAGCGTCGCTGAGCTGGTGCAGTCCCTGACCGGATCCGAGAACCCGAGCGGGGTGGCGGTCGCCGTCAATGAGAACGTCATTCCCCGTTCCGCCTGGGATCGCCAGGTGGCCGAGGGCGATGCGGTGGACGTGCTCACCGCGGTCCAGGGAGGTTGATCCCCCCGATGCTGAAAATTGCTGACCGGACCTACGATTCCCACCTGATCATGGGAACCGGTGGGGCAAGCTCCCAGGAATTACTTGAGCAATCATTGAAAGCCAGCGGTACGCAGCTGACCACGGTGGCCATGCGACGTCATGCCGCCGGCACCCGCTCCTCCGGTGAATCCGTATTTGAACTGCTCACCAGGCTCGGCATTGATCTGCTGCCCAATACCGCAGGATGCCGGACCGCCCGGGATGCGAGGATCACCGCGAAGTTGGCCCGGGAGGCGCTGGGCACCAACTGGGTGAAGGTGGAGGTGATCGCCGATGAGCACACTCTGCTGCCGGACACCACAGAACTACTCATCGCCTGCGAGCAGTTGGTCGCTGATGACTTCACGGTGCTGGCCTACACCTCTGATGATCCGGTCGTCGCCACCCGACTGGAAGATGTCGGAGTGGCGGCAGTGATGCCCTTAGGCTCCCCCATCGGCACTGGCCTGGGTATTCTCAACCCCCACAATATCGAGTTGATCTGCAGCCGGGCGCAGGTGCCGGTGCTGCTGGACGCCGGGGTGGGCACCGCCTCAGATGCGGCCCTGGCCATGGAACTGGGTTGTGATGGTGTGCTGCTGGCCAGCGCCATCAACCGCTGTCAGGATCCGGAGACGATGGCCCGGGCCATGCGCCATGCGGTGGAGGCCGGAAAACTGGCACAGGAAGCGGGAAGGATACCGAAGCGCGAGCATGCGACCGCATCCTCCACCTTCGAGGGGATCGCAAGCTGGGCGGAGCAGGTGCTGTGATGATGAAGCAGAGCACGCTTTCCCAGACTGAGCTGCGTCGCATCGCCAGGCAGCTGGCACTGCCCGGCTTTGGTCTGGCCGAGCAGGAAAAGCTGGCCGGAGCCCATGTGCTGGTCATCGGTGCCGGTGGGCTCGGCTGCCCAGCCATGCAGTCCCTGGCTGCGGTCGGGATCGGCCACATCTCCGTCATTGATGATGATGTGGTGGATCTGAGCAATATTCACCGTCAGATCCTCTTCGGGGCGCAGGACGAAGGCCGCCCCAAGGTGGAGGTGACCGAGGAAAGACTTCGCCAACTACAGCCTGACATCACCGTCACCCCCCTGCAGTTCCGGATGACCACCGCAAACGCTGTGGAGCTCTTTGAAGGGGTCGATCTGGTGATTGACGGCTCGGATACCTTCGCCACCAAATATCTGTCCGCGGATGCCGCGGAGATCACCGGCACTCCCCTGGTCTGGGGCACGGTCCTGCGTTACCGGGGTGATGTGGCGCTGTGGTGGTCCGGGCCCGGCGCGCCGGGGGAAGGCGTCGGGTTAAGAGACCTCTTTCCTGAGCAGCCGGATGCGGATTCGGTTCCGGATTGCGCCACCGCCGGGGTATTGGGTGTGACCACGTCTGTGGTTGCCGGTCTGATGACGACCGAGGTGGTCAAGCATCTGGCAGGAATTGGTGAATCGTTGCCGGGGGAGATGCTCAGTTATGACGCCCTGGGTGCTTCCCTGCGTTCTTTCCGGGTCGGTGCGGATCCCGGCCGGCAGCGTGTCACTGAGCTGCGTGATGATTATGGGGCTGCGGTGTGTCAGCTCCCTGCATTAACTCCTGAGCTACCTGCCGCAGTGGAACTTCTCAGCTCTGGTCAAGCTGTGGGGCTGGATGTCAGAGAGGACCATGAGAAGCTGGTGGCTGATCTTCCGGGCAAACTGCCGGGACTTCATCTTCCCACCTCTGTGGCCTCGGCAGCGACAGTCCGCGGGGTGCTGGAGGATGCCGCGCAGCTCAGCGACACCGTGGTGGTTTACTGCGCCGCGGGCAGACGTAGCGATGATTTCCTGGCCACCTGGTCCGGAGTGGCGGAGGAGTTCGGTCTTTCACTGCGCAGTCTGCCCGGCGGGGTGAATGGGATGCCTAAGGCTGTACTGCGGGGCTAGCGATTCTTGAACCCGGCGCGTGTGAGGGCATCCGCCATGGCACCGCCACCCTGGTTGCGGTTTTGCCCGCCCCGGCTTTTCTTCTCGGGGTCCGCTGCCTTCCTGTCGGGGGTGGGCCGGGCACTTCGCTGGCGTTTCGGGGCATCCTCACGCTTTCGTTTGGGTGCCGGGGTACCGGGTTCATCGTTGAGGCGGAGGGAGAGCCCGATGCGTTTGCGCTCCACATCAACCTCCATGACCTTGACCTTCACCACCTGTCCGGAACGGACGACTTCGCGCGGGTCGGAGATGAAGGTATCCGACATGGCGGAGACATGGACCAGTCCGTCCTGGTGGACCCCCACATCCACGAAGGCGCCGAAGGCGGCGACGTTGGTCACCGTGCCCTCAAGAATCATGCCGGGGTTCAGGTCAGAGAGCTTTTCGACGCCCTCCCTGAAGGTCGCGGTCTTGAATTCCGGGCGTGGGTCCCGACCCGGCTTGTCCAGTTCCGCGATGATGTCGGTGACTGTGGGCATGCCGAAGGTGTCATCGGCGAAGTCTGCCGGGTTCAGCTGTTCCAGCACAGGTGTATTAGCAATGAGGTCGGCGACCTTCAGCCCCGTGGCGGTGGTGATCTTCCGGACCACCGGATATGCCTCGGGATGTACGGCAGAGGCATCGAGTGGGTCGGAACCGCCGCTGATCCGCAGGAAGCCGGCGCATTGCTGGAAGGCCTTGGGCCCCAGGCGGGGAACCTTCTTCAGCTCCCGGCGGTTGGTGAAACGGCCATTTTCATCGCGGTGGGCGACGATGTTTTCCGCCAGGGTGGAGCTGACCCCGGCGACCCGGGTCAGTAAGGGGGCGGAGGCGGTGTTGAGGTCGACCCCCACCGCATTCACCGCGTCCTCCACCACGGTGTCGAGGGTTTTCGCCAGGGCCTGCTGGTTGACATCATGCTGGTACTGGCCCACGCCGATGGATTTCGGGTCAACTTTGACCAGCTCCGCCAGGGGGTCCTGCAGTCGGCGGGCGATGGAGACCGCGCCACGCAGTGAGACATCCATCTCCGGGAATTCTGCGGCGGCGATCGCGGAGGCCGAATATACCGAAGCACCGGATTCCGAGACCATGACTGGGGTGGGCCGCCTGCCACCGGCCTGCTTGATCAGGTCCGCGATTTCATGGCTGAGTTTTTCGGTTTCACGGGAGGCGGTGCCATTACCCACCGCCATCAGATCAACTGAGTGGGTGGCGCAGAGTCCGGCGAGCTCCTGCACCGCTTCATTCCACCTGTTCTGCGGCTGATGCGGGTAGACGATGGTGGTGTCCAGGACCTTGCCGGTGGGGTCAACGACCGCCACCTTCACTCCATTGCGGTACCCCGGGTCCAGCCCGATGGTTGCTCGCTGGCCTGCCGGTGCCGCCAACAGCACATCGCGGAGGTTGGTGGCGAAGATCTCCAGGGCACCCTCCTCCGCTTTTTCTTTCAGGCGCGTCCGTACATCCAGTCCGGAGGAGACATAGAGCTTGGTGCGCCAGCCTCGGTGGACGGCATCCGCCAGCCAGGTTGAGGTCCGGGTGTCCAGTTCAAAACGATCGCTGATGAGGTTCTCATAGAGCTCATCTGCACCGGCGTCGAGATTCAGCTGCAGCACCCCTTCACTTTCGCCCCGCAGCAGAGCCAGGATGCGGTGGCCGGGAAGCGTGGTGAAGGGTTCAGCAAAGTTGAAGTAGTCCTTGAATTTCTCTCCCTCCTGTTCTTTTCCCGCCGCCACGCTGGAATTGATGCTGCCCCTGCCATACATCTGTTCCCGGACTTCCCCGACCAGATCTGGATCCGTGGCGAAACGGTCGATGAGGATGGATCGGGCGCCTTCCAACGCCTTCTTCGTGTCCTCGAAACCTTCGGTGGTGAAACTTTCCGCCATCTTGGCCGGATCCAGCGTGGGGTTGTCGATGAGTTGCTCCAGAAGGGGTGCCAGGCCAGCTTCCCGGGCGGTGTCCGCCTTGGTTTTGCGGCGTTTCTTGAAGGGCAGGTAGAGATCCTCCAATCGTGCCTTGGTGTCACAGTTGAGGATAAGGGCGCGAAGATGATCGTTGAGCTTGCCTTGTTCCTCGACAGCGGCCAGCACGCTCTGTTTGCGATCCTCCAGCTCCTGAAGATAAGTCCGTCTTTCCTCCAGCTGGCGCAGCTGGGTGTCATCTAGACCACCGGTGGCCTCTTTGCGGTAGCGGGCGATGAAAGGCACCGTGTTGCCCTCATCCAGGAGTCTGAAGGTGACTGCCACCTGCTCTTCCCTCACGTCGAGTTCGCGGGCAATGGTGGCGGTGATCGAGGTAGCTGACATTCCTGCAATTCTAGCGAAATCTTCAACCACGGGAGCAATGGGATGCTTTGATCTGCCCTTATCTAGAATAAGTTAGAACAGATGTTCCCCTAAGTTCACCTGCAATTGGTACACATGTTCGACATGACAGGTTAGTCTGGAAACAACTTCAGAGGAGATCAGGGGGATCTGACAATGACACTGATAAAGCAGCATGTCGAAGCCATCGAGGAACATCTGTCTGCCATCGCGGATATCTTCGCCAATCCCAAAGCCTCGGATTTCCTCGCCAACGCCGACATGCTCCCGGCTCTCGAGCGCGCCCTCAACCTCAAGGCGGGTATCGACGCCGCGATCGCCTATGCCGCAGATCAGGCGCGGGCCGGTGACCGGGTGGGTTCCTCCCGCACCATCGACTACCTGATCAAGGAGCTCGGCCTCTCCTTCCATGAAGCTATGGCACGCCTGCGCCTCGGCCACCAGAACCACGGCAAGATCACCCTGCCTGAACCCGCCGTGCCCTCTTCCGAGGAGAAGACAACTGAACCAGATACCAGCGGACTTTCCCCCGCAGAGCAGGAGCGCAGGATGGCAGAAACCGCCAAGCAGGCCCGGGAGCAGGAGGAGCAGCGCAAACGTGCCGAGGCTGAGCGGCTCCGCCAGGAAGAGGCAGCCCGGGAAAAAGCCCGCCAGCAGGCCCGTCGCAGCCGGATCAGCCAGGAAAAGCTCAAGCTCATCGACCGGGAACTCGCCAAGCTCAACGGGGATGCCCGTCGCAGCCGGAATGAGCTGTATGTTCGGGCGGTGGCCCAGTCCAGCCAGCGCACTCCCGAGGATCTGCAGGAATGGGTGCGCACCCAGGTGAACCGGGAAAATGCCGGCAGCCGGGATCCCCATGCCGCCTGGAAGAAGCGGGAGCTCAAGATCGGACGCCCTGACAGCGATGGCGGAGCCAATATCTACGGCTATATCACCGCCGACACGCTCGCCCTTCTGGAGAGCGCGCTGGCACCCGCCAACCGCCCGGGTCACCTCATCGAGGATCCGAATATCGAAGATAACCGGACCCTCCCACAGCGACGCCATGATGCGCTGGCAATAATTCTGCGCCACCACAGCGTCGAGAAGATGAACCGCACCGGAGTCGGCACCGTCGTCATCAGCCTCTCCGCTAAGGATATCGACAACCTGGGGAACCCTGAAGCAGACCACCGCTTCCCCACCAACACCAATGCCATGCTCAGCCCCCAGGAGATCCTGCGCCTGGGTGCAGCCAAGTACAACTTTGCGGTGGTCCACGACCCTGAGAGCGGCGACCCGCTCCATGTCGCCCGCACTGAACGGCTGGCCACCCTGGAGCAGCGCATCGCTCTTCTCGCATCCCAGCTGGTCTGTGCCAACCCGGACTGTACCCAGCCTTTCTGCAACTGCGATATCCACCACCTGGAGGCCTGGCAGTTGGGAGGCTCGACCGATATCTGGAATCTGGCTGCCCTATGCCGCACCCACCACGGCAACAACAATGACCACCGCGATGGCACCGGAGCTCGCGGCCATGCGGAAAGAGATCCCTTGAGCGGAAGAGTCGGTTATCGTCCACCACCGCGGCCCGGAAATCCGCATCCGGGAGTCGAAGTCAACAACACTGAGAGGCAATCACATTCCGGTGGAGCGAAGGTCAGATCGCAACCCTGGCCGGATCAAACCTCGGCACCCCGGAAAAACCAGGGGGAAGAGTCATCGGAGCCCGCCCCCGGCACACCTACGTCCATGAAGGGTTCCGGGGACCCCACTCCGCCGACGACTCCCGAACAACCCCCGCTATTCCCGTGGAAGGATGTGGCATGAGGGGGCTCTCTGAACTGGTTCCCGAAAGAATGGGGCTGTTTCCCTGCGGGTGTCGGGGGCGTTGCAAGAAGCACTCGACTCCCAGGCCTCCGCCGAGAGATAAAAAACCCGGGACATCTGAAGACCAGCAGCATAACCATCTGCATCATCTGCCTTCAGGTGTCCCGGGATTGGCTCGCCCCGAAAGTTATTATCTCATTCTCAGTAATTTGTTCCAGTTGAACAGGAGTGTCATCCCTCAGAAATCCCCCAACTACCCCCTAAATGGCCTAAGAGCACTAATTCGCCGAGGGATCCTGCCAGGCACAGGAGGCGGAGACACCAGGTTCCGCACTGCCCTCCATCGAGGTGCCGTACCAATAAGCCCCCTGCGGCAGGGAGCGGACCACCACCTGGGTCAGCTCCTTGAGATCCAGGTGGGAATTACCGTTGACCACCACGCGATGCAGCACCTCCACCACCGGAACATGCCCCTCATTCTGCTCGAACTGAGTGACCAGCATATTGTCCGGTTCACACGTCAGATCAACCACCTGGGCGTGAATTTCGGTAGCCTCAAAACCGGCACGGCGCAGTTTCTTCGGCATCCGGGCCACCACCCGTTCCCACTCCACCGGGGCAATCAGGATGTTGAGGTCGGTGGAGACCTCACGCATCGCCAGCTGCTGGCGGTCCCATTTGGTGAGTTCCGCCCGCTCCAGCAGCTCCGGGCGGGCTGTCTGGGTGCGCAACAGGGACTGGGTACGACGCCACTGCTCAATCGCGGCATGGTTACCCGAGAAGAGCACCTCAGGTACTTCCAGGCCACGCCATTCCCGCGGTTTGGTGTAGCTGGGTGCCTCCAGCAGACCATCGGAGAAGCTGTCCTCCTCATGGCTGCGCTGATTGCCCAACACCCCCGGAATCAGCCGAACCACTGCCTCGGCGATGACAAGTACCGCCACTTCCCCACCGATGAGGACATAGTCACCGATGGAGACCTCGCGGACCCGATAACGATTCGCGGCATCATCGATCACCCGCTGATCGATTCCCTCATAACGCCCGCAGGCGAAGACAATGTGCTCCTCATTGGACCAGGCCTGGGCATCCGACTGGGTGAAGGGCTTGCCTGCCGGGGTCGGTACGATCAACAAGGGCAGATCAGGGTTCTCACCGGCGGTGTCACCCGCAGAGTAAGCCTGCTTCGCCACGCCCTCCAGGTCATCGTGTCGTGGCTTATCCAGGTGGGGTGCGGAACTTTCCAGTGTGACCGCAGCCGCAACCGGCCCGGTACCTGCTGCGGCATCATCGAGCGCAGGTCCCCACACCCCGGGTTTCATGACCATGCCGGGACCCCCGCCATAGGGCGCATTATCTACCGAGCGGTGCACATCAGTGGCCCACTGTCGCAGATCATGGACCCCGACGCTCAGCTTCCCCTCCTCGATGGCTTTGCCGAGCAAGGCATGGCGCAGGGGCTCAAGGTACTCGGGGAAGATGGTGAGAACATCAAGACGCATTTAAAGCTCCAACAGTCCTTCAGGCGGGGTGATGGTGCAGGTGCCGGAATCCAGATCAACTTCCGGCACGATCGCGTGCACGAAAGGAATCAGGACTTCCTTTCCATTGTCCAGCTTGACCTCAAGGATCTCCCCCGCCGGGCCATGCATGACCCCGGTGACCTCGCCGATCTCCGCATCTTCGTGGACGATCTTCAACCCGGTCAGCTCATGATCATAAAAACCGTCTTCTTCTTCCTCACGTTCCAGTGGGGTTGCGAAGAACTGGGTGCCGCGGAGCGAATCCGCGGCATTACGGTCCGGAACCTCCTCGAATTTCACCAGCAACCTGCCCTGGTGCACCCTGGCGGCCTTCACCGTCAGGAAGTGCTCCTTCCTGCCCTGCCGACCATTGAGCACTTCGCCTACGGCGTAGCGGATCTCCGGTTCGTCGGTGGTGACCTCGATGGTCACCTCTCCCCTGATCCCGTGGGATTTGACCACGCGTCCGATCATTAATTCCATGGTCACCGAGTTTAGCGCCCCGATGGTGGAGCTCCCACATCCGCACAAAACCAATCCCTTGGATTACAGGTAATAATGGGGCTCAGGTCGGTACATAAACCACTGAGGCAGAGTTGGAACCCAGATCAAGATCATTTTGGAGTCGCTGATGAACACCACACCCCCGTCCCGGCCGACACCTGAGGAGGGTGCGCAGCCCATCTTCAGCGCTCCACGGGAGTTGCGCCCCGGCGGTGGGGAAATGACCGAGTGGATTCTGGGACGGTTGCCGATCTCCCGGAAGCAGATCATCGAGTTCTCCCCCGGGGAGGGTTCCACCACCCGGCGACTGCTGCGTCACAACCCTGCCGGCTACCTCGGAATCCATCACCCTGGCACCACTGATGGCTCCCCGACCTCCACCGGACTCCAGAATCTGATCAACCGTGCCAACGCCCGGGGCACCCTCCAGGGAAGAAAAGAGCCACCCAATCGCTTGCTCAGCGCCGACCTCCGAAACACCGGCCTGCCCGCCGCCTCCGCCGATGTGGTGCTCTCCGAGTCTTTCCTGAGCCACAATCCGGAGGATGAGAAGCTCCGGGTCCTCCGGGAAGCAGGGCGGCTATTGCGTCCGGGCGGGTTTTTCGCTCTCCACGAAGCAATTCTGCGGCCCGATGATCTGGACCCCGCACTCATCGCCACCCGACGGGAGGAGCTCAGCCAGTTACTGGGCGCGGAGGCCCACCCCCTCAGCGGCGCAGGATGGGCTGAGCTGATTGAAAAGGCCGGTTTCGCGCTCGTCGAGAAGCGGGTGTCGGACCTACCCCTGGCTGAACCGGGACAGGGGCTGGGAGCCCTCGCCCACACTGCCCTCAAGTTGTTGCGGCGAGCAAGGAAATCGGAAGAAAACATCGATCATCACAGGAATTTCGGCGCCATCGCCCTGATCCTGACCTTAAAGGAGTAGCAGCCATGTCCACCCCCATGAATATCCTGCAGGTACTTAAAGATGCCCCGCCGGCCCAGCCAGCCAGACCCCGGCCCGCGGTGAAACGCCTGCTGCAGGGCGATGGTGCCAACCTGATTGTGTTCACCTTCTCCCCCGGCCAGTCCCTGCCGGACCATCAGGCCGCACACCCCATCGTGGTGCAGTGTCTCTCCGGTTCCCTGGATTTCGGTTGCGATGGGGAGAAAGTCCGGTTGGAACCGGGAACCCTGATTCATCTGCCTGACCATGTGGTGCATCGGGTGGATTGCCCAGCGGATTCTGAAGGTGAGGCAGTACTGTTGCTGAGCATGCTCACTGGGGAACGACACCCCTGAGCGACCCCTGTAGTCCTGAAGGCAGGTCCCCCGGCTAAAGACACCCCAGGGGGCTATGACGCACAAAACCGTGTCCAGGTTTCCCTGAACACGGTTTCTTTAAGCTTCTGCCCGGTGGGGTGTCACTCGCTGAGGTGCTGTCCTGAGGGACACCGGCCTCAACGGGTTTCCACCCCGGTGGAATTACTCCTCGGTGGCAGCTTCCTCGGCCGGAGCCTCTTCAGCAGCCTTGGCCTCAGCGGCAGCAGCCTTCTCGGCAGCTTCCTTCTCGGCAGCAGCCTTGGCCTCAGCCTCTTCCTTGGCCTTCTGCTTCTTGGCGGTGACTGCCTCCAGGGACGGGCCGTCGTTGGCCTCGGAGAGGGCGGCGTTGAAGAGATCCAGCTTGGAGGTCTTCTCCTCGGCAAACTTCAGGGTGCCCTCGGCACCCTCGAGGCCATTGGCCTTCTGCCAATCGCCGGTCACCTTGAGCAGGGCGAGAACGGGCTCGGTCGGCTGTGCGCCAACGCTCAGCCAGTACTGGGCACGCTCAGAGTCGATCTGGATGAGGGAGGGGTTCTGCTTCGGCTCGTAGACACCGATGTTCTCGATGACCTTGCCGTCGCGGCGGGTGCGGGAATCGGCGATGACCACGCGGTAGTGCGGGGTACGGATCTTGCCGAGGCGCTGCAGCTTAATCTTGACAGCCATGTGTGGCTCCTTTTGGTCACTGGGCAGTTCAGACACCCGCCACTTTTCGGCGGGCCGGTTCAACCCTTGGTTTTAACCTGCGGGTGACGCACCGGCCGACCGTGGTCGGTTGCGGTGTTACGCAGGAAAGTTTCTGATGCAGACAAGCATGTCCACAACCCGGATAACTATACCTTCCCGGTCAGGCAGAAAGAAATCAGTGGTGCCGCTATGATGTATCTGTGCTTTCCCATGAGCTGATCAGGTATTTCGACGAGTCGCGTATCGATGCCCTCCTCCTACACCGGGACCTCGATGCTCTGGACGCTTTTCTCCTGGGCCCCGGCATTGATGCCCGGGACCGGTCGGGGCACACGGTCCTGATGCGTGCAGCCGCTGAATTCAATCTGCTGGTCCTGGCGCACCTGCTCTCCGGTGGTGCCGACCCTTCGCTTGTCGACGACCGCGCCCGCACCGCCCTGCATCATGCCGCGATTGTCGGCAATGATGCCGCCGCCGAGCTGCTGGTGGACGCCGGCGCCCCCGTCGATGCCACCGACCAGGAGCTGCGCACTCCCCTGTGGCACGCCGCCTCCCAGCATCTCCCCGATTCCGCGATCGTGGATGTGCTGCTGCGGGCCGGGGCGGATCCCCGGAAGCGGGATATCCACGGGGTCTGCCCAGAGGACATGATCTAGGGGCGCTAAGCTGCCTGCGCTTCACGCATGCCAGAACGTACCGACCATCCGGCGATGGCGATGACGACCCCCATGCCGGCCATGGACCACCACACCGGTTGCGCAGCTGCCTCAAAGCCGCTGGGGCCGCCGGCACCGAGCCGGGCGACCACCAGGGAACCGAAAATCGCGGCACCCAGACCATTGCCGATCTGCCGGGCAGTGGAGGTGACCGCCGCTGCGGTACCGGCCTGCGCCTTGGGCAGGCCGGAGACAGCGGCATTGGTGATGGGGGTGTTGACGCTGCCGAAGCCGATGCCGTAGACGCCGAAGGCGAGGCAGAGATACCAGAGCGGGCTGTCCAGGTCGATGAAGCTGAGCAATAACCCACCCAGGGCCATCACCGCGCCCGCGAAGATCAGGACCGGGGCGGGGCCTCGGGCGGCCACCAGCCGGCCGGAAGCTGGGGCGCAGATGGCGACCATCAGCGCCAGCGGCAGCAGCAGCAACCCGGCACTCATCGGGCTGAGTCCCCGAGCCTGCTGCAGGAAAAGGTTGATGACGAAAAGGAAACCGCTGGTGGAGGCGAAAGCCACCAGAGCACAGATCACCGCGACGCTGAAAATCCGGGAACGGAAAAGCGAGGGCGCGAGCAAAGGGGTGTCAGTGCGAGTCTCCCACCAGAGGAAAACCCCCAGCGCCCCCAGCGCCCCAATGAAGCAACCCACCACGAGGGGGTGCGACCAACCGAGCGAGCCACCCTGAATCAGGGCGGTGTTGATGCTGACCAGGAAGACAATCATCAGGATCTGGCCGGGCGGATCCAGACGGCGGTGGGTGCCGGCATTGGATTCCGGGATGAAGAGCGCAGCAAGCACCACCGCCAGCAGGGCGATGGGCACATTGATCCAGAAGACGGCACGCCAGCTGACCAGATCCACCAGCAGGCCACCGATCGGGGGGCCCAGCGCCATGGCGACGCCGATGACACCACTCCAGATTCCCAATGCCTTCGCCCGCTGGGCGGGGTTGGTGAAAGCGTTGGTGATGATGGACAGTGCCACCGGGTTGAGCATGGACCCACCCAGCCCCTGCAGCACCCGCGCGGCGATGAGTATCTCGGCGTTGGGGGCGAAAGAACTGAGCAGGGAACCCAGCGCGAAGAAGATCAGTCCGGCCTGAAACACCCGACGGCGACCAATGCGGTCGGCAACAGAGCCGGAGAGCATGAGAAATCCTGCCAGCGCCAGAGAATAGGCGCTGATCACCCACTGCAACTGGGTGACACTGGCACCCAGGGACACACCCATGGCGGGCAGTGCCACATTAACCGCATTGGAGTCCATGCTGATGATGAACACACTCATACAGCAGGTGTAGAGCAGGATCATCCTGCCCCGGTCGCTGAGTTGGTCTAATCCGGCGGTACCGGACACCTTAACCGGCATCCCTGCCGCCGCTCTGGGGCGTTGCCCTTCACGATCCCTGCGCATCCTCACCACTCCTAAATTTCCCCGGAGGTTTGCGCCGGGTCGTCCAGCGGGCCAAGACAAGGGAAAACCTCATCTCCCCAGAGAGGGAGATGAGGCAGACCCTGGGCCAGCTACTTCTTATCTTGCCCGAAATCCAGGTTGTCCAGGTCAATATTCTCCATGCCCTTGGGCAACTTCGGCATTCCCGGCATCCCACCACCGAGACCCGGCATCCCGCCATCGCCAGCTTCCATCTGTTTCTGAAGCTGCTGCAGTTGTGCCATGTCCGGTATTCCCGGCATCCCGCCGCCCGGCATACCCGGCATACCCGGCATACCGCCACCGGGCATGCCGCCCCCACGAGTCTGTTTTGCGGGCCTGCGCTTTCCGTTCTTGCCCTTACGTCCCTTGGGCTTCTTCTTGGTGGCGCTACGCATCGGGCCACCCATGCCGAACTGGCTGGCCATCTGGCCCATCATCTTCTTCGCCTCGAAGAAGCGCTCCACCAGCTGATTGACATCGGCGACGGTGACACCGGAGCCGGTGGCAATGCGCTTGCGACGGGAGGCGTTGAGGACCTTGGGGTTGTCGCGTTCCGCCGGGGTCATGCCGCGGATGATGGCCTGGATGCGGTCGAGCTGCTTCTCATCGACCATGTCGGCCATCTGATTCATCTGCTTGCCGCCGGGCAGCATCTTCAGCAGATTGCCCACCGGGCCCATGCGACGGATCATCAGCATCTGGTCGAGGAAGTCCTCCAGGGTGAGCTCACCGCTACCCAGCTTGGCGGCGGTCTCCTCCGCCTTCTTCTGGTCGAGGACCCCTTCGGCCTGCTCGATCAGGGAGAGAACATCGCCCATGCCGAGGATCCGGCTGGCCATGCGCTCCGGGTGGAAGATATCGAAATCTTCCAGCTTCTCACCGGTGGAGGCGTACATGATGGGCTTGCCGGTGACCTCACGGATGGAGAGCGCGGCACCACCACGGGCATCACCGTCGAGCTTGGTCAGGACAACACCGGTGAAGTCCACACCCTCGCGGAAAGCTTCAGCGGTGGTGACGGCATCCTGGCCGATCATCGCATCGATGACGAAGAGGACTTCATCCGGGTTGACGGCCTCACGGATATTGCGGGCCTGGGTCATCAGGGTTTCATCGATGCCGAGACGACCGGCGGTATCGACGATGACGACATCATGCTGCAGCCGCTTGGCCTCCTCGATGCCGCGGCGGGCGACATCAACCGGATCACCGTGGGAGGTGCCCATCTCATGATCCGCGGAACCGAGGGCCGTGCCGGGATCGGGGGCGAAGGTGGGGACACCGGCCCGCTCACCGACGATCTGGAGCTGCTGGACCGCGCCGGGACGCTGCAGATCACAGGCCACCAGCATGGGGGTGTGCCCCTGGTTGGTGAGATGCTTGGCCAGCTTACCCGCCAGGGTGGTCTTACCTGCACCCTGGAGACCGGCGAGCATGATGACGGTGGGCGGATTCTTGGCCAGCTGCAGGCGGCGGGTTTCGCCACCGAGGATCTCCACGAGCTCCTCGTTGACGATCTTGATGACCTGCTGCGCCGGGTTCAGCGCCTCCGAGACCTCAACACCGGCGGCGCGTTCCTTGATGCGCTTGATGAAGCCGCGGACGACGCTGAGCGAGACGTCGGCTTCGAGCAGGGCAAGGCGGATTTCCCGGGCGGTGGCGCTGATGTCCGCCTCAGTCAGTTTGCCCTTTCCACGCAGCCCCTTGAGGGCGCCGGTCAACCGATCGGACAAAGACTCAAACACGTGTGCACTCCCCTGGGATCCATTGCTGTGCTAGCTGCTATAACTCCCCCATGCTAGCCGGTGGCCAGTGCCCGGGTCACGTCACGCTCCACTTTGGCGCGGTCGATGTCCCCGGCGAGGGCACATTGCACCAGCATGGTGGCACCTAGTTTCTGGCTCGTCAACCAGGTGACCTCGGGAAGCACAGAGATCAGGGCACCCACCGCACCGAGCCGGTCGGCGGTGCGGACCTCCAGGACCCGGCCGTGCCAGAAGTAGGCGGTGGGTCCGGGCAGCACCTCAGGCAGTGTGGAGTGGACACCGGAGCGGTAGGACTGGACGAAGACATCCGCGTCCAGGGACATGGTGACCAGGGAGCGGATCTCGAAGAGCCCGTGCCAGATGCCGTCCTCACGTTGGGCGAGTTTCACGGCCTCGATATTCCAGGATTGGGCGGCGATGGCGGCGAGGACCCGGACGCTGCCACGCAGGTAGTCGCCACGCCAGTTGACCACCGCGGAGCCAGGGTCACCGGCGATTTCGCGGAGTCCGATCTCGGAGCCGGAGAAGACGATGGGTTGGCGGGGCTGGAGGTCGTGGAGGCGGTGGCGGGCCCGGGTCAGCAGGATGGACAATCCGGAGGCGAGTTGACGGTTCCAGACCCCGGGCCCGGTGGCTTTGGCGTCGGCTTCGGTGAGCACGCCGAGCAGGTTGACGGTGACCAGGTCATAGTTGAGGGCGGCAAGCAGCTCCTCCAGGGTGTCCTCGGCATGGGGATCGCGACGGGCGACCAGACGGGCGACGGTGGTGTGTTCGGCGACCAGGGTCTGCAGGCACACCCGGTCCCGGTGGTTGAAGTCCATCTCGGAGGCGATGCGGGCGATGAAGCCCGCGCCGACCTGCTCATGGGGTCGGCCATAACCTTTGCCGAGGTCGTGGAAGAGGGCGGCGAGCAGCAGCAGATCGGGGCGGGCGACGGTGACCGAGGCGGAGGCGCAGTGTCGCACGGTGACCAGGGAGTGCTGGTCGATGGTGTGGATGTGGCTGCGTTCCCGGGGCAGACGGCCGCGGACATGGTCCCACCAGGGGACGATCCGGGCCCACAGCCCTTCCTGGTCCATGCGGTTGACCACCTTCTGGGTGTATTCCGGTGAGGAGAGAGTGGCGATGAAATCATCGACCATCACCTTCATCCATTTTTCAGGCAGGGGTGGCAGCACCCTCAGGGCCTGCCAGGTGGAATCTGCGACGGGCAGGCCGGTGCGTGCTGCCGCGGAGGAGACGCGCAGCAGCAGTCCAGGATCGTTTAGGTCGGGGTCCCGGCTGAGCGTGATGTATTCCCCGGCCGCGACGACATCGACGTCGAGGGGTCGCCTCAGTCCCGGGGTGTGGATATTGCCGACGCCGGCCCGACGGCTGCTGACCGCGCCCAGGGCGCGGCGGGTGACCACCCCGCGGGCGATGCCCATGGTGCGGTTGAGGGCCTCGTCGATGGTGCGGGCGGCGTCGGCAAGCGCGGCCGCCAGGGTGTAGCGGTCCGGGTAGCCGAGGTCGATGGCCAGGTCAGCGGCGAATTCGGGGTCGAGAACATCCCGGCTGCGGCGCGCACTCTGGTGCAGGAGGGTGCGGACATCCAACAGGAGTTCCTGCTCAGCGCCAAGGTCGGGAAAGTCGGCGAGATTACCCAGCGCCAGAGCCTTGATCAGGTGGATGTCTCGCAGTCCCCCGCGGCCGTTTTTCAGGTCGGGACGGGTCATGGAAACCACCGACCCGGAACGGTTCCAGCGGGTGATGGCCAGTTCGGCGAGGGCGTCGAAGTTGCGGGAGATTTCGGCCCGCCAGCTACGCAGCACCAGTTGGCGGGTGTGTGCACTGAGATTTTCATCCCCGGCGACATGCTTCAGGTCAAGCAGCGCCAGAGCGGCCGTGGAGTCCGCGGTGATCATCGCCGCGCACTCGACGGGGGTGCGCAAGGCGTGGTTGAGACGGTATTTGCGGTCCCAGATCGGGTACCAGAGGGCTTGCAGCTCCGCACTGCTGGGCTCCTGCCCCGGTGGGTGCAGCAGGATCAGGTCCAGGTCCGAGTAAGGGGTCATCTCCTCCCGCGCCAGGGATCCGGTGGCGGCCAGTGCGGTGCCGGACGGGAGGGGGAGGGAAAGCAGAAGGGCACGGGCCCGATCCACCGCCTGCTTTCTCAGCAGGGCGGGTGGCATCGGGCCCGGGGTGCCAGCTCCGCCGGAATCAGATGGCGTCATCGTCCCGTTCCCCGGTGCGCACCCGGATCACGGTGGAAATTTCACTGACCCACACTTTGCCGTCACCGATCTTGCCGGTGCGGGCGGCACCGACCAACGCGTCGAGCACATCCTCGAGGATCTCATCCTTGGTCACGATCTCAACCTTGACCTTGGGCACGAATTCGGTGGCGTACTCCGCCCCGCGGTAGACCTCGGTGTGGCCGTGCTGCTGGCCGAACCCCTGGGTTTCGGTGACGGTCATGCCGTGGACACCAAGCCGGTCCAGGGCTTCCCGGATATCCGCTAGGGTGAAGGGTTTGACCACTGCGGTGACAAGCTTCATGTCAGATCTCCTGTTTCTCTGCGTCAAGGGTGGCATCCGACTCCCGGGTTGCGGGGGTGTCGCCGACTGGGGATGATTCTACCTTCCCCTCACCCGGTGCTGCGGAAACTTCCTCCCCCGCGTCCGCAGAAAAGGTGTCTCCCGGCAGGGTGGGAAGAACGACGGTCCGGGAAAACTGGATTCCACCTTGATCATAAGCCGATTCACGGTGCTGATCGAGATCCACCCCGTTGAATTCAGCTTCCTTGCTGAGGCGCCAACCCAGGCTGAACTTCAGCGCCAGGGCGAGCACTGCGGTGAGTGAGGCGGTGAAGAGCATGGCCACCACCGCGATGAGGATCTGGACGAGGAAGAGCTTCAGTCCGGCGAAACCACCACCACTGAACCAGCCGATGTCAGTGGCCAGCAGGCCCACCCCGACAGTTCCCCAGAGACCAGCGACGAGGTGAACACCGACGACGTCGAGGGAATCATCGAAACCGAAGCGGTATTTCAGGCCCACGCCCAGGCAGGCCAGGCCACCACCGACGAGTCCGAGGAGCAGAGAGGTCATCGGGGTCAGAGCGCCTGCGGCCGGGGTGATGGTCACCAGACCGGCAACCACCCCGGAGGCCGCACCGAGGGAGGTGGGTTGGCCGTCGCGAAGCTTTTCCACCGCCAGCCAACCCAGCATGGCGGCGGCCGTCGCGGCGGTGGTGTTCAACCAGGCCAGGCCAGCCAGGCCATCAGCGGCAAAGGCGGAGCCGCCGTTGAATCCGAACCAGCCGAACCACAGCAGGGCGGCACCGAGCATGACCAGCGGCAGGTTATGGGGGCGGTGCGGGGTGTGCGGGAAGGTGCGGCGGCGGCCGATGATCAGGGCGAGTATCAGGGCTGCGGTGCCGGCGGAGATGTGGACCACGGTGCCCCCGGCGAAGTCGATGGGGGCGATGGTGGCCTCCCCGCCGGTGGTGCCAAAGAGCCAGGCGGCCAGGCTGTTTCCGCTGTGGGAGAGCAGTCCCCCACCCCAGACCATGTGGGCGAGCGGGAAATAGACCAGGGTGGCCCAGGCCCCGGAGAAGACCATCCAGGTGGAGAACTTCACCCGCTCCGCGAGGGCACCTGAGATCAGGGCCGTGGAGATCACGGCGAAGGTGAGCTGGAAGGCGATGTCGATGGTGTTGGCGTAGCCGGCGGAACCCATCAGATAGTTGCCCTCGGCATCAAGGATGGAGTCGCGCAGTCCGAAGAATTCCAGCGGATTGGCGAAGATCCCGGCCAGGGACTGGCTGCCATAGGACATGGACCAGCCCCAGAGGATGTACACCACGGTGACCACCCCGAGGGTGCTGAAGGACATCATCATCATGTTCAGGACGGATTTCTGCCGGGACATTCCCCCGTAGAACAGGGCCAGCGCCGGTGTCATCAACAGCACCAGGGCCGCGGAGATCAGCATCCAGCTGGCATTCCCCGAGGCCATCATGGTTTCTTCTGCACTCATGTTTTTCGCCTCCTTGAGTTGTCTCTTGAATTTCATGGTCCACTGACCCAGCTGGACTGAAATCTAACTATAGACCTATAGGTATAAATTCCGGTAGCTCTACAGGTATAAAAATTTCAAGGGGAAGCGGTCACCTTGAAAGGCAATGAAAAACCGCGGTGGCCCCAGGTAATCCTCCCCTGGGGCCACCGCGGGCCCTACCCCTGATCCAGGGGCATATTCGCTGACTTAACCCAGCAGCGCGTCCACGAAGCCTTCAACCTCGAAGGGTGCCAGGTGATCCGCACCCTCGCCCAGGCCGACCAACTTAACCGGGACACCCAGTTCCTCCTGCACCTGGAAGACGATGCCACCCTTGGCGGTCCCGTCCAGCTTGGTCAGCACCACGCCGGTGATGTCGACAACCTCACGGAAGGTACGGGCCTGGATCAGGCCATTTTGGCCGACGGTCGCATCCAGCACCAGCAGCACCTCATCCACGGCAGCCTTCTTCTCGACGACGCGCTTGACCTTGCCCAGCTGATCCATCAGACCCGTCGAGGTGTGGAGCCGGCCCGCGGTGTCAATGAGCACCACATCAGCCTGTTCCTCAATGCCTCGAGCGACGGTGTCGAAGGCGACGGAGGCGGGATCAGCACCCTCCGCACCCCGGACCGTCTTGGCGCCGACGCGGGAACCCCAGGTCTCAAGCTGATCCGCGGCCGCCGCACGGAAGGTGTCGGCCGCACCCAGCAGCACCTTATGTCCCATGGACACCAGGACCCGGGCCAGTTTGCCCGTGGTGGTGGTCTTGCCGGTGCCATTGACTCCGACGACCAGCACCACCGCGGGCTTACCCTCATAGGGCATCGCCTTGATGGAGCGGTCCAGCTCGGGGCGGGCTGCCTCGATCAGGGTTTCCCGCAGCATGGCGCGGGCCTCAGCCTCATTGGAGACACCACGTTCGGCGATCTTCTCCCGCAGGCTGTCCACCACCCGCATGGTTACCGTGGTACCCAGGTCAGCCATGATCAGGGTGTCCTCGATCTCCTCCCAGGCGTCCTCATCGAGGTCACCGGCGGTGAGGATACCCAGTACGCCCTGGCCGATGGCGTTCTGGGAACGGGAGAGGCGACTGCGCAGCTTGCCGATTCGGCCGGCAGCCGGCGCGATCTCATCTCGCGGCGTGGGGGCAGGTTCCGCCGGAGCATCCGGAACCGGGGTCTGCTCCAGTGCGGCCTCAACCCCCTCCGCGGTCACTGCCGCGGCGGCGGCAGCCTCCTCGGCTTCCTGCTTGACGACGACCGGCTCAGGCTGCGCGGGGGTCTCCACCGGCGCGGCTTCCACAGGCTCCTCGGCCGGGGTGTCAGTGGAAGTCTCGACCGGCACAATCACGGGGATGTCGCTGGGCGCTGCGGCAGCCCGGGGCTTCGTTTCCGCCGGAATCTCCGGTGCGGACTCCTCCACCACCTGGTAGGAGGCATTCTCGACAGGTGCCTCCGGGGCTGATTCCTCCACCACGTGGTAGGAATCATCCTTCGCCGCCGCTTCCGCTTCAGCCAGGTCACCGGCGACCGCTTCGGCCGTCAGTTCCTTTTCGGCAGGGGTATCAACAGGGGTTTCCGCCGGGGGTTTGACCTCCACCGGCTCGGTTTTCCGGGATGCTGCGTCCGGTGCGGTGGAAACGGCCGGGGCCACCTCGGTCTCGGCGTCTGCGCGTTCCTCCATGGCCCGGGTCTCAGCAGCCCGACCCTCAGTGGCTTCGGGAGTTTCGGAAGCCTGCGGGGCCACCGGCTTCTTCGGGGTCTCACTAACCTCCGGTGCCACCGGTTCCGGGCGCGGCTGGGCCGCCGCCTGGGCATCAGCCTGACTCACCGGCCGGGATCCGCTGGGCTTGAGGTTCTGGCCGGGCAGGACCTCGGGTTCCTTCTCGGGGGATTTAGCCGGGGCGAAGTTGAATCCACCGGCCGCCTGATAGTTACCGGACTTCTCCTGCTGGGTGAGCTCCTTGGGCTCATCCTCGGCCGGCTTCTCGAAGCTGACGGTTTTGGATTTGCGACGCTGCATGCCGAAGAGAATGAGCAGCAGGACGATCAGTAGGAGGACGACGACAATGCCGATTATCAGGACAGTGGTGTTCATGCCCTCCATAGTGGCACCCCGAGCGCGAATTCTCACGCTCAGGGTGCCTTTTTCCTGGCTTTAGGCGATGATTCCCGGATATTTCGCCGCCAGGACCATAGCCTCGGCGGAGATCAGGTCACCGGTGACCAGATCCGGAACCAGATCCGCCAGCTGAGCCCAGCCACGTGCCGCCTTGTCGAGGGTGCGTGATTTACCCATCAGCCCGTGGGCGTGCATACGCGCAGAGAGCGCGAACACCAGGGACACCACCGGGGCCAGGGCCCAGGCGTTGGAACGATCCTCGGTGTTGACACCGTCGAGCTTGTCGAAACGGATACGTGCCGCGGAGTAGAGGGAACGGTTGGCGCTGCGCAGGGCGCGCAGCAGGGAAACCGCCGGCTTGATCAGACCCTCACTGGTGAGCAACTCGATCAACTGCTCCCGCTTCTTGAAGGTCTCGAAGACGGCGAGCAGGCGGGGACTGTCAGCCATGATCGGGCCAGGCACGATGTCCGCGTTGGCGAAGAACATCTGCAGCAGGGTCTCCTGCTGGGACTTCTCCATCTGGGCGATCATCACGGTGGACTGGTCAATGCAGGCAGAGTCAAGGGTGGAGTCCCGACCGGTGCCCAGGGTGTTGATCAGCGTCTTGCCGGCGATCTTCTCCAGGCTGGCCAGGTGGGCCCGGACCGCGGCCTTGGCCTCCCGGGGATCACCGGCCTCGGATTCCGCTTCCAGGGCGACGAAGAGCTCCGGAAGCTGGCCGAGCATCTCCAAAGATCCGATCCAGGCAGCCCGGTGGGAGTCGGCGGCCCCCTCCCCCACAGCCGAGTCAACTGCGGCAACAGGTTCTGCCGCGGAGTCAGACCCCAGGACCGCTGCGGCGAGTTCCTCATCCGAATTCCCGGCGGGTTCTGCTGCTGCCCTGCCGAAGGTGATGTTGACCAGGCCGGAGGCGATGATCCGGCCGGGCTGCTTATCGGCGGGCACGAGGGAGGCGGAAAGCGCTGCCAGCGCGGCCTGCGGCTGGGCCTCCAGAACTGCCTGGATGCTGCCCCGGTTGACTATGCCTTCGCCACCGTCACTGTCCGCCCAGGCGGCGATATGGTCCCAGAGGACCGGCAAAACCTGTGGGTCGGAGGGCGGTACCTCGCTCTCCCCGGAGAGGAAGGCGGAGAGTTCCTGCAGTGCAGCTGATTGCTCGGCGAAGTGGCCGGGCTGCTCGGCACGCAGGGCCCCCACCCCGGGGTTGAGCGGGGGACGGAGGTTGGTGAAGGGGTCCGCGGTGTGCAGCTGAACCAGGAGGGGGCCGGCGTCGATAAGCGCCTCCGGCAGCGGGGTTTCCGGGCCTTCCAGCTCGATGGTGCGGGCGGCGGCCCAGGGGGCGGTCTCCGGCCAGGCCCAGGCGGCGAGCTGGCGGTCGGTGGCCAGGTCACTGAAGCTCAACTTGCCCTCGACCACCTCGACGGCGGAGGCGTGCGGGGTGTTGTTGATGGCGGCGAGGAAAACGGTGACCCGCTTATCGCTGCGCAGACAGGTCCACTCGAACTGCAGTCGGCCGGAGGGCAGCACCGCGGTGGACGCGGCGATGGCGGCCATCGGGGCTGTCCAGGTGATGCCACCGTCATGGCTCTCCAACTTGATGGAGCGTAGCGGGGAACCATGGTGGTTGATGATGGACACCCGCGGGTTGCCCATGTCACCGGTACCGCGGATACGCAGCTGGCCGGAGGGGTCGAACTGGCGCGGACCCAGCTCGAGTCGGGTGGTGCGCCACATCGGTGGGTAGCTGAGCAGCGGCACCTCGAAAGCCAGCCGCGGCGGGGTGAAACGCAGCGGCAGCTGATCCCCTTCCTCGGTGATGATGCTGAAATCGGCACCCGCCTCATCGGGGGCGACGGAAATGCGGCGAGGTTCCACCTCGAAGGGCTTTTCACCACGGCCGACGGTCAGCTGGGCCTCGCTGAGCCCACCCAGGGCGGGGATGCGCACCGAGTGGCACAGCCCGGCGATGTCGGTCTGGGTGTACATGCCCTCCACGATGGCGTAGCGGTGGCGGAAGGACTCGTTGCGGGGGCCACGCAGGCGGATCAGGTATTCACCGACCCAGGGCACCTCATAGGCCTCAGGGTCGAAGATATGAAAGACACCACCGGCGGCGGGCACTGCCAGCGGCTCCGGTTCGGCGACCTCTTCACCGGCCTCACCGATGCCGGAGTAAGCGGAGATGGACAGGTACCACATCTCCTCGGAACCGGACAGGGTCGGCGGGAACTCGGCGACCAGGGACTCCGGGTACACCTCCAGCCCGGCGGTGGAACGGATGTCCTTCAGCGCCGGGGCGGGGTGGTGGAAACGGACCCGCTGGCGGGGGTCGATGCTGCGCAGCTGGTGCATTGCCGAGGGTGACTGCCCGGGGCGCACCACCTGCAGGGAGGCGACCTGTGAGGTCTCGAGACGGCGGCAGATCCAGGAGTTCCAGCCCTCCACCTCGAAAGACTCGATGACGGGCACCTCATCACCGGTGACCACGTCGACCAGGGTGGCATCAGCCGGGGTGAGCACCAGCAGTTCAGCGTGGTGCAGGGAAACCTTGTCGCTGAGATTCTGGCCGTTGGCGGCGAAAATCAGGACCGGGTCCTCATTGTCGACCAGGGGCACCACCCAGGTGATGCCATTGGTCATGTCCTGGACGGTGGCTTCACGGGTCTGGTGCTCGACGGCCACATCCAGGGCGGCGGCATAGGTCGGCTCACCCCAGGGGCGGCCGGTGCGGAAGATGCGGGTGGTGCCCTCCAGGGAAACCCGCCAGGAAACCTCTCCCCCGTCGCCCTCCGTGCCGGGAGCGACGCGCTGCTCCGGCAGGCGGAGGCAGACCTTGCGACGACGGATATCCAGGATCAGGCGGGGGCGCAGCTCACGGGTGGCCACACCCACGGTGTGCTGGCGCCCCGGGGTGCCCACGGGACGTTCCCGCAGCTCCGCCTCAACAGACTCAGCGACCAGTTCCGGCAGAAACGGAACGAGGTGGGAGCGGTCCCGGTCCAGCCAGGAGGTGGGGTGGGTCGTCGAGAAGCGGCGTAGTTCCTGAACCCCGTCGAGCAGGCCGGCCAGGCGGGCCGGAGCCAGCATCGCCACGGCCGCGGTGAGCGGCAGGGCAGGCTGATCTTCCTCCTCGAGGTCCTCCTCGGCGATCAGCGCCAGGTAGCTGTCATCGACAAGAATCATGGTGACCGCCTCACCGCTGGTGTCGGGGGGCAGCTGGTCGAGCAGGCTGAGCAGGGTAGCCACCTCGGAGCTGGTGACACCGGCATGGAACGCCAGCAGATCTACCGGATCAGCCGGGCCGGGCACCTCCAGACCGGCCTTGGTCAGCAGTTCCGGCACCCGCACTGCCACGTCCTCGGTCCAGGAGGCCTGGGGCACCAGACCAAGCCCGACGAGGTACTCCTGGAAGAAGGCATCCCGATCTAGCATCCGGGAGGCCCGGGAGATGAGGCTGCAGACCGTCATCGCCGGGGTGATCTCGAGCAGGTCCGCCAGATTGGCCCCGGCGGAAACCTGCCGGCTGAGGAAGGTTCCGAAGAGGCGGTCAAGCCGCTCCAATTCATCGGTGTTGAAACCGGTTTCCGGGAAGTAAGGGTGCTCCGCCAGTCGCTGGGTCAGCTTGAGCTCGGTCTGGGAGGCCCAGCCGAGCAATGAGTCGGTCATGTCCGCAAATGGGGTGGTCACATCCACGCTTTCAGGTCCAGGTTCGACACCGCCGGAGTCCGGTCCCCCGTTTCTCCGGCAGCGATGGGTCAAGAGTTCCACTCTACTGGTCCGGTCCCCGATGCCGGGGAGCGCACCCATGATCACTGAACACAGTAGTGCCGATCAGGCTCTGATGTGACTTCAGGAGGTCCCCTGGGCCGCCCCAAACCCAGGAAGTTTCCTTCAGTGATATCAATTCACCGCCCCCAGGGGTCACCGCCCACCTCCCCGGGAAAAAGTGATTGAACCGACACGGATTGCTGGCTCAGGCGCGAAGGGCCGGCCAGCAGGAGGGCCCTGAGGGCATCCCACCCCGATATTCTTCAACTCAAAGATTTAAGGTTATGGGAAAACGGCCCCCTCAGTGGCGGGGAACAGGCAGGATGAAGACCATGGGATTCTTTAAGCGCATCTTCGGCAAGGGTTCGGAAACTGGTTCGGAAACTACTCAGGGACAGGAGACCACAGAACTGGAGCCCGGGAGCGGGGATGCTGGGGCCAACCCGGCGGGGCCGCGCGGATCCCGGACAGACCCGGAATGGTCCCCAGGTCAGGCCGTGGATGAGCACCTGGCCCGGATCTACCCCAAGAAGGGAAACCTGAAGGGTTGGGAAGCCGCCACGAACTGGCGGCAGGGTGGGCCGGACCGCCTGGACTTCGTCGCCCCCTACCGCCTCAGTGAACCCCAGCCACACTGGCACTATGTCGGCATCGGACTCACCGACACCCAGGGCGAGGTCTTCGAGGAGGGTCACTGCGGCTACGGTCTGGAACTGAGTTTCCGGTTGGCTGACCCAGCCGCCGCCGATCCCACGGCGAACCCACCCCAGTGGCCGGTGCAGCTGCTGCAACACCTGGCCCGGTATGTCGCGGACAAAAACACGCCCCTGCGTTCCGGTGACCACCTGAGCTACGGGGGCCCCTTCACCCCGGCCGGGGACCCCGCCAATCTCAGCGAACTCTTCTTCCTCGAGGATCCGGTGCTCGGCAGCATTGACACACCTGGCGGGAAAATCACCTTCATTCAGGTCATCGGGGCGACTGAACAGGACCGCGACGACGCCCACAGGTGGAACACCAGGGCACTGATCGCCGCCGGCCGTCCCCTGATCCCCCTGGGGTTGACCATCCCGGGCCGCCCCGATCTACGCTCCGACCTCCTCGTGGCGGAACAGATCACCGCCGGGCTGGAACGGGAGGGATCCGCCGCCGACTCCTTCTTCACCGAGCACCTGGAGATCCATCGCGAAGGTGCAGAACGGATCCTCATCGACACCGAATTGCGCATCATCCCGGAACTGCTCGGGGCACTGGACTACCGGATCCCCTTCGGACGGCACTTCCACATGATCAATCAGCAGCACCAGACCACCGGTTTCACCCTCTACCCGCCCGGGCATGAACACGCACCAGCAACCGATGAGGTCACTCTGCAGGGTGATTCCCGGCTGAATATCGCGCTCAGCGATGAGGTGGACACCGAACTGCGGCAGATTCTCCAGGCCGGGGAGGGGCTCTTCCCGATGAAAACACTCCCCATCACCTGGCGTTTCCGCTAGGAGCAGGCACGGTGCCCCGGTTCTTCTCCCCCTGCCCAGGGAACTACGACCCCCAAGGTATGGGGTTGTAGTTCGGGATTAAACCCCCGGCTCCCGGTTGTCCAGCACCCGCAGCAACGGCCCCCAGAGTTCGGCGAGCCGCCCAAACCAGGGCTGCGCCATCTGCCCCGACTCCAACCTGCCTTTCACCCCATTCAGACTTGACCACTCCACCGCGGCCACTTCAGCGGGATCCGGATCCAGTTCCGGGGGTGCCTCAACGGACTCGAAGGCCACCGCATAGAGGTCGATCAGGGCATCCTCCTCGGTGTAACGGCCTACCGCCACCAGGTCCGCTTCCGACACCCTCAATCCGGTCTCCTCCCGGAGTTCCCGAACTGCGCCCTCGGCACTGCTCTCCCCAGCAAGCACACTCCCACCGGGAAATTCCCAGGTCAACGGCATGTCTTTTGTGGGTGCACGTTTGCTGAGCAGCACCTTCCCATCCGCGCGGTGCACACAGATGGTGGACACCACATGGAAGACACCGGCCGGCCAGTCCTGTTCACCCCGGGAAATGACTTCACCCGTGGGGTTCCCGGCGGCATCGGTGAGATCCCAGTACTCAGCCCTCCACAAAGCCCCGTTCCCCCTTCGGCTCCAACCACTGCACAATGACCTTGTCCACCGTTCCGGGACGGTGGTGCTCCGCGGGCCGGGTCTCCAGGCGGCGCAACAATTCCTCCGCTGCCGCCCGGGGGCCTTCCGCGACGACGCAGACGCGGCCGTCGACAAGGTTTTTCGCCGAGCCTGCCAGGTCGAGTTCCATGGCCTGGCCCCGGGTCCACCAACGGAAACCCACCCCCTGAACATGCCCGTGCACCCAGGCGGTCATGCGCACCTGATCACTCACTGTCCATTGCCTCCTTATAGCGTCGGGTCGCCGGATCATCACCGGTCCAGCAGGCGACATTCCGCACCTCCGGCATCATGTCACGGTGGAAGACCGGGTCCAGGCCACGTTTCTTCTGCTGGTTGTAATTGCGCAGCAGCTTCACCGCGACATGCCCCAGCGGGATGATCGCGCAGAGGTTGATCACCACCATAATGCCCGCGAAGGTATCGCCCAAGGCCCACACCAGCGGCACCGAACTGATCGCACCGAGGAAAACACAGACCAGGACCACCACCCGGAAAATATTGAGAATGAGCTTCGAGCCAGTGAAATACTGGATATTGGCCTGGGCGAGATAGTAGTTGCCCAGTACCGAAGAAAACGCCAGGAAAAACATCACCACGGTGATGAAGTGGGTACCCCAGCCGCCGACCACGCTGGCCAGTGCCTCCTGGGTCAGCGAGGAGGACTGCACATCCCCGGTGGCATAATCCACCCCGGAAAGCAGGATGATGAAGGCGGTGATCGAGCAGACCAGCAGGGTGTCGAAATACACGCCCAGGGTCTGCACCAGGCCCTGTTTAACCGGGTGGGAGACGGTCGCGGTGGCCGCGGCATTCGGGACAGAACCCTCACCCGCCTCATTGGAGAAGAGCCCGCGGCGCATCCCGTTCATGAAGGCCAGCCAGAAGGCACCCCACACCGAGGCACCGGCCACCGGGCGGAAACCAAAGGCGCCGGCGATGATATCGCTGATCATGCCGGGGACCATCTCGAAGTTGATGACGATGACCACCACCCCGACGATGATGTAGGCACCCGCCATGAAAGGCACCATCCACTGGGTGACATTGGCGATGCGGTGCACCCCACCGAAGATCACCAACGCTGAAAGTGCCGCCATGATCAGGCCGACAATCGCCTTCGCCGTGGTGGAGGGGGTGCCGGTGGAGACGGTGATCGCCTCGACCACCGCATTGGACTGCAGGGCGTTATAGACGAAACCGAAGGTGATGGTGATCGCCACACCGAAGATGACCGCCAACCAGCGGGCATTGAGCCCCAGCGTCATGTAGTAGGCGGGGCCACCACGGTAGCCATCCCCGTCCCGGACCTTCCACAGCTGCGCCAGGGTGGACTCGATGAAGGAGGTGGCACCTCCGACCAGGGCGATGATCCACATCCAGAAGACGGCGCCGGGGCCGCCCAGGGTGATGGCCAGGGCGACACCGGCCACATTGGCGGTACCCACCCGGGAGGCTGCGGAGATGGTGAATGCCTTGAAGGCGGAGATGTCCTGACGCTTCTCGTCCCCCTCCTCCCGGGCGGGTCTTTCCACCACCGCCCGGAACATCTCAGGGATCATCCTGATCTGCACCAGCAGGGTGCGGCCACCGAAGTAGAGGCCGGCTGCCACGAGCAGGAAAGGCAGAACCATCCAGAGGTTGTCATTGATGATCTCGGTGACGAAGCTTTCGAGTGCGCCCATGCGCAGAATGTTACCCAGGACATATTCATTGTGGGAACACTTCCAGGCAAAAGCTACCGAAAAGACATACTCAAACTTTTTCAGAAATCAACTGCTGATGGTCCACCCGGTCACGTATCTCAGAGCACCTGACACTCCGGGCAGAAATGAGTGGAACGGTTGGTCCACATCACCCGGCGGATCGGGGTGCCGCAGCGCGGGCAGGGCTCTCCCTCCTGGCCGTAGACATTGAGGGAGCGGGAGAAATAACCGCTGGCCCCGTTGACGTTGACGTAGAGGGAGTCAAAGCTGGTGCCACCGGCGGCCAGGGCACGTTCCATCACAGCGCGGGACTCCACGAGCAGATTGAGGACATCACGCTGTCGCAGAGCGGAGGCGCGGCGCATCGGTTTCACCCGGGCCGCCCAGAGTGCCTCATCGGCGTAGATATTGCCGATACCGGACACCACGGTCTGATCCAGCAACACCCGCTTGATCTCGGAACGTTTAGTACGGATCTTCCGGGCGGTGGCCACCGGATCAAAACCCGCCTCCAGGGGATCCATCGCGACATGCGCCGCGGGCTCAGGGACACCCCCCGGAGTGGTTTCAGTGTGCAGCCAACGTCCAAAAGTACGCTGATCAACAAAGGCCAGCTCCAGCAGCTCCCCGGTGGGGGTGCGCAGCTCGGAACGGATCCGTAGGTGCGGTGAGGTCACCTTCCCGGGTTCGCCCACCAGCATCTGCCCACTCATCCCGAGGTGCACAAAAAGAGCCGTTCCCTCATGTCCGCCACCTTCAGCCGGCTGCTTATCGACGCCGCGGGTTTCCCCGCCCGCCACAGCATCCCCAGTATTCCCGGCATCCTCGGAATCCCAGGAATCGCCCAGGTTGAGCCAGAGGTATTTGCCCCGCCGTCCCACCCCGGTGATCACCGCGTTCTGGAGCAGTGCGGGCAGGGATCCCTCCTGGCCCCGGTTCGCCCGGGGGTGCAGGACCTCAGTGGCGGTGAACTCCGCCCCCAGCACATGTTCCGCCAGGCCACGGCGAACCACCTCGACCTCGGGAAGTTCCGGCATTTAAGAGATGCTTCCCCGGAGGGCCCGGTAGGCCAGACGTGCGGCCTCCTGCTCGGCGAGCTTCTTATTCTGCCCCACCCCGGTACCCAGGTCCTTTTCCCCGACAATCACCTTGGCGGTGAAGACTCGCTCATGATCGGGACCGACCGAGGTGGATTCATAGATCGGCATGGGAAACTTACGCTCCGCCAGACGCTCCTGGAGCATGGTCTTCCAGTCCTGGTGCACCCCGGTGGACGTGGCGTTATCGATCTTCTCCTTGAAAAGACGCAGCACCGCATCCCGGGCGGTCTCGAAACCATATTGGAGGTAGATGGCGCCGAGGATGGCCTCGGTGGTGTCTGCCAGGATGGACTCCTTGTTGCGTCCCTCAGTGACCAGCTCACCCCGACCCAGCAGGATATGCTCACCCAGGTTGATCTCCCGGGCAATATCAGCCAGACCATAGCGACTGACGATGGAGGCCCGCATCTTGGAGATATCGGACTCCGGGCGGGAGGGGTACTGGACATAGAGCTGGGTGGCCACCGAAAGCCCGAGCACGGCATCACCGAGGAATTCCAGGCGCTCATTATTGGGCAGATGGCCATTTTCATTGGCGAAGGAACGGTGCGTCAGGGAAAGTCGGAGCAGCTCATCGCTGAGCTCCACGCCGATATGTTCCCGCAGCGGGGTGTGATCTACCGCCTCATAGGCCGCCTCGAGGGCCTCAAAACCCGTGGGGCGGTTCTTCTTCCGGCTCACTTGAACTTCTCCAGTCCGGCCCAGCGCGGATCCACGCCGACCTTTTCCCCGGAGATCCCATCTGGTGCGGGCACATCTGCATCCTCGGGGCAGCCACCCCGGCAGACGGGGTTGAAGGGCAGGGAGAGTCCTGCCTCATCGATGACAGGCTGCAGCAGGTCGATATTGTCGCCCTGCACGCGCGGCAGCTCATCATTGTCACCGTCCTCATCGACCTCCCCGGTGATGAAGTCATCACTATCGGAGAAGACGGCACTGACCCGTAGGGTGTGCTCAGGGCTGAGTGGACGCAGGCAGCGGGCACACTCCCCCTGGAGGGTGGCGCTGATCTCGGCATCCACCATGATCCCTTCGCCGAGCGGGGTGAGGGTCGCATCGACGCGGACCTCCCCACCTTCGGGGATGGCGATCATCTCGGGACCGATACGGGTCGGGCTGGGGCCGGTCTGCGTGCGCTGTTCCGGCAGGCCACCCGCGCGAAGCAGGGTGAGCACATTAAAAATAAAAGGTGAAGTCATGACCATTGGGAGCCTACTCTTCCACTGTCAGGGAGACGTCCTCGCCACCTTCTGGGGTGGCGACCTCGTCTCCGGCAACGGCCGAACCCCCGGAACTGGGCCGGGGTATCTGTTACTGCGGTGTTTATTACTGCATTGAACTTAGCCGGTGAGCACCCCGGGAAGCACACCCGGCCAGGACTCAGGCCTCCCGGCGCTGGGAACGGTACCCCGGCTCCCGGCTGTAACTGCGCGGCTCCCGCTCCCGGGGCAGGGCTTCCCCGCCGGCACCGCCGACCCCGGCACCGCGGCGCAGCGCCTGTCGGTCACGGGTGACGGTACGCAACAGAGTGGACATGGTCTCCTCGAATTCACCCAACTTGGAGTCGACGAAGTCATCGCACTCCTGGCGCAGGCGCTTGGAGTCGGAGTGCGCGGCATCGACCACCCGGTGTGCCTCCTCATTCGCGCGGCGCACCACTTCGGAATCATCGACCAGGCGCTGCTGCTCCGCCAGCCCCTCCTCCACGCTGCGTTGGTAGGAATCATTGCCATCGGCAATGAGTCGCTCGGCATCGGCCTGAGCACGGGTGACGGTGTCCTCCGCTTCACGACGGGCGGTGGTGACGGTGTGGTCTGCCTCGTCCTCGGCCTGGGCAACCAGGGTGGTGGCACGGTGCTGGGCTTCATTGAGTATGTTGTCAGCCTCTTCCCCAGCCCGGGCGACCAGATCATTGGCATGTGCCTCGGCATCGGTGACAATCTCGGCGGCACGTTCCTCAGCACCGCGGAGCAGTTCATCCTGACGGTCCAGCACATCCTGTGCATCGTCGATCTCCACCGGCAGCGCGTTCCGGAGATCGTCGAGCAGGGCCAGCACATCATTGCGTGGCACCATGCAGTTTGAGGTCATGGGGACCCCGTAGGCCTGCTCTACGGTTTGGACGAGTTCATCAAGGGCCTCGAAAACGCGGTACATACCTAAATAGTACTGAGTGCCCTGGGGTTGTGCACTTAGCCGCGGCCGTGGGTGTTGCACTTATCCCCTGGAACCGGCAAAAAAAGAGAAACGCCCGCCGTGCTCCCCTTCACGGTGCGGCGGGCGTCGATAAGCACGTGGCCTAGATGACACCCTGGGCAAGCATGGCGTCAGCAACCTTCTTGAAGCCGGCGATGTTGGCGCCGATGACGTAGTCACCCTCGTGGCCGTACTCCCGGGCGGTCTTGTCGATGTTCTTGAAGATCTTGGACATGATCTGCTGCAGGCGAGCATCGGTGTACTCGAAGGTCCAGGAGTCGCGGGAGGCGTTCTGCTGCATCTCCAGCGCGGAGGTGGCCACACCACCGGCGTTGGCGGCCTTGCCGGGGGCGAAGTGGATACCCCGCTCGCGGAAGATCTCGATGGCATCAGCGGTGGAGGGCATGTTCGCACCCTCGGCGACGAAACGGACACCATTATCGGCCAGCATTGCAGCCTGTTCCGCGTTCAGCTCATTCTGGGTGGCGCAGGGCAGCGCGACATCCGCTGCCAGGGACCAGATGGTTCCCTCGGAGTGGAAGGTGGCGCCCTCCACCTCATCGGCGTAGACGGCGACACGCTCGCGGCGCTGCTCCTTGATTTCGCGCAGCTTCTCCATGTTGACGCCCTTCGGGGTGGAAACCCAACCGGAGGAGTCGGAGAAACCGATGACGATGGCCCCGAGCTCCTGCGCTTTCTGCATGGCGTAGACGGCGACATTGCCGGAACCGGAGACGATGACGCGCTGGCCCTCCAGGTCCTCACCATGGGCCTTCATCATCTCGTTGGTCAGGTAGACACAACCATAACCAGTAGCCTCGGTGCGGACCAGGGAACCGCCCCAGGTCAGACCCTTACCGGTCAGCACACCAGACTCATGCTGGTTGGCCAGACGACGGTACTGGCCGAAAAGGTAACCGATCTCGCGGGCACCCACGCCGATATCACCCGCCGGCACGTCGCGGTACTCCCCGATGTGGCGGTGCAGCTCAGTCATGAAGGACTGGCAGAAACGCATGATCTCACCATCAGTGCGACCCTTGGGGTCGAAATCAGAACCACCCTTGCCGCCGCCGATCGGCAGACCGGTCAGGGAGTTCTTGAAGATCTGCTCGAAGCCCAGGAACTTGATGATCCCCAGGTTGACCGAGGGATGGAAACGCAGACCGCCCTTGTAGGGGCCGAGTGCGGAGTTGAACTGAACACGGAAACCGCGGTTGACGTGAACCTGTCCCTTGTCGTCGACCCAGGGCACACGGAAGATGAGCTGACGCTCCGGTTCACAGAGACGCTGGATCAGGCCATAGTCGGCATAGTGGGGATCCTTGGCCAGCACGATCTTCAGGGAGTCCAGCACCTCGGACACTGCCTGGTGGAACTCCGGCTCGCCGGCGTTGCGCTTGAGAAGCAGATTGTAGTAGTTGGAGACCTGCTCATCTACGTTCATGCGTCACTTCTTCCCATCTCGGCGCCGCTGGGGGGCGGCCGCACATTCTTATAGAAATCTTAAATATTACTGCGGGCGGCGAAAGCTACAACCTGCCAGAAAAGAGACACTTCCCCTTTCGGAGAGGTTTCTAACGTTTAATAGTTTTGATCACTCAGCGGAGATTCGCAACCCAAACGAATGTAATATGGAACACTCTATAGAAATTCTCCCCCAGGCTGAGGCGCAGGGAAACCGGAGCTTCCGGGGGTTTTAGGGGAAGTTTTCCGGTTTATCTCCACGAGGTCCCCCAGCCCGCCCGGCTACCCCCGGCAACCCGTCCACCATGCCCGAACACTCCCGATCTCCGGGCCGGGACAGTAGCGGGATAGGCTAAAAGGCTGATAGAAAGACCAAAACCATCCCCCACACTCCGCCTGGAACCACCCCGGAAAGGCCCGCCACCGCGATGAGCACCGACACCCCCTCCATCCCAGAACCCCTGCGGATCCTGGTCGCCCCCGACTCTTTCAAGGGCACCGCCACCGCCACCCAGGCCGCGGAATACCTCGCCGAGGGAGCGCTCTCCGAGGATCCCGGGGCTGAGATCACGCTTGCCCCCATGGCGGATGGCGGGGAGGGCACCGCCGACACTTTCCCAGGCCAGCGCATCACCCTGCCCACCACAGATGCCGCGGGCCGGCTGACCGAAGCCACCTATGTCTTCGACCGCGAGGCCAAGACCGCCTATATCGATGTGGCCGCAGCTTCCGGCCTGCCAGCCGTCGCAGACAAGCCGGTACCGTTGACCGGCGATACCTATGGGACTGGAGTGTTGATTGCTGATGCAGAGACCCGGGGTGCGAAACGCCTCGTGCTCTGCCTCGGAGGTTCAGCGACCGTCGATGGCGGCACCGGGATCCTGGTCGCCTTAGGTGCCGAACCCCTCAATGCCGCCGGATTCTCCCTCCCTAAGGGAGGCGCCGCCCTGATCGACCTGGACAATATCGACACCGCCCAGCTCAACATCCGTGCCGCCGCCCTGGAGTACATCCTGCTCACCGATGTCATTTCCCCCGCCACCGGGGAACTCGGCGCCGCCTGGGTCTACGGGCCACAAAAGGGTGCCAACCCCGAAGAGGTGAAGCTTCTCGACGCCGCACTGACCCGGCTCTGCGAAGTCACCGGCGTCAACCCGGAGACACCCGGGACCGGCGCAGCCGGTGCCCTGCCGGTGGGCCTGCTCTGGCTCTCCACCCTGTTGCACGGCAGCAGTGAACACATCCATCTGCTCCCCGGCGCCCCCCTGATCGCCCGTATCCGCGGCCTCGAGGAACTGATCCCCGCCTCGGACCTGGTGATCACCGGGGAAGGAGCCCTGGACGAGCAGTCCTTCCAGGGCAAGGTGGTGGGCACCCTCGCCAAGTTGGCCGAAAACACCCCCGCCACCCTGGCGGTGGCTGCCGGGAAAATCAACACCGAGCTCCCCCGAGGAATAATCGGCGCAGAATTGATCGAGACCCAGGACGTTGCAGAACAGTTGCGCGAAGCCGGGGCTCGACTGGTGCGGGACTACCGCAGAATGTCGACCGTCCAGGGATAGGTCGCCGGGACCTCCCAGGCGGTCTCCCGCTCTAGGAGCACCGGATCCGCCGGCAGGTCATTCTGTGGGGTGAGGAACCGGGAGAGCGCCATGGTCAGCTGATTGACCGAACCCTTGAGACCCTCAATGTCGATGGCGTAGCGGTGCACCGTGGAGTCCGGCAGATCACGACCCTCATGCTCATCGCGGTAGGTCTGCCGCAGCTGCGCCTCCACCTCCTTATCCACCCGGGGGGAATGGTCATGGGTGACCTCCCCCTTTTCCAACTTCTCGTTCTCGATCAGGCTCTCAACGGCACCGGCGAACTTTTCACGCAGCGGCTCAGCATCGGAGTGTGGGACCAGGACATCAAATTGAATGACAGGCATACCACGAGCTTAGCGAATAATCTTTGCTCCATGAGTGTTCCCAACCATTCTCCTCTCCCACCGTTGACCACTCTCGCCGACGGCACCATCAAGCAGGTCAGCCCCTTCAGTGGCACCGAGGTCTGGACCGTACCGGGAAGAGGTAACCGCCCCTTGTCCTCTCCGAAGGAAAAGCCCCGCCAGCTGGAGGAATCGGAACACACCGGCACCTGTAACTTCTGTGAATCCACCCCGCTGGCCACCCCGCCGGAGAAGGCCCGGATGGTGCGCACCACGGAAGGCGGGGAGATCAAGCGTGGCCTGCTCCCCGGGGAGCTGGCCGATCATCCCGCCGAATTTCGGCGGGTACCCAACCTCTTCGAGATCGTCTCCTATGAGTACTGGGCCCTGAACTTCGGCTACACCATGGATGCCGAGAATACGGAGCGGCAACGTCATTACCTCGCCGATGAAGCCGGCCGACAGCATGTGATCAATATCGTCCAGACCTGGCTGAAGGCCTCCGGGCAGGAGGAGGATCTCCCTGAGGAGGAACTGCTGCAGCTGGGAAACCGCTACTTCGGCGGCGGCCACGATGTCATCATCGCCCGTAGACACTATGAATCCGATGCCACCGATTCCTCCCAATTAGCCTCCTCCGGCACCCTGAGTGTGGCCGAACACCGCGCCTTCATCGAATTCACCATCGACGCCATCGCCGACCTCTACCGACACAACCGTTACGCCCGCTATGTGGTTGCCTTCCAGAACTGGTTGCGCCCCGCCGGAGCCTCCTTCGATCACCTGCACAAACAGGTCGTAGCCATTGATGAACACGGCACCCGCGCGGAACAGGAGATCATCCGGTTACGTGCCAACCCCAACCTCTACAACGAATGGGGCGTGGACTACGCCAACCGCCAGAACCTGGTGATCGCGGCCAATGAACAGGCCATCCTCATCGCCGGCCTGGGGCACCGCTACCCCACCCTGGAGCTCTACTCCCGCTCGGAGACCTGCGAACCCTGGCTCCAGAGCACCCCGGAAGTGCACGCCATGAGCGATCTGCTCCATGCCGCACATGCGGCCACCGGAGCAGATGTCGCCTGCAACGAGGAATGGCAGCACCGTTCGCCGGGTCTGGATCTGCCCATGCCCTGGCGGATCAACCTCAAGTGGCGGGTGTCCACCCTGGCGGGCTTCGAGGGTTCCACCAGCATCTTCGTCAACACCCTCTCCCCCGCCAACATCCGCAACCGCATGGTCACCGCCCTGCGGCGGTTACGCGAAGAGGGCAGCATCGCCGAAGACATTCAGATTGGTGCGGAATGTGAGATCCCCCCGAACTCGCTGAAGTACCATCCGCTGGTGCGCTGAACGTATTTTCCTCCTGCGGTGTCCTCCCCCAGCAGGTTCTCCCCGGGAGGCGGTGGGCGCTCTCCACGGGGTTCTCTCTGAGGCGGGCGTTCTTCTTCCCGAGGCACATGGTCTCCACCGTGCTCCCGGTCACTTCCGCTATATTTGGCAGCAACCGAGAACCTAGAGGAGACCTTCCCCGATGAGCGAAATTGCTCAACTATTACGCCACCACCAGGCCGATCTTTCCTGGCAGCGTGAATTCTATGAGGATCTGCACGAACACCCCGAACTCTCAGGTCATGAGCAGGAGACCTCGCAGAGGATTCTCCGGGAGCTCAAACGCTTCAACTGCGAGGTTATTTCACCGATCGGTGGTTTCGGTATCGTCGCCGTATTCCGCAATGGTGAAGGACCCACCGCTCTGATGCGCGCCGACTTCGACGCCCTGCCGATCAGGGAAGAAAGCGGTGTCCCCTTCGCCTCCACGAGGGTGCGTCCCGGTGCGGATGGAAAAATGGTCGGTGTCATGCATGCCTGCGGCCACGACATGCACACCACGGCACTGCTGGGAACCTGCGCCATCATGGATACCCACCGCGAGGCATGGCAGGGCACTTTCATCGCTCTCTTCCAGCCCTCGGAGGAAAATGCCCAGGGTGCCAATGCCATGGTCGCTGATGGTCTGGTGAATAAGGTGCCCCGCCCGGATGTCTGCCTGGGTCAGCACATCATGCCGGGCCGGGCCGGGGAGGTGCAGACCATGCCTGGCGCCCAGTTTGCCGCCTGTGACTCCATCCGCATCAAGCTTTATGGTCGCAGCGCCCATGGTTCGATGCCCCATAAATCCATTGATCCGACGCTGATGGCTTCGATGATCGTGGTGCGCTTGCAGAGCATTGTGGCCCGAGAGGTCAGTCCGGAGGATTTCGCGGTGATTTCGGTGGGGAGTCTGCGTTCCGGCAACACCAACAACATCATTCCGGATACTGCGGAACTTGTGCTCAACTGCCGTTTCTATGACAACACCCTGAAACGTCGCATCTATGCCGCCATCAAACGGGTGGTGTTTGCTGAGGCTGCGGCCTCCGGTGCGACGAAGGACCCGGAGATGGAGTTCTTCGCCCATGGTCCGCTGATCGACAATGATCCTGAGGTCTTCAATACGGTGCGACCCAATTTTGACCGGGTCTTCGGGTCTGCCTCGGTGGATGCGAAACGCACCACTGTTTCGGAGGATTTCTCCAACCTGGCGCGCGCCTTCGGTGCCCCCTACCTTTTCTGGGTGGTGGGTTGTACCCCGCAGCAGCAATGGGATAAGGCGGTGGCGGAGAACCGGGTGGAGCAGGATGTGCCGGTCAACCACATGAATAACTTCCTGCCGGAGTTCGCTCCCACGGTGGATGCCACCACCAAGGCTGGTGCCGCCGCAGCGCTCAGCTATCTCGCCAGCTGAGCAGATCAGACTAAGCAAAAACCGCGGTGACCCCCTGCCCTGGGGATCACCGCGGTTTCTTTTGTTACTGGGTCAATTAGTTGGCGTAATTGGTGATCAGACCCAGCTCAGCGGGATTGACCAGCAGCTCATGCTGGGGAACCACGCGGGCGGTATAGCTGAAGGCCCCCGGCAGATCCACGGCGAAGGCTGCGGTGTAGGACTCCTCCTCGCGGACCAGGTCGATGATCTTGCGCTGACCCTGCTCATTTGCGATCACGGCCTGAACCTTGACATCGCTGTCCTTGAGTTCGCCAAGATCAACATCGACGCTGATGACCAGCAGCTCACCGGCATCTGCTTCGGCAGCATCGGTGAAGAGGGTGCCATTGCAACGCAGGTTGTTCAGGGAGATGCCGTGCCAGTTCTGGCGGACCTTCTGGGTCCAGGCAACGTATTCCTGGGCGATCTCATCGGAGGCGTGGATCTTGGCCTGGGCGACCACGGCGGGACGGTAGTATTCGGTGATGTAGTCACGCACCATACGGGTGGAGGTGACCTTCGGCGAGATGGTGCTCAGGGAGCGACGGACCCATTCCAGCCAGCGGTGCGGGATGCCATCCTCGTCACGGTCGTAGAAGATCGGGGCGACAGCGTTCTCAAGCAGGTCGTAGAGGGCATGAGCCTCGAGATTGTCGCGGTAGTTCGGGTCCTCGTTCTCCACGGTCGGGATGGTCCAGCCGTGCTGCTCCTGCGGCATTTCATCCCACCATCCATCAGAGATGGACAGGGTCATGCCGCCGTTCATCACGGACTTCATGCCGGAGGTGCCGGAGGCCTCCTGCGGGCGGATCGGGTTGTTCAGCCAGACATCGGTGCCCGAAATCAGATAGCTGGCCAGGTTGATGTCATAGTCCGGCAGGAAGAGGAAACGGTCACGTAGTCCTGCCTGGTCGGCGAAGTGGACGATCTCCTGCATCAGCTTCTTGCCCGGCATGTCATTGGGGTGTGCCTTGCCGGCGATGACGAACTGCACGGGGCGCTCCGGGTTGAGCAGGATGGAGCGCAGTCGCTCCGGGTCGCGCAGCATCAGGGTCAGACGCTTGTAGGTGGACACGCGGCGGGCAAAGCCGACGGTGAGGATATCGCGGTCCAGCACCCGGCAGGTCCAGCCCAGCTCGGCCTCGGGGTGGCCGCGCTTGAGCCAGGACTCCTTGGTGGACTCACGGGCGACGTCGACCAGGTCGCTGCGCAGCTTATTACGCACCTCCCAGAGCTCCGTGTCGGTGACGGCATCAGCATTTTCCCAGGTATCGGAGCTGGCCAGGTCGATATTTCCGGCCATGCGGTTGATGACCTGTGCCATTTCCGGCTTGGTCCAGGTGGGCAGGTGGACACCGTTGGTGACCGAACCGATCGGCACCTCCTCCGGCTCATAACCCGGGTAGAGGCCGGCGAACATGTTGCGGGAGACCTGGCCGTGAAGCTTGGCCACGCCATTGGCGCGCTGGGCGGAACGCAGTCCCATGTGTGCCATGTTGAAGAGAGAGGGATCGGACTCGCGTCCTAGTTCCAGAGCCCGGTCAAGCGGGACATTCGGGACCAGTCGCTCGGTGACATAGCGGCGGACCAGGTTGATGTCGAAACGGTCGATGCCGGCAGGAACCGGGGTGTGGGTGGTGAAGATGTTGGAGGCACGCACCTGGGCGAGGGCGGCCTCGAAGTCCAGGCCCGCATCCATGCGCTCACGGATGCGCTCCAGGCTCAGGAAACCGGCGTGGCCCTCGTTGAGGTGGGCGACGCTCGGGCGGGGCAGGCCGGCGTTGTCACAGTAGGCGTTGACGGCGCGGACGCCACCGACACCGAGGACCAGCTCCTGCTTGATGCGGTGCTCAGTGTCACCGCCGTAGAGACGGTCGGTGATATTTTTCAGGTCGTCGGAGTTGGCCTCGATGTTGGTGTCGAGCAACAGCAGCGGGACACGGCCGATATTGGCCTCCCAGAGCGCAATGACAACCTCACGGCCCTCGGGGAGGGCAACGGTGACAGTCAGATGCTCACCCTGCGCGTCGACCACCGGGGAGACCGGCAGATCAGCGGGGTTGTGGTAGGAGTAGGTCTCCTGCTGCCAGCCATCACTGGTCAGGGACTGGGTGAAGTAACCGTGGGTGTAGAGCAGCCCCACGCCGATCAGCGGCAGGCCCAGGTCGGAGGCAGACTTCAGGTGGTCGCCGGCCAGGACGCCGAGACCACCGGAGTAGATCGGCAGGGAGGGATGGATACCGAATTCCATGGAGAAGTAGGCCACTGCCGGGTCGGTGGGACCCAGGTCGCCTTCACCGTTGAGGGTTTGCTGGTACCAGAGCCCGGAGCTCTGGTAGTCCTCGAGCTCAGCGAGCTCCTTCTCAATGCGGGAACGGAAGTCGGAATCCTCAGCAAGCTCGAAGAGGCGGGAGGCCGGGACCTTCGCCAGCAGGGCCTTCGGGGTCTCCTCGGCCTCTTCCCAGCGGATAGGGTCGATGTCCCGGAACAGCTCCCGGGTTTCTCGACGCCAGGACCAGCGCAGGTTCATGGCGAGGCGCTCAAGGCCAGCGAGTTCCGCAGGCAGGTTAGTACGGACGTTAACGGTTCCAGAGTAATTCACTCCCTTAAGGTAAGCGCCCGTGATCAGTTCCGCTACCGATATCGAAAAGTCAGCCCCGAAGGGTATCTCATCAGGCCCGAGGAAAAATACCCGGAACGCATAAAATGGCCTCTAAACAAGGCAGAACCCCGCCAGGAACAGGAAGTTCACTCTCCTGTTTCTGGCGGGGTCAGAGACTGGCGCCACAGTGGCGGCAGATGCCGGAAAGGTGCGCGGCCCTGATCTAGGGCTTGGCCACGTTCACATCCTCACCGAGCAGGTGGACGTGGATCATGTTGGTGTTGCCCGAGACTCCGGGCGGGGTACCTGCGACGACAACCATCATGTCATCCTCCTGGTACTCCTCCATGGCCAGCAGGGCCCGGTCGACCTCTGCCATCATGCCGTCGGTGTCCTGGACCTGTGGGCAGAGGAAAGTCTCTGCACCCCAGGTCAGGGACAGCTGGGAACGCACTGCCTGGTCCGGGGTGAACACCAGCAACGGCAGCTGGGAATGCAGTCGTGCCACGCGGCGGGCGGTGTCACCGGAGGTGGTGAAGGCGACCAGTGCCTTGGCATTGAGACGCTCTGCGATATCGCGTGCCGAATAGGAGATCACACCGCGCTTGGTGCGCGGGATGTGGTTCAGGGAGGGCACGTGACCGTCGGTTTCAGCGTGCTTGACGATGCGGGCCATGGTGCGGACCACATTGCCCGGATCCTTGCCCACCGAGGTCTCACCGGAGAGCATCACTGCGTCAGCGCCGTCGAGAACCGCATTGGCGACATCCGAAGCCTCGGCGCGGGTCGGGCGGGAGTTCTCAATCATGGAGTCGAGCATCTGGGTGGCCACGATGACCGGCTTGGCGTTTTCGCGGGCGATCTGGATGGCACGCTTCTGCACCAGCGGAACCTGCTCCAGCGGAACCTCCACGCCGAGGTCACCACGAGCCACCATGATGGCGTCAAAGGCCAGGACGATGGACTCGAGTGCATCAACGGCCTCCGGCTTCTCCAGCTTGGCGATCACCGGGACGCGGCGCCCCTCCTCATCCATGATCTCGCGGACGAGTTCGACATCCGCCGGGGAACGGACGAAGGAGAGTGCGATGAAGTCGACACCCAGCTTCAGTGCGAAACGGAGGTCCTTCTTGTCCTTATCGGACAGGGCCGGGACGGAGATGTCCATACCGGGCAGGGAAACACCCTTGTTATTGGAGACGGGGCCGCCCTCGGTGACCTCGCAGACGACGTCATTGCCGTCTACCTCGATGCAGACCAGCCCGACCTTGCCGTCATCGACGAGCAGGCGGTCACCGGGCTTGGCGTCCCGGGCGAGGTTCTTATAAGTGGTGGACACCCGGTCATGGGTGCCTTCAACGTCATCGACGGTGATCCGGACGGTCTCACCGTTCTCCCAGACAGTGGCACCTTCCTTGAAACGGCCGAGGCGGATCTTCGGGCCCTGCAGGTCTGCGAGGATGCCCACCGCTTTACCAGTTTCATCGGAGGCCTCACGGACCCACTGGTAGTTCTGCTCATGATCCGGGTGGTCACCATGCGAGAAGTTAAGGCGGGCAACATTCATTCCCGAGTGAACCAACCCCAGGATGCCCTCCTTGCTGGCAACGGCCGGGCCCAGGGTACAAACGATCTTTGTTCTTCTATCCACGATCTACAACCTCATCCTTCAGTCGTGTTTTTCGGGCCACGATTCCGCCCAGATAGTCAGTATGTGCCCGATCGGGTGACTTTCCACCGAGTTCCCTCGGTTTCCAGTTCACATAGGGGGGCGCGAACGGACACGTGACTCCCAAACTACTCTTGTTTGCCCGTCTTATCTCTTTCAGCATTTTTCGGGACGGAAACACTGCCGAAACCATAGTCTGGGTCAATACTAAACCCCACGGAGCAAAATGATCACATCATTACTCTGTGGGGGTTTGATTCAGCTTTGCCCGATGCTCTCCGGAATCGGCCCAGCCTCAGGTGAAGACTATTTGGAGTCCTCGGAACCTGGTTGCTCCGGTGTGGTGTTCCCTGGCTCCCCGGCTGCGGTGGGCTTCTTCAACGCTGTGCGGCCGCCCGCGGCACCGTGGGCCTTCTCACCAGCGGAGACTTCAGTGCTCCCCTCCCCCGAAGCAGCTGCCTCAGCGGAGCCCGCCTTAAGGCGCCCGGGCCTGATCTGGCGGACCTCCGCCTCGCTTTCCCTGCCCTTGGGCAACATCAGGAAGATGATCACCGCAGCGATGAAGACCACCACCGAGACGATGGTGTTGACCCTCATGCCGAAGATCAGGGTTGCGGCATCGGAACGCATCAATTCGATCCAGAACCGACCCAGGGTGTAGCCGGCGACATAGAGGGCGAAGAGACGTCCGTGGCCGATCCGGAAGCGGCGGTCCAGCCAGATCAGCAGCACGAAAATCAGCACATTCCACAACAGCTCATAAAGGAAAGTGGGGTGCACCGTGGCCAGGACCTCCCCGGTGGAGCGCCCATTGAGGGGGGCGGGATCCCCATTCGCGTCCACCCGGTAGTAGATCTCCAGGGCCCAGGGCACATCGGTTTCCCGGCCGTAGATCTCCTGGTTGAACCAGTTCCCCAGGCGGCCGATGGCCTGCGCCAGGATGATGCCGGGGGCGATCGCATCAGCGAAGGGCCCCAGCTTGAGCCCCTTATAACGGAAGAGTGCCCAGACCGCCAGACCGCCGAGCGCCACCGCACCCCAGATACCGAGGCCACCGGCGGTGATATTCAGGGCGTTCATGGGGTTGCAGCCATCACAGAAGTACTTGTCATAATCCGTGATGACGTGGTACAACCGACCACCGATGATGCCGGCCGGGATGGCCACAATGGCCGCGTCCCAGACCATCTCACCATCACCGCCCCGGGCGACATAGCGTCGGTGGGTCAACCACAACGCGACGAGCATGCCCGCAATGATGGAGAGGGCGTAACCGCGGAGCGGAATGGGCCCCAGCTGCCAGACACCTTGGGCCGGGGAGGGAATATTTGCCAGATAGTCGACGTGCACCCTCCCAGTCTGCCTGATGCTCCCCGCCGCCGCGAGGGCGGGGGTCAGGCGATGTGCGACTCCGGGGGTCGACGCCCCGGGCAGGAGGGGTGCTGCCCGGTGGCCACCAGGGTGCGGGTCAGGCTACCTGGGGTGTCAGAGGTCATCAGGCGTTCTCCGATGACCACCGCATCCGCGCCGGCGGCGGCATAGGAGAGCAACTCCGCCGGGGAACTGACCCCGGACATGGCGACCCGGATGTTTTCCGCGGGAAGCAGGGGCACGATCTCAGCGAAGGCCGCACGGTTGATTTCCACCCCACCGAGGCGGCGGGCGTTCACCCCGATCAACCGGGCTCCCAGGGCGACGGCAATCTCTGCCTCAGCGGGGGTACGGACCTCCAGCATGGCGAGCATTCCCAGGGATTCGATGCGATCGAAGAGGGACTCCATGCGGTGCTGATCCAGCATCGCAACCTGCAGCGGAACCACATCCGCCCCATGGAAACGGGCCTCGTGGATCTGGTAGGGATCCACAATCAGATCACGGCAGATGATCGGCACCGACACCGCATCATGGGCCGCTGCCATGTCGCTGAGGGAACCCTGGTGATACAGGCGGTCGGTGTGGCAGGCGATCAGACTCGCCCCACCCTTCTCGAACTCCCGTGCCAGATCCGGAATGGACGCCACCTCGGCGATCGGCCCACGGCCCGGGATCGCCCGTTTGATCTCGGCGATCACCCCACAACCACGGGACAGCAGCGCTGAAACGGCATCCCGAGCGGGATCGACGCTCCGGGAAAGTGCCTTGATCTCCTTGAATGGAACCACTGCTTCCCTGGCCGCCACATCTTGAGTGACCTCAGCAAGGATTCGTTCCACGTGCGCTGCTGCGTTCATGATTACCCTGCTTCCACTCTCAGCCAATCGTGATTCAGACCACGTCAAGCTCATATCCTCAAGGCTATCCAATGCCACTGGACACAAAGAAATCGGGGCTGAAAAAAGGTGGTACCCTCTTCCAGCCCCGATGCCCGGCTTCTTCAGTACAGCCGGTGTCCGGGCGCGATAATCCCGATACCCCCGAAGATCAGTTCCCCCGGGGCTTCTCCCCCGGTAGGTCATCGGTGGGATCGATGTCTGCATCGAGCGCGTCCCACATCACCCGACCAGAATCCGGGGTGGACTTCAGATCATCCACGATCCGGGCCTCACGGTTGCGCTTACGTTCGTACTTGTTCAGCTGGGCGGAATCCTGGCCGGGTTTGACCGCCAGCATCACCCCACCGAAAAGCGCCAGAGCGCAACCGATCATCGCCACCACAGGACCAGAGCTGAGAACCTGGAGATCCACCAGCTCCGCCCATTCCGAGAGCACCGCAGTGTCACTGGCCCGTTGGCTGGACTGCGCGGAGGTGAGGATGGTTCGGGCCCGTTCCGCATCCGGTTCTCCGGCCAACAGGTTCAGCGGCGCCCAGCTGGCCCCCACGGCAGCCAGAGCCCCGACGATGCCGACCACGCGACGGCCGATCCGGCGAAGCGCGAAACCCGCAACGCAGGCCGCCAGGAGAAGCAGCGTCACCGCGGTGGCCTCGGTGGACCAGGTGGCCCCGACGATATCGTGGCTGAGTGCGCCGGACTTGTCGTCGAAGGCCTCGACACGGAGCCAGCTCATCCGGGAGGCCCCCCACAGAACGAGGGCTCCCAACCCCAGCAACAGCGCCGCAATCCGGGAATTCCGGCGGTCAGGGGCAGTTGTGGTACTCACAGATGATTCCTTCCGTACTGCATGTGCGGGACTGCTTCAACCACAATATTCAGAGCAGCTGATCAGCATCGAAGCAGGTGCGGTCACCGGTGTGGCAGGCACCGCCGACCTGGTTGACCTTGAGCAGGAGGGTGTCCCCATCACAGTCCAGGCGAACCTCGGTGACCTCCTGGGTGTGACCGGAGGTCAACCCCTTGATCCAGTACTCACCGCGGGAACGGGAGTAGTAGGTGCCGCGGCGGGTCGCCAGGGTGTAGGCCAGGGCATGCTGATCCATCCAGGCCATCATCAGCACCTCACCGCTACCTGCGGCCTGCACCACCGCCGGCACCAGACCAGCTTCATTGGGCTTGAGCCGGGCGGCGATCACCGGATCCAGTTCGAACCCGGAGGGGTCATCGATCACCGGGTCCATTCCGGTCTCGCTCACTGGCGTACCTCATAACCCGCGTCAGCGAGTGCCTGCTTGACTTCACGGATGGAGACCTCGCCGAAGTGGAAGATGCTGGCCGCGAGCACGGCGTCGGCACCTGCAGCGACAGCGGGCGGAAAGTGCTCCGCCTTACCGGCACCACCGGAGGCGATCACCGGTACGGAAACCACCGCACGGACCTTCTCCAGCAGTTCGATGTCGAAACCGTTCTTGGTGCCGTCACCATCCATGGAGTTGAGCAAGATCTCACCCACCCCGAGTTCCTCACCGCGACAGGCCCATTCAATGGCGTCCAGGCCTGCGGAGCGGGTGCCACCGTGGGTGGTCACCTCAAAACCGGAGGGCTGCGGGGTTCCATTCTCGGGGACACGGCGGGCGTCGACGCTGAGGACGATGCACTGCGCCCCGAAACGCTCAGCGAGCTCGGTGAGCAGTTCCGGACGGGCGATGGCGGAGCTGTTGACGGAGACCTTGTCGGCACCGGCACGCAGCAACTGGTCAACATCTTCGACGCTGCGGACACCCCCGCCCACGGTCAGCGGGATGAAGACCTGTTCGGCGGTGCGACGCACCACCTCGAGCATGGTTCCCCGGCCTTCCTTGGAGGCACTGACATCGAGGAAGGTGAGCTCATCCGCCCCCTCCTCGTTGTAGCGCTTGGCCAGCTCCACCGGATCACCGGCATCGCGGAGGTTCTCGAAATTGACGCCCTTGACCACTCGGCCATTGTCGACATCGAGACACGGGATTACGCGGACTGCGACTGCCATGAGGTGTCGCTCCCCTTTCCACTGGAATCTAGTTGCCTGTTCACCAGGGTTTCATTGCTGGTTCAGGATCTTGTTCATCGTACCCATGATGGCTTTATGGGCTTCCGCATTGCCCGCTATCACGCCCTCGGAGTTCATGGTCCACGGTTCTCCCTCGGTGCCCGTGACCACCCCACCAGCTGCCCGGATCAGCAGCACACCGGCGGCGTTGTCCCACACATTCGGGGAAAGGGAAAGGGCACCACCGAAGATGCCCTGGGCGGTGAATGCCAGGTCAACTCCCACGGAACCGGTGATCCGGGGCCGCAGGTAGGTTTCAGCGAGATCTGCCAGCAACCCCTGCCGGACCTGGGAGGAATAACGGGAATTCAGTGGCGAGGCCACCGAGGAAAAACCGATCTGGGCGATCATCTTATCCGGGTCACGGAGCGGTTTGAGTGCCCGGCCGTTGAGATAGAGCGGGGAGGAGACATGGGCGCTGAGTCTTCGGCCCAGCATGGGGATGGAGGTGACCGCGACCATCGGCTGTCCCTCCACCAGCAGGCTGAGCAGGATGGCGCAGAGCGGGTTGCCGGCGGCATAGTTGGCGGTGCCGTCAATGGGATCGACGATCCACACCCGATCCCGGTTGAGGTCACCACCGGATTCCTCACCGTAGACCGGGATGCCGGTCTGGTCGCTGAGACTCGACCGCAGCTTTTCCTCGATCTCCAGATCGACCTTGGTGGCGAAATCCCCGCGTTCCTTGATCTGGTGGGGATCCGCCCCGAGGCCATGAATGAAGCTGCGTTCCGCTGCGGAGACGGCCGACTCGGCGATGCGCAGCATCGTGCTGGGATCAGTCACCTCGGGGTTCCCCCTCCTCTGCGGAAATCATCAGACCACATATCCCCTGGGGCGGGGCACTCACGCCGCCGGGGTCTTAAAGCGCAGCGACTGCCGCAAGTGCCTCACTGAGGGTGAAACGCTTCTCATAGAGAGCCTTGCCGATGATCGCGGAATCGATACCCTCATCCTGGTAGCGAGCCAGTTCCAGGACATCCTCCAGTTGGGAGATGCCACCGGAGGCGATGATCTTGGCATCGGTGGCTGCTGCCACCTCACGCAGCAGGTCCACATTCGGCCCGGTCAGGGTGCCGTCCTTGGAGACATCGGTGACCACGAAGCGGGTGCAGCCCTGGGAATCCAGGCGCTCCAGCACCTCCCAGAGGTCACCGCCATCAGACACCCAGCCATTACCGCGGGTCCGCCACTCCCCCTCGATATTGCGCACGGCGATATCGACGGCGATCTTCTCACCGTGGGTGGCCAGCACCTTGGCGATCCACTCCGGGTTCTCCAGGGCGGCGGTGCCGATGTTGACCCGGGTGGCGCCGGTGGCCAGGGCGCGTTCCAGGGAGGCATCATCACGGATGCCACCGGTCAGCTCGACCTTGATATCGAGCTTGCCCACCACCTCGGTCATCATCTCGAGGTTGGAGCCGCGATTGAAAGCGGCATCCAGGTCGACGAAGTGCAGCCACTCCGCCCCCTGTTCCTGCCACTTGAGGGCAGCCTCGATCGGGGATCCATAGGACTTTTCGGTACCGGCTTCGCCCTGATCGAGACGAACCGCCTGGCCGTCGACCACGTCGACGGCGGGAAGAAGTGTGAAGCTCATGGTTAACCAGTGTAGCGTCTGACCGCCGGGGTTAGAGCGAATCCACCCAGTTAAGCAACAACTGTGCCCCGACATCCCCTGACTTCTCCGGGTGGAACTGGGTTGCCCAGAGCGGACCATTCTCCACGGCGGCAACGAAACGGTCGGAATCCTGCTGTGCCCACATCACCTGCGGTGGGGTGGTCAGGTCATCACCCTCGAATTCCCAGGTACGCACACCATAGGAGTGCACGAAATAGAAACGGTCCGCCGGATCAATGCCCGCGAACATCTTCGAACCCTCAGCACCGCTGACGGTGTTCCAGCCCATGTGCGGCAGGATCCTCGTCTGGAGCTTCTCGACGGTCCCTGGCCACTCACCACACCCGGCGGTGGTCACGCCGTGTTCACTGCCCCGGTCGAAGAGGATCTGCATTCCTACGCAGATGCCCATCACCGGCCTGCCCCCGGCCAACCGCTCCCCGATCAGACGGGGACCGTAGACCTGGTGCAGACCATCCATGCAGGCGGCATAGGCACCGACACCAGGTACCAGCAGTCCATCGGCGGCGAGCACCACCTTGGGGTCATTGGTTACGGTGACCTGGGCACCGACCCTTTCCAGGGCGCGTTGGGCTGAACGCAGGTTTCCGGATCCATAGTCGAGCAGGGCGACAGTCTTAGTCATGGTCTGAAGTTTATTGCATTCACCCGTTTTCCCGGGTATCGGGTTCCCCACTCTCGCGGTGCTTCCAGCCCGGGTTCTGCGGGCGGCGGCTCGACTCTTCTCCGACCTGCTCCGGGCGGCTCGCTCCCCGACCCCGACGGGCGCCGCGCACCGTCCGCCGCAGAATCGGCAGCTGCCGCAGGCGGGCGGCGGTGTTGCCCCTTTCGCTGATGCGACGGCGACCCGTGAAACGATCCGCCAGGGTCAGCGCCAGGCCGACCAGGACGATCAGTGCGCCGATCCCGAAGGCCCCGTGGTAGGCCAGCTGGGCGGCGGCGGCACCGAGCAGGAAGGAACCCAGGCCGGTGCCGGCATCATAGGAGATATTCCAGATGGCGGAGGCCTCGGAAACCTTGGAACGGGGCAAACGGAAGAACATTGACAACAGGGCCTCATTCTGCACCATGCCGAAACCACCCCCGAAGAAGACCGCCGCCAGCATCAGCCACCACACCGAGCCCTCCGTGTAGAGGATCAACGACATCAGGGCAACCCCGAGGAAACCGATGATCAGGGCGGGAATCATGGTGGCTCCGGGCTTGCCACGGCGGTCCGCGATCACCCCGGATAGGTAGCGGAACACCATGGCGGAGGCACCGGCGATGGACAGCATGAAACCACCGATGACCGCCCCGGTGACCGGGTCGAGTTCGCGCACCGCCGCCGGCAGGAAGGAGGAAACCGCACCGAAGCTCATGGACAGGGAGGTCACGGCGAGAGCCGGGATGAGCACCAGTCGCCAGGTGGCCACCGGTTTCTGGGGGACCTCTGCCCCCTCCCCGGTGTCCGGGGTGGACTTGGCTGCGGCCTTGAGTCGCGGGATCCGCAGACACATCAGGGCCGCCACCAGGGCGATGACGGTGGCGATGCCATAGACGATGTCAAAGCTGGCGGCACGACCGATCGCCAGACCCATCGGCAGGAAGATCATCTGGGAGAGCCCGATGAACACGCCGAGCATGCCGGAACCCTTACCCAGGAAACGGACCGGCACCAATTCCGCGATCAGGGCGGATTCCGCGACAGTGATGGCGCCGAAACCGATGCCGCGTAGCGCCGAGAAGAAGAGGACGACGCCGGCATCCATGCCCAGCAGATAACCAAGACTGGGGGCACCCAGCATGAAGGCGGAGAAGACCATCACCGGGTTATAACCGAATTTTCGCAGCGCCGCCGGGGTCAGGATCTGGGTCAACACGGTGGCTGCCATGAAGATGCCGGTGGAGGCACCGGCAAGGGTGTCGCTGCCACCGTTGTCGAGCACCGCCAGGGGGATCACCGGCAGCAACATGGACCAGCTGCCGAAAGCGGCCGCCACCGCGATCAGGGTGGCGACGAAGCCGGGGCTCTTCCAGATGCTGTCGAGTTTTTCAATCTCATCCCGAGAAAGAGCCCGCTTCGCCACTTAAGTCATCGCTCCAATCAACCACATGACCGCACCCACGGTGGCTACGGCAGCCAGAACCGCCATGATGACGGTCAGGAATTTATTGTCGCTCTTATAGGCCGACCAGGCTCCTCCCACGAGGAGGCCAGCCACGAGCATCAGCAGGTAGATCATCCAGTTATTGGATTCCGCTGCCTGTTCCTGCGCAACTCTAGCAATTGGTGGCATGTTTTACAGAGCGCCCTTGGTCGAAGGGACACCGGTGACCCGGGGATCCATTTCGACGGCGGTGCGCAGGGCACGGGCAACTGCCTTGTACTCGGCTTCAGTGATGTGGTGCGGGTCCCGGCCGTGGTGGCAGATCACGTGCAAGGTGATCCGTGAGTTCAGGGCCAGGGTCTCGAAGAAGTGCTCGTTGATGACGGTGGCGTAGTGGCCCCCGATCACCGAGGTGATCATGTGGTCCGGTTCGCCCTTGATCACGAAGTAGGGACGGCCGGAGATGTCCACCACGGCTTCCACCAGGGTCTCATCCATCGGCAGCTGCTGGGAACCGAAACGGCGGATGCCCTTCTTGTCCCCCACGGCGTCGAGAAGCGCCTGTCCGAGCACGATGGCGGTGTCTTCCACGGTGTGGTGGGCATCGATCTCGATATCACCCTTGGCGTGGACCTTCAGGTCGAAGCTGCCATGCACACCGAAGGCGGTGAGCATGTGGTCGAAGAAAGGCAGGCCGGTGTCGATGTCGACCTGGCCGCTGCCGTCAAGATTGATCTCGACGCTGATGTCGGACTCGCTGGTGGTGCGGGTGGCACGACCGATTCGTTGGGTCACTGGGTACTCCTAGAACTAGAGGTTGGCTGCGGCGACGCTCTCGGCCGCAGCCAGGAAAGCGTCATTCTCATGGGGCATGCCGATGGTGGTACGCAGGTGTCCGGCCACCCCGACATCGCGGATCAGCACATCGTGGGAGAGGAAGGACTCCCAGGCGGCGTGCTGGTCCTTGAATTCACCGAAGAAGACAAAGTTGGATTCGCTGGGCACGACCTTGAAACCGAGCTCCAGCAGGCGGGTGACCACCCGTTCCCGCTCGGCAGCCAGCTTTGCGACGGTCGCGAGGGTGTCCTCGCTGTGTCGCAGGGCCACGAGGGCAGCGGCCTGGGAAAGCACCGAGAGGTGGTAGGGCAGGCGAACCAGCATGACCGCCTCGATGAAGGCCGGGGCGGCCACGAAATAACCGAGGCGACCACCGGCGAAGTCGAAGGCCTTGGACATGGTCCGAGAGACCACCAGCTTCGCCGGGTATTCCGAGATCAGGGTGGTCGCAGAAGGCGAAGGGGAGAACTCCGCGTAGGCCTCGTCGATGATGACGATGCCCGGGGCAGCCTCAGTCAGCTCCCGGATCAGTTCCAGGGAGGTGATGTCACCGGTGGGGTTATTGGGGGTGGTGATGAAGATGACATCAGGCTGGTGCTCGGCGATGGCAGCCAGGGCTGCCTCTCGGTCGATGCGAAAATCCTCGCCCCGGGGGCAGTTGATGAATTCGGTCTGGGTGCCCGCCGAGAGGATGGGGTGCATGGAGTAGCTCGGCTGAAAACCAAGCACCTTCCGGCCCGGACCGCCGAAGGCCTGCAGCAGCTGCTGCAGCACCTCATTGGAACCATTGGCGGCCCAGAGGTTATCCCTGGTCACCGGGACCCCGGTCTGTTCGCTGACATAGGCGGCCAGCGAATCGCGCAACTCCACCGCATCCCGTTCCGGGTAGCGGTTCAGCTCCGCGGCCACCTTCTCCACCGTGGCCACCAGATCCTGGATCAGGGCAGCCGAGGGTGGATAAGGGTTCTCATTGGTGTTGAGGCGGTAAGTCACCTCCAGCTGCGGCGCACCATAGGCGGACTTGCCACGCAGTTCGCTGCGCAGCGGCAGGGCGGAAAGCTCCACCTCTGCGGCCAGCGTGTTCTTCTGTGCTGTTTCGCTCATCTATTTACCTTCCCGGTCAGTGCTCAGATCCTCGAAGCGGGCGCGGATGGCCTCACCGTGGGCCGGAAGGTCCTCGGCGTCGGCAAGCGCGATCACGGTCTCACTGATCTCCTTCAGGGCCCGCTCATCATATTCGATGAGGTTGACGGGGCGCAGGAAGGTGTGGGTGGTCAGGCCGGAGCTGAAACGGGCGGTACCGGAGGTGGGCAGTACGTGGTTGGAACCGGCGGCGTAGTCACCCAGCGGGACCGGGGCGAAGTCGCCGACGAAGATGGCACCGGCATGGCGGATACGCTCCGCCACCTTGCGGGCATTGCGGGTGTGCACCTCCAGGTGTTCCGCGGCGTAGGCATCGGCAGCGGCGATCGCGGTTTCCAGATCGTCGACCAACACGATGCCGGACTGCTGGCCCTTCAGCGCCTCAGCCACCCGCTCAGCGTTGCGGGTGATGCTGTAGCGGGCCCCCACCTCGACGATGACCTGTTCCGCCAGTTCCACCGAATCGGTGATCAGCACCGATGCTGCCAGGACATCATGTTCGGCCTGACTGATCAGGTCATAGGCGATGTTGACCGGGTCAGCCGAATCATCAGCCAGGATGGCGATCTCGGTGGGACCAGCTTCGGAATCAATGCCGACCACACCGTTGACCAGTCGCTTGGCCGCGGTGACGAAGATATTGCCGGGGCCGGTGATCTTGTCCACCGGTTCCAGGCCTGCCGCATCATCGCCGTAGGCCAGCAGGGCGATACCCTGGGCACCGCCGACGGCCCAGACCTCGCTGACACCCAGCAGCTCACAGGCCGCCAGGATGGTGGGGTGCGGCAATCCACCGAACTCCGCCTGCGGCGGGGAAGCCACCACCAGGGACTCCACCCCGGCAGCCTGGGCCGGAACCACATTCATGACCACGCTGGAGGGATAGACGGCGCTGCCACCGGGGACATAGAGACCCACTCGGACCACCGGGAGAAAGACCTCGGTGACGGTGGCACCCGGGGCCAGTTCCGTGGTGTGGGGGTTCGGAACCTGCTCAGTGTGAACCTTGCGGACCCTGGCGATGGCCTCCTCCAGAGCTTCCCGCACCTTCGGATCCAGCTCCGCCAATGCCCTGCGCAACTCCTCCGGGGCAACCCTCACCTGGGCTGGGCGAACCTTGTCGAACTTCTCACCGAAGTCCAGGGCCGCCTCAGCACCCTGGTGCCGGACCTCCTCAACCATCGGGGTGACGGTCGGCAGGACCGCGTTGACATCCGTACCACCCCGGGGAAGGGCGCGGCGGAGTTCACTCATCGAAGGGGTACGACCACGGAGGTCGATCAGGTTCAGCATGGAAGACAGCTTTCTGTGGTTCTCGAGCCGATGGACGGTGGGTGGTCTTGACCCGCTGGCATGATGGGGCTTCCCTGGCAGTGCCCCGGGGCCCCGGCAAACCGAATCAGACCGCACGGTCTCATTGTATGCCTTGGCCAAGACCCTGCTGAAACCACCCACAATCCATACATTCCGCAGGTGCCAGGGGATACACTGGGAATTCAAAACCGATAGCCCCACCGGGGCGAACTTCCCCGGGCCCCATCATGAGGAACACCCACGTTGAGTCAGCACACCCCCGGACCAGATCCCACCAGGAAGCAACGGCCGGAACCGGTCACCCTGGCCGCGGTCAAGGCCGCCGGTGAGAGTTTCGGATACAGCTCCCACCCCGCCGGGGACCGACTCATCTTCCCCTGGAATGATCACCGCGTCACCGTCTTCCTCATGGGCGGAAATGGCCTGCCCACCGATGACCCGGAGACCCTGATCTTCGATACCCTGGTGCGGGGGGAGCTCGATCTGAGCCGGGCCGCTGATCTGGCCAGGGTGGTCAATGAGTGGAACCGGGAGCGCCTGGGGCCCTCCCTTTCCTTCCGGATGGGCCCGGAGGGCAACCTGATCCTCCATGCCCGCTCTGCGCTGCAGGTCCGCCACGGTCTCAGTCATGAGCAGTTGGCGGAATACCTCCATGAATTGATGGAAACCATCCAGCTGGCGGTGTCCACTCTGCTCAGCGAGTTCCCGGAACTCTCCTATGAAGTCGGACCAGAGGGGGACACCCGTCAGGAATCCGATCTGGTGGCCTTGCAGGAGCCCTTGCCCGGTACGCTGCGGGACAACAGCATCCCGGATCTCCCGACCACCTCACCCCCACCGACCTCTGATCCCCCGCCTGTCCATGTCACTGAATGGCCCGCCGTTGAACGGAAGGAAGGTGATGACCAGACCATGAGTTCCCACAATGACCCAGACTCCCCCAACCCCGAGAACGAAGACCCGGGGATGGACTCCGCCGCAGAACAGCTGTCGGACATGGAGGAGTCGACGGACACCACCGGACGCCACCGACGGGAAACCGATCCCCGCTCCAGCGAAACCCCGGAGCTCCCAGCTGGCGAAGTGACCTGGCCCAGTTCCACCAGGCACAGTCTCCCTCCCAATGAGACCGCCTTTCCGGAGATCTACAACGATGAACAGTCAAGTTCCTCCCCACAACGTCCCTTCGAGGTCACCCTGGACCGGGTGCGGGAGGCGCTGGCGGATCTCGGGGTGCATAAAACCCGCGGTGATGAAAATGTGATCGTCGCCTGGGTCAATGAGGTGCTCTTCGGATTCTTCCTCGACAACGGCCCCAGTTATCTGGTCAAGGGGCACTGGGACCCGAACCTGGACCCGGAGCGGGACTTCATGCGGATCTTCCTGCTCTGCAATGACTGGAATGAGTCAGCCATCAACACCAAGGCCTTCTGCCACACCGACAGTGATGGCCTCCAGGTCCGGGTGGAGTTCACTGCCCCGGTGGGCAGGGGACTCAATGACGCCCAGCTCGGCCACAACACCGAGGTGGCCATCAATCAGGTGCTGCACGCCCTGGATTCGATCAGCAATGAAGCAATCGGGGAATCCGTGGTGCACTGGCCCCGCCCCGGACACGACTGAGCCGGAATCCCACTCCCCTTTCCTGGGGATGCTGCCAGGAAAAATTCCCCCAGGGCCGCCCTCACTGAATCATGGGGCAGTCTGGGGGGTTCATTTCCTTCCGGACCGTCTCTTCTCCGAAAGTTAGTTGATCTCCGGCGAGACGAGCACCGCACACCAGTAGGCCAGGGAGGCCATGAACGGAGCGGCGATAAAAGCGGTCCCGGGATTCATCCCCGGCAGCAACCGGAAGGTCTCCCCCACCTCCAGGGCATCCTGCTCCGGAACCGGATGCAGCAGCAGACTGACCTGATCACCGACGACGAGGAACACCACTGCCCCGAGGAAGGCGCAGAGGGTGACCCAGAACAGGGTGCCCAGTCCTCGGGTCCCATCGGAGACCACGAACATCACCAACGCAAGAAGGGCCCCAAGTAGTCCGGTGGCCACTGCGAAAGAGATGAAGGAGGTGAACTCCACATTGAAGGCCGGAGTCAGGTAGACATCGCCACTGTCGGTGACAGTGGCGTCATAAGTGGGGCGCAGCATGGCCCACAGTGCCCCCACCCCGGCGTAAACCACCAGGCTCAGCGCAAGAAACCCCGCCAGTGAACCGGCGGCCCTGGTTAAGGGCCCCCGGTTCACTGGCGGGGTGATGGCAGTCTCGGTAGCTCCGGTCATAGAAAACCAGGCTACCCCCTGAAGTTCTAGTTGCAGAACTTCCAGGCGCCGTCCTCAAGACGGAAGCGCTGGACCTTAGTGGTGGACTCCCCATCAGCGAAAGCGGTGACGGATGCGGAAGCAACTTCACCGTCGATCTGAACGTCGTTGATGGCCTCAACGCGCGGGTTGGATTCGGCATAACCCGGGATGCTGTTCATCGGCAGATCCGGGATACCCTCCAGATCGAAGGCGGCGGCGCCACCATTGGCCTGGATGACCTCGTTACAGGTGTTCGCCGGGAGGTAGCCGAAGAATTCGTGCAGGGTGTCGGCCTCGTACATACCGTTGACCAATGACTCGATTGCAGCCTGCTCCTCTTCGCCAGCCGGCTGGCCACCCTCAACGGGGGGCAGCTCAGCGAAGGTCAGCTGACTATTGGCCAGGGGGTCGGCAGCGGCAGCGGCCGGGTCAATGGAACCCCGGGCAGCGGCAGCCGTGGAGCCATCTGCGGAACGGGCCTTAGCACCAGCCTCAGCGTTCTCCTCAGCACCAGCCTCAGTCTCGGTGTCGGTCCCAGCGGCAGCGGTGTCAGCGTTCTCCTCATCGGAGGCCTCTTCACCAGCAGCTGCGGTGGAGGAAGCGGTCGCAGTGGTGGTGGCCTCAGTGTCCTCAGAATCGGAACCGCAGGCAACCAGCGCGAGCGGGACAATGAGGGCGGAAGCGACCAAAGTCTTCTTGAGAGGGGAAAGAGTCAGCACGAATGTATCTCCTGAATGATGGGTAGGTCGCAGCTAGGAAGCGAGGAAACTGCACGTCGCACACACGTTTTCCCTAGCACACTGCGCACGTACCGAAATAGGTTATCAAGCTCTCCGTATAACTACCTTTATTTGCCCTGAGAACTTCAAAGGTTTCGGCCATCCCGATGTGCCGACTAGGGTTGACCCGTGCGACTTTCCAGGGAAAAGATCCTAGATGCAGGGCTCGAGATTCTCGATTCCTACGGCCTAGCAGACATGACCATGCGCCGTTTAGCTACCCACCTCGGGGTGGCCCCGGGTGCCCTGTACTGGCATTTTGCCAATAAACAGGCGTTGATTGAGTCCATCGCCCGGGAAATACTCACCCCTGCCCTCCGCCCCACTTCCACAACATCGGATCCTGACCCGGAAAAGTGGTGCACTGTGTTGAGGAGCACACTTCTACTACACCGAGATGGGGCAGAGCTGGTGGTGGCAGCGGTATCAATGACCTCTCTTTATGATGAGCTTCTCGAGGTCCTCACCGCCCAACTTGAGGCATTCAACCAGGAACGTCGGACCGGAGCCGCGAGCCTGCTCCACTTCACCCTGGGCTCCACCGCCCTGGAGCAATCCGCCCACCAGGCGGCGGAGGCCACGGGCGGGGCAGCCACACAACTTCCCGACGCCGCCGACTTCGAGCGGGGACTGCAGATCATTCTCACCGGCATGAAAACCCTGGAAGAGCAGTAACCTCCCGCCGAAGATGACGGAATTAAGCTTGTTTCCCCATAAAATAATCCCCCCCCCGGGGGCATTCCGCCCCCAACTCAGGATCGTCGACTCAAAGGTAGAACTCCAACCTCAGATCCAATGCCACCACCGAACTGGTCAGCGCCTCCACCGCAATGAAGTCCACCCCGCAGTTCGCCAGATCCACCGCATCGCTGAGACTTATCCGACCAGCCGCCTCCAGCAGGGTTCCCGGGGAGAGCACATTGCGCCGCTGCACCGCGGTCTGCACCTCCCAGAGCTCAAAGGTCTCCAATTTGATTTCCTCGGGCCGCTCCTTGAGAACCTCATTGAGTTCACTGAGGTTGTGGACATCCACCTCACACCACTTCTGTGGTGCCTGGGCCCGTACCGCCCGGAGCGCAGGCACCAGTCCCCCGACGGCTGCCGCATGGTTGCTCTTGACCATTGCCCGGTCACCGAGCCCGAGCCGGTGGTTGATCCCTCCGCCGACCCGGACCGAGTACTTCTGCAGCATCCGCAGCCCTGGAAGGGTACTGCGTGAGTCGCGGATACGGGCACCGGTACCTTCCACCGCATCCACCCACACAGTAGTTTCCGTGGCGATTCCGGACATATGGGAGAGCAAGTTGAGCATGGTCTGTTCCGCAGTGAGCAGGTCACGGGTGAGGGCATCGACCCGCAGCACCTCATCGCCCGGCGAAACCCTGGCCCCATCGCGAACCTTGGCGGAGACCTGGAATTCCCCGGTGGCGACCTGGGTGAGCACCCGGGGCATCAATTCCACCCCGGCGATGGTGCCACCGGCCCAGGCCCGGACGACGGCAGTGCTGCGTTCATCCGGTCCGACCGTGGCGCGGGTGGTCACATCCGGCCCGTAGGCCAAATCCTCCTGGAGGGCCGCAGCGATGATCCGGTCAGCGATCTCCAGGTCGAGGTCCATCTGGATGAACTCCGGTGCCATGTGGCTCCCCCATCTGCTTAGTGGTTATCACCTGATCTTACGCTGTCCACCGCTCCACCTGGGCAGCTTTTAAGGGGGACGACCTGCCCCGGAACATAGTGCCCCCCATTTAAAGGGCAGCCACCTTTCGGAGGGTTCCGGGATGTAGGTGGCCTGCCGATGAATAAATCCCCTTAACCTGTGGACTCACCCATAAAGGACTTAATGGGTGATACCGGCTTCAGGGCACTATGCTTAGCAAGCATGACATCATCTGCAGCCCCTTTTCCGGTCTGGCCCGGCGACGCGTACCCGCTTGGTTCAACCTATGACGGTGCAGGCACGAACTTCGCGATCTTCTCTGATGTCGCTGAGAAGGTGGAGCTCTGCCTCATTGACCGCGAAGAAAACGAGGTGCGCATCAATCTCGAGGAGGTCGATGCCCACGTCTGGCACTGCTATCTCCCCGGGGTTCAGCCTGGCCAGCGTTATGGATACCGGGTGCACGGGCCCTATGACCCCCACAACGGCAAGCGCTGCGATCCGAATAAGCTGCTCGTGGACCCTTATGCCCGCGCCTTTGACGGTGAGTTTGACGGCCACCCCTCACTGTTCAGCTATGACATCACCGACCCCGAGAACCCGCATGGCCGAAACACTGAGGACAGCCTGGGCCACACCATGAAGTCCGTGGTCATCAACCCCTTCTTCGACTGGGGCTCGGACCGTTCCCCGCGTACCGCCTACAACGAGACGGTCATCTACGAGACCCATGTCAAGGGCATGTCGATGACTCATCCGGATGTTCCGGATTCGTTGCGCGGCACCTACGCCGGTTTGGCGCACCCCTCGATCATCAATTACTTCAAGGACCTCGGGGTCACCGCCATCGAGCTGATGCCGGTGCACCAGTTCCTGCAGGATGACCACCTGCGCGAGCAGGGCCTACGCAACTACTGGGGTTACAACACCTTCGGTTTCTTCGCGCCCCACCAGGACTACGCAGCAGCACGCAAGCCGGGCAGTGCAGTCAGTGAGTTCAAGGGTATGGTTCGTGCCTATCACGAGGCCGGCCTGGAGGTCATTCTCGATGTGGTCTACAACCACACCGCCGAGGGCAACCACATGGGCCCGACCATCGCTTTCCGCGGTATCGACAATGAGGCCTACTACCGGCTGGTCGACGATGACAAGTACCACTACATGGACTACACCGGCACCGGCAACTCCCTGAATGTCCGGCATCCGCACTCCCTGCAGCTGATCATGGACTCCCTGCGTTACTGGGTCACCGAGATGCGTGTCGACGGCTTCCGCTTCGACCTTGCTTCCACCCTGGCACGTGAGTTCAATGATGTGGACCGCCTGGCCACCTTTTTCGACCTGGTCCAGCAGGATCCGGTGGTCTCCCAGGTCAAGCTGATCGCCGAGCCCTGGGATGTCGGCGAAAATGGCTACCAGGTGGGCAACTTCCCGCCTCTGTGGACCGAGTGGAACGGTAAGTACCGCGACACCGTCCGTGACTTCTGGCGCGGCGAACCCGCCACCCTGGGTGAGTTCGCTTCCCGCTTGACCGGATCCTCGGATCTCTACGCCAACAATGACCGACGTCCCACCGCCTCGATCAACTTCATCACTGCCCATGATGGCTTTACCTTGTCTGACCTGGTCAGTTATAACGATAAGCACAACATGGCCAATGGTGAGGACAACCGGGACGGTGAGAGCCATAACCGCTCCTGGAACCACGGCGTGGAGGGCCCCACCGAGGACCCGGAGATCACTGCCCTGCGTCATCGCCAGGTGCGTAACTTCATGACCACCCTGCTCCTGAGTCTGGGCACCCCGATGATCTCCCACGGTGATGAAATGGGACGCACCCAGGGAGGAAACAATAACGTCTACTGCCAGGACAATGAGCTGGCATGGATCAACTGGGATCAGCTGGATGAGAACGCCGACCTCTTCGGCTTCGCCAAGCGACTGCTCAATATCCGCAAGCGCCACCCGGTTTTCCGTCGCCGTCGATTCCTGGCGGGCGGCCCCCTGGGTGCCGATGTCCGGGAGCGTGACATCGCCTGGTTGGTGCCCTCCGGCAAGCTGATGACCCAGGATGACTGGGACTTCACCTTCGGCAAGTCCCTGATGGTCTATCTCAATGGTGATGCGATCACTGAGCCTGATGCTCGTGGCGAGAAGGTCAAGGATGACTCCTTCATCCTGATGTTCAACGCCCACCATGAGCCCATCAGGTTCACCTTGCCGCCGACCTACTTCGGTCAGAAGTGGCAGTTGATCATTGACACCACCGAGGACAGTGGCTACCCGCTGGAGGCCGAGGTCATCAATGCCGCCGGCACCATCGAGGTCCCCGCCCGCTCCTGCATGGTGCTCAAGCAGATCGAGCCCGCCATCTACGATGATTATGAGCCGGCCGCAGAGCTCAATGCCCTGCGAGACGAGGAGCAGCACGCTGCAGAGGAGGCGGAGGCCGCCGCGAAAGCAGCTACGGATACCGAAAACTCCGAGGCTGCCCAGCCAGAGGAGGCCGCCGCCACCGAACCGGAGGAATCCCTAGTCGAATCCGGTGAGGAGACCGAGTCCGCTGCCGAATCCGCGGAGGATGAGGCTGCAGTTGAGGAGCTTCCCGCCGAGGAGAGCCAGCCTGAGGAGACCCAGCCGGAGAAAAAAGCGGCTTCGGTGAAAACCCCGGTTAAGGGGGACGCCGATAAGCAGCTTCAAACCGAAGACCTGGAGGACCCCTACAGCGAGGAAGATCCGCTCTAGTTAAGGGACCGGCCGAAGGTGGGTGAGGATTATTCCTCACCCACTTCCTTCATTTTCGGCTGTTCAGAATCCGTCTCAGCTGCCCACCGCCCCTGAGACCCGCATCTACCTTCAGCGACGCCTGAGGATTCTCCGGCACCGTCCCAGAGATGCTGGACAAATCGCCTCCCCCTACCCCCTGGAGATACCGAGGTGGTGTGCCCTCCCCCTCCCAGTTGAGGAGCTGTTTCAGGCGGGATATGGGCCAGGTTGAAAGGTGGGGTTCGGGGCCGCAGGTAAGCTTGCCGGGGAACACCGGGTTGCAGGTCCGTCCCCCGCCACTGGGTGGTGGAACCCCCAAGCCCCGGAATACACAGCAGGAAGGACCCCGTATCGTGATCCCCGCCCAAGGTGCGCAGCTGACAGTGAGCAATGACTCCATCCAGATCCACTACTCGGATCTGCTGACCGCCATCCACGGCTCCGATGTCGAGGTTGAGGTTTCAAAGGTCACCGGAGTCACCCAGTCCAGCCCCACCGCACTGACCTCCGGAGTAGTACACCTGGAGGGGGCAGGCATCACGGTGGCCTTCGCCCCCAATCAGCAGGCTGCCGCCACTGAGTTCGAGACCGCGGTCAAAGCGGCCCTGCGGGGTGAGGCTTCCGGGCAGCGGATGACCCCCGGGTTGAACTTCGTCGGCTTCGATGTGGAAACCGCCAACAATGACTGGGGCTCGATCTGTCAGATCGGCCTGGTCCGCTACATCGACGGTGTAGAGGTCGCCGCTGAGTCCTGGCTCTGCACCCCACCGCCCGGCCTGGATAACTTCACGGACGCCAATATCAACATTCATGGCATCCGCCCGAAGGATGTCGCCGGGCAGCCCAGCTTCGCCGAGCGACTCCCCCAGCTGGTGGAGTTCATCGGGGAGCTTCCCTTCGTGGCCCACTTCGCCCAATTCGACGCCACTGCCCTATCCCGGGCCTGCGCGGCCGCCGGGGTCGAAACCCCCACTCTCTTCTTCGGTTGCAGTCTGGCCTTGGCCCGCGGCGAGAAACTCGATGTCCGCAGCCATTCCCTACCTGTGGTCGCCGAACATCTCGGGGTGGAGCTGAAGAAACATCATGATGCCACCGAAGATGCCCGGGCCTGCGCCGGGATCACCGTCGCCCTGGCCCGCAGACACAGCTTCCAGGGTTCGCTCGCCGAACTCTTCCACAGTCGCAGCATGACCATCGGCAACCTCAACCCGGAACGGGTCTACCCGGTACTCCGCGACCGTTCCGGCGCCGGTGTCGCTCTGCAGCAGCGCCAGCTGGCCCAGGGGTTGACGGCCGCTGGAGAGCGGATCGGGGACATGACAGAAGACCCCACCGGCCGCCCCGCCCCGGATGCAGGTTCCCGTTCCGCCTGGGATGATCCGGCAGATCTGCCCACCGAGGCCCAGCTCACCGAGGAGTCCCCGGCCGCCGCAGGTGCCAAGGGTGGGCGCCGGGGCCCCGCCCCCTGGGCTGCGGTGGCCACCCCGGACGCCATTCCGGAACCCAATGAAAACGCAGATCCCCAGGGCATCCTCTTCGGCCAGAATGTCACCCTCTCCGGTGACTTCGAACCCCATGACAAGGGCAGCCTCTGGGCCGGGATCGCCGAACGGGGTGGCATCGTGGGCAAGAATGTGACGAAGAAAACCACCATCCTGGTTGCCGGTACCTGGGCCACCAAGACCTCCAAGCAGAAGCGGGCGGAGGAGTTGATCGCCAAGGGCCAGGAAATTCAGATCTGGAGTGCCGCCGAGCTCTACACCGCCATCGGTTTCGATGAGGAACCGCCTTTCTGATCCCAGCTCTTCTGACCCCAGCCCCGCTGGTTCCAGCCCGCCAGGGTTCCTGACCTGATCACCGGGGGACGCAGCCAGTGGCCCCTCACCGGGAACCTTCCACCGGAAATCCGGGTCTATGGAGGTGAAGGCACCTCAAGGTGCCTCAACCACCAGGAGAACCCCGAGATGAGCACCGCCTTCACCACCGCTGCAACCCACCCCAGTTCCATCACCGACCTGAGTCCCTCCACGGACACTATTTCCGCCCCGGACGCCGTTCTGCTCGCCGCACCCGATGCGCTGCACCCCGCGGCTCCCCACTGGGGTGATGAGGCGGAGCCGACGACAACCCACCTCCACCCGGCGCGCCTGCTGCCCCGCCTGCACCTGACCGCCGGGCAGCAACGCCCGGGGCTCAGTGATGATGGTTTCAGTGACAGCCCGGCCATGATCGCGTTGTCCCGGCAGCTCAGTGCGGGTCTGCATTGTCTGCCGGAGACAGGTTCGTCGGGTAGACGGGCGGGTAATGCTGATCCCCTGATCACGGTCAGTCAGCGGGGTCTGGGTGAGCTGGATCTTTTCCCACAGCAGGCTTGGGATGTGGCGGCGGAGAATCTGTTGCACCGTTCCCGGGAGGCGGAGGGTTTCCGTTTCTACACCCGGCCGGCCTCAGTGCTCAGTGGGCAGCCTCTTCCGGCACTGCAGGTGGCTACCCCGGGGTCGAGCCCCACTGATTGGTTGGCTCACCCCCATACTTTCAGCATCATGCATTTCCATCTGCGTCGGTTGATGCGTACCGAGGTACGTTATGTGGCTCCTACCCGGGAGGTGCTGCTGGCTTTCCCGGCGCGGGCCCCGGAGTTGGAGAGCTTCGGCAGGTTTTTGGAGGAGCACGTGCTGGATCTGGGGAGGCCGCTGTTGGGTGGGCGGGCGATCTCCTATGAATGTGGTTTCCCGGCACTTTCAGACGCTACTCATTAGTCTGGACGGGGTGAGCCTCCCGGATCAGGACGGGAGGCAGCATGTTTCCCTGAAGTTTTGTTCCAGCAAGTTCGCCCGGGTAAGTATCACCCCGGGTTCAACCCAATCCCCGGAGGAAGAGCATGACCCCTCGTCCGATCACCGCCACCTATCGCCTGCAGCTGCGTGGCCCACAGTCAGATCCCGACGGTTTGGGGCGGGCCTTCACCTTTGAGGAAGCCACCGAGCTTGTCCCCTACCTTGCGGAACTGGGGGTCAGTCATCTTTATCTCTCCCCGATCCTGACGGCCCCACCTGAGTCCAACCACAACTATGACGTGCTGGATCCGACCGAGATCAATCCTGAGCTCGGGGGCATCGAGGGCCTGCGCCAGCTGGCGGAAACTGCCCATGAGGCGGGGTTGGGGCTGATCATCGACCTCGTTCCCAACCATGTCGGCATCGAGCACCCCGAGTTGAACCCCTGGTGGTGGGATGTGCTCACCTATGGTCAGGGCTCGGAGTTCGAGTACTACTTCGACATTGACTGGCATGAGGACAATGGCGCGGGCGGCAAGCTGGGACTTCCCGTCCTGGGTGCCCCCGACGACATCGATAAGCTCGAGTTGAAGGAGCATGAGGGTGAGGCGGTGCTCGCCTACTACGAGAACATCTTTCCGGTCCGGCCCGGCACCATGGAGACCCTTGAGGATGATCCCCGCGAGGTCTACGAGAAGCAGTGCTACCGCCTGATGTACTGGCGGGACGGGGTGATCAGCTACCGTCGTTTCTTCTCCGTCAACGGGCTGGCCGGCATCCGTCAGGAAGATCCCCGCGTCTTCGAGCACACCCATCGGATCCTGCGGCAGCTGATCGCCGAGGACCTGATCGACGGGGTGCGGGTGGACCACCCCGATGGGCTTTCCGACCCCTTCGCCTACCTGACCCAGTTGCGTGAGGTGATCGGTCCGGACCGTTGGCTGGTGGTGGAGAAGATCCTGGGGGTGGAGGAACCCCTTGATCCGCGTCTGGCGGTCGACGGCTCCACCGGTTATGACGCCCTGCGGGAATTGGATGGGGTGTTCATCAGCCGCGAATCGGAGGACAGTCTCTCCATGCTGGCGCTGCAGCAGTCCGGCTCCACCTGGGATGAGTCCGCCATCACCGCGAGTGAGCAGGAACTCAAGCGGGAGGTGGCCCGTCAGGAGCTCTCCGCCGAGGTACGCCGCCTGGCCCGAGCAATGCGCCGCGATAATTTCTCCACCGCCGGCAGTTCGGTCTCCGAGGAACAGCTGATCACCACCATTGTGGAACTGGTGGCGGCGATGCCTGCCTACCGTGCCGACTACATCTCGCTCTCCCGGCTGGTGGCCACCCTGGTCGCGGAGATGACCCGGCGTTTCCCCTCCCGTCGGGATGCCCTGGATCTGATCGCCGCCGGCCTGCTGGCCAATTCTGAGGCGAAGGTCCGTTTCGCCCAGGTCTGTGGTGCGGTGATGGCCAAGGGTGTGGAGGACACCACCTTCTACCGGGCTTCCCGGTTGATCGCCTTGCAGGAGGTGGGTGGCGCGCCGGGTCGTTTCGGGGTGTCGACGGCGGAGTTCCATCTGCTGCAGCAGGAGCGTGCCCGGCTGTGGCCGATGACCATGACCACCTTGTCCACCCATGATGTCAAGCGTGGCGAGGATGTCCGGGCGCGGATCATTGAGCTGACGGAGCTTCCCAGTGAGTTCGCGGAGTTCGTCCGGCGGGTCACCGCTGTGGTGCCGGCCCCCGATGAGGGCACCGGGCATTTTCTGCTGCAGAATCTGCTCGGGGTGTGGCCGGTGGATGGTGAGGTCACTGATGCGCTCCATGAGCGTTTCCAGGCTTTTGCACTCAAGGCGATTCGTGAGGCCGGGGTGCACACCAGTTGGACGGACCCGGATGCCCGTTTCGAGAAAGCCATCCACGATTGGGCGGATGTGCTTCTCGACGGCCCCGTCACCAGCCTGATCACCGAGTTCATTGCACCCCTGCACCGCGGTGCCACGCAGATCTCCCTGGGTCGCAAATTGCTGCAGCTGATCGGACCCGGGGTGCCGGACACCTACCAGGGCACCGAGTTCTTCACCGACCATCTGGTGGATCCGGATAACCGCCGCTTCGTGGATTACACCGCCCGCGAGCAGTCGCTGACTGTGCTGCAGGAGGGGGTTGATTGGTTCTCCATCGCCGGGATGGCGCGGGAGGAGGCTTCCGAGGAGGCCGGAAGCGAGAATTTCCATGCTTATCCGCACCTGGCGGATCATGCTGACCGGGCCAAGCAGGCCCTGATCCATGCGGCGCTGCAGTTGCGCCGGGAGTTTCCGGAGCTCTTCACCGCCGGGGATCATCAGGCGGTTTTCGCTGAGGGTCCGGCGGAGTCCCACCTGATTGGTCTGGCACGGGGTCTGGACTCCGGGGAGGCCGGCCTGAAGGTCATTGCGGTGGCCACCCGTCGCCCGTTGGCACTGCAGCAGGATGGTGGTTGGGGGGAGACCACCCTGACGCTGCCTGCGGGCAGCTGGCGGGAGGAGCTCTCGGGTCGGGAGTTCAGCGGCACGGTTCCGGTGGCGGAGGTTCTTGAGGTGCTGCCCACTGCCCTACTACGTCGACTGGATGATCCGGCCGAGGGGTAGAATCGCACTCTGCCATGAACAATAAAGTGATCTCCCGGCTGGGGAGCTATTACCACGCGTGGGCCCGCTCCCACCCTGATGCAGCTGAAGAATTCTCCGGTGCGCTGGAGGATCTCCTCAGCGACGGTGGCGTTACCTATGACCGGGTGTGGGCCCGGGTGAAGGAATGGTCCTCGCTGAAGGCCAAGGCACGTAAGCAGCACCCTGATGGCAGCCCGCAGTATCCGGAACCCTGGCAAGACATCCACGATGTGGTTGGGGTGCGGGTGACCACGTATCACTCCACCGAGATCCCAGCCGCGATCACGGTGCTGCGGGATTCTTTCCTGGTGCACCGCAATGTGGACAAGACCACCGAGACCCGGGTGTCGGGAACTTTCGGTTATGGTTCCCACCACCTGATCCTTGAGGTCAGTGAGGATTCCCCGGAGGAGTTGCGGGCTTACCGGGGAATGCGCTTTGAGGTGCAGATCCGTACGGTCCTGCAGCATGCCTGGGCCGAGTTCGAGCATGATATCCGTTATAAGCGGGGCCCTGAGGAGCCGGATCCAGCGGTGGACCGCGCTTTCACGTTGGCGGCCGGTCTGATTGAGCTGGCGGATCAGCAATTCGACCTGATCGCCTCGGTGCAGTCCTCCGGGGCGAGCACCACCGACGATGAGGTGGAGTTGAGTTCGGAGACGCTGCCCGGTGTGCTGGCGGTCCTGCTGGGGAACCGTTTCCCGCGACCACGTTCGGAGCTCTTCCGCTGGTTGGGTGAGATCCTCCTGGCTAATGGGGTGACCACGGTGGCGGAGCTGCGCCTGCTGCTCGATGACATGGATATTGAAGCCCTGGGTCGGGCGATGAACTACCGTTTCCTCCCCGGCCAGGTCCGGCTGATTGATGATCTGCTACTCCGTCGCTATGGGGATGATCACATTAGCCGCACCCGGGACAGCAGCTCACGTGCGACGCAGCGGGAACGTCAGCTCAAGACCCGACTTGCCAAGATGCGTCGCGCCCACATCACCGCTGAAAAAGGGTAACGTCTGCCGGGTACCGGCGCCCATCAACTAAGGAGTATTCACCGTATGAGCAGTATTTCCATCCGCGAAGATTTCCCGGTCTTCGCCGACCAGATCCACGTTTGGGCGCTGACCACCGCCGATTTCTTCCGCGAGTTCGGGGTTAACTTCCCGCCCGCCACCTGGGGTCTCTGGTAGGTCTCACTCCCCCCCGGGACTTTCTTCTCCAGACCTCCGCCGGCATCTTCTTCCTCTCTGCATCCAGAGAGGTGGGGCTCCGGGGGAGGTTTTTGTGTCCCCTGCCCCGCCGTCCGGAACACCGGTGTCGCTTCGCTGTCATTTCCCCAGGGGAGCTGATATTGTTGATATGTCAACTAGGTTAGTAATTGCGAGCATTTCCACGGGAGAACTAAACGATGTCCACCACACCCATCCAATTCGGTCTCGACACCTTCGGCGATGTCACCTGGGACGCCGAGGGCACCCCCCTGCCCCATGACCAGGTGGTCCGCAATGTCGTGGAGGAGGGTGTGCTCGCCGACCGGGTGGGCGTGGATGTCTTCGGCGTGGGCGAGCACCACCGCGATGATTATGCGGTCTCCGCCCCCGACATCGTGCTGACCGCCATCGCCGCCCGCACCAAGAAGATCATCCTCACCACCTCCGTCACGGTACTGAGCTCCGATGACCCGGTGCGTGTCTTCGAACGTTTCTCCACCATCGACGCCATCTCCTCCGGCCGTGCCGAGATGATCCTGGGCCGGGGATCCTTCATCGAGTCCTTCCCCCTCTTCGGTTTCGACCTGGACAAGTACGAGGTCCTCTACGAGGAGAAACTGGACCTGATGCGCAAGATTCTTGACGCCGATCAGGCCGGCACCGGAGTCACCTGGGAGGGCACCACGCGCAGCTCCCTGGAGAACCAGAAGCTCTACCCGCCGACCGCCGATGGCCTGCGGCCCTGGGTGGCCGTGGGTGGTTCCCCGGAGTCCGTGGTACGCGCCGCACGCCAGAAGATGCCCCTGATGCTCGCCGTCATCGGGGGCCAGGTCCGCCGCTTCCGTCCCTTCGTCGACCTCTACAAACGGGCCAATAATGAGCTGGGCAACCCCCAGCTGCCGGTGGGTATCCACTCCCCCGGCCTGATCGCCGACACCGATGCCGAGGCCCAGGAAAGGCTCTACTACCAGTGGATGGCCATGCAGCGCCGCATCGGTGCCGAGAGGGGCTGGCCGGAGCCGACCAAGGGACGCTTCCTCCAGGAGATCAACTCCGGTTCCCTCTATGTCGGTTCCCCGGACACCGTTGCCGCCAAGATGGTTGACGCCATCGAGGCACTGGAGCTGGACCGCTTCACCCTGAAGTACTCCAATGGGCCGGTGCAGCATGAACATGCCATGGACACCATCCGTCTCTACGGCGAGGAAGTCATCCCCCGGGTACGCCGCATCCTCGGGCAGCGCTAGAAAGCTCATTAACAACGCGGGCCGCGGAGACCGTCTCTGGTCTCCGCGGCCCGCGTTCGTCTAAGGACGCCCCCGCAACTGATCCAGTTGACGGCGTTCCCGCTTCGTCGGCCGCCCGGCACCCCGGTCACGGCGTGGCTGGGAGGCCAGGATCTCCTTCGGCGGGGGCGGCGGGGAATGATCGGCGTAGCAGCGCCGGGCCTCCGGAGCCCCGAGCCGCTTGCGAGGGGTGTCCAGCACCTCCACATCCATTTCGCGGTGATCCTTCCACACCCGCACCCGATCACCGGGGGCGACCTGTTGGGCGGGTTTCACCGAGACACCGTTGACCTTGACATGCCCGGCGCGGCAGGCCTCGGCGGCCAGGGAACGGGTCTTGAGGAGGCGGACCGCCCATACCCAGGCGTCCACCCGTACCGGGGTGCCAGTGGATTCAGACATCGCTCCGATCCTAGTCCTTGTGGTTGATGATCCGGTTGATCTTGCGGTAGTTCATCAAACCACCGACCACGGCGATGATCAGGCCGAGGATCAGGAAGAAGGAACTGCCGGCCAGGATGGCCAGTGCGGTACCGCCCACGAGGCCACCACCGACTGCGATGACGCCGTTTCGGGTGTACTTGCGGACGGCCATCTTGCGCTGCTCGATGGGGTTTCGGGGGTACTGCTGCATACTCATGGGAGACAGTCTAGTCAGTTGCCTTCCACCCATGCGGAACCAGCTTCCTTTGGCGTCACCCGACCTGAGGTCACCGCCGCCAGCAGGGCGGTCAGTTCGGCCACTTCCCCGGGATCAATCGCCAGGGTGTAGGTCACGGTAGCCCCGTAGTCCATCGTCACAACATCGACCCCGCGGGCCCGGAGGTCCGCCTCCCAGCGGCCGGCATCGGAATGGGGGAATTCCACGGTGTAGAGTTCGCGTTCCGCCCGGGTGACACGCTGGACCAGGGGCAGGGTCTCGCCCACCGAGTTGGAGTAGGCGTGCACCAGGCCACCGGTGCCGAGTTTGATGCCCCCAAAGTAGCGCACCACCACGGCGGCGATGTCGAGCATTCCGGAGCCACGCAGCATGTCCAGCATGGGTTTTCCGGCGGTGCCGGAGGGTTCACCATCGTCACTGGAACGTTCGATCGGGTTGGCGTGCTCGACATGCAGCAGGTAGGCGCTGCAGTGGTGCCTGGCATCCGGGTAGTCGCCGCGTACCTCGGCGATGAAGTCGCGGGCCTCCGCCTCGGAACGCACCCGCCTGATCAGGGTGATGAAGCGAGAACGCTTGATCTCCCATTCGTGGGCGGTGGTGACTCCGGCGGCGGGTAATTGATACATGGATGTGGATTCTACCGATGGCGGGGTCCGCTCCCCTTACCTACGCTGGGGCACATGATTTCGCTTCGCCCCCAGGGCCCTTCGTTCAGTGTCTGGGCACCTCATGCCCGCGACGTCCGCCTGGTTCTCCGGGAAACCCCCGATCAAGAGCAGCTGCATCCCATGAACCGCACCGAAGGTGGTTGGTGGGTGGCTGAGATATCAGCGGAGACCGGGCAACGCTACGGCTTCCAGGTTGATGCCGGGGAGGGTTTCTCCATCACCCTGCCCGATCCTCGCTCCACCTCCCTGCCGGATGGGGTGCACGGTTTGAGCCGGGTCGATGATCCCACCTTCGACTGGTCCGATGATCAGTGGCGGGGCAGGGTGTTGCCCGGCACGGTGCTCTATGAGCTGCATGTGGGCACCTTCAGTGCCCGCGGCGACTTTGAGGGGGTCGTCGATAAGCTTCCCCACCTGAAGGATCTGGGGGTCAGCGCCATCGAACTGATGCCGGTGCAGCCCTTCGGCGGGGAAAGGAACTGGGGTTATGACGGGGTGGCCTGGATGGCGGTGCAGGAAAGCTATGGTGGCCGCGCGGGCCTGAAAAAGCTTGTCGACGCCGCGCATGCCGCCGGCATCGCGGTCTACCTCGATGTCGTCTACAACCATTTCGGACCGGATGGCAACTACAACGGTTTCTTCGGCCCCTACACCTCAGGGGGTTCCACCGGCTGGGGTGAGGTCGTCAACATCTCCGGCCCTGACTCCGATGAGGTCCGCGCCTTCATCCTGGACACGGTGCGCCAGTGGTTCAGCGAATTCCACATCGACGGCCTGCGGCTGGATGCCATCCACGCCCTGGATGACAATGGGGCGCCGTCCATTCTGGCGCAGATGCAGCAGATCGCCGATGAGATCACCGCCACCACCGGGGTGCCCCGCAGCCTGATCGCCGAATCCGATCTCAATGACCCGAAGGTGATCAGCTCGCCGGAGGCCGGGGGCCATGGTCTGGCGGCCCAGTGGGCCGATGACATCCACCATGGGCTGCACACCCTGATCTCCGGGGAGAATCACGCTTATTACGCGGACTTTGGTTCGCTGGAGGCCCTGCTCAAGACCCTGCGGGGGGCCTATTTCTTCACCGGGGACTACTCCAGTTACCGGGGTCGGCACCACGGTCGGGCCGTGAACCGGGAGCTGATCCCGGCGCACCGCTTCGTCACCTACACCACCACCCATGACCAGACCGGAAACCGGGCGGGCGGTGACCGCCCCTCCATGACGCTGACTCCGGAGCAGCAGGTGCTCAAGGCGGCGGTGATCTACTGCTCCCCCTACACCCCCATGCTTTTCATGGGTGAGGAGTTCGGGGCGCGTACCCCTTTCCCCTTCTTCGTCTCCCATACCGATGCGGAACTCAACCGACTGACCAGGGAGGGGCGCACCCGGGAGTTCTCCCGTTCCGGCTGGGACGTATCTCAGGTGCCCGACCCGGCTGATCCGGCCACCTTCGAATCCGCCAAGCTGGACTGGGACTTCGATGAGCAGGCCCAGCGCATCCACGGGGCTTACCGCACCCTGTTGCGGCTGCGCACCGAATGGGGCCTGGCCCGACCCCGGCTGGATCAGCTGCAGGTGCAGGGGGGCAGTGAGGAGGAGCCCTGGCTGTTGATGGGGCATGAGGATGTCACCCTGCTGGCCAACCTCTCCGCCACCCCGGTGGAGATCCCCCAGGGCGGAGAATTGATCTACAGTTTCACCTCCCCGGAGGTGCACCCGGACCGCACCCTGCTTGATGCCTGGGGTTTTGCGCTGCTACGCCGCTGATCTTCCCCGGGACCACGAGGGGGAAGGCGGAAATGAGGAAGGCCCCGGAACCCCGGGCTGGGGGTTCCGGGGCCTTCAACTGTTGCCGTGGCCGGGATGACGTGCTCTCCCCCAGGCTAGATCAGGAAGGAGTACTCCGGGGTGCCGGGATGCAGCTGCTGGCAGTCGATGCGGGAGACTTCCATGCGCTCCAGCAGGGGCTGCAGGTCCGCGGCGGCACTGAGCTCGAGGCCGACGAGGGCGGCACCGGTCTCCCGGTTGTTGCGCTTGAGGTATTCAAAGCGCGTGATGTCATCATCGGGGCCGAGGATATTCTCCAGGAAATTACGCAGCTGCCCCGGCTCCTGGGGAAAGTTCACCAGGAAGTAGTGCTTGAGGCCGCGATGGACCAGGGAGCGTTCCATCACCTCGCCATAGCGCAGCACATCATTGTTACCACCGGAGATGATGCAGACCACGACCTCACCCGGGGTCAGGTGCAGTTCGCGCAGGCCAGCCACCGACAACGCCCCGGCCGGCTCAGCGATGATGCCCTCAGACTGGTAGAGGTCTAGCATCTCGGTGCAGACCGCACCCTCGGAGACATCCAGGAGATGCAGCCGTCCCAGGTTGCGTTCGATGATCTCGTAGGTCAGATCGCCGGTGCGCTTGACGGCGGCACCATCGACGAACCCATCCGCCTCATCCAGGGTGATGGGGCCATGGTTGTCTAGGGCAGCCCGGAGCGAGGCGGCGCCGGAGGGTTCCACACCCACGATGGCGGTGCGCGGGGCCATGTCCGCGAAATAACTGAGCACCCCGGCCAGCAGACCGCCACCACCGACGGGGACCACCACGGTGTGGGCGGACTTTCCCATTGAGGTCAGCTGGCTGAGGATCTCGGCGGCGACGGTGCCCTGACCGACGATGGTGTCGCGGGCGTCGAAGGGCTCGACCACCACGGCGCCGGTCTCTGCGGCATCGGCGCGGGCGGCTGCGGCGGCCTCATCGAAGCTGGCCCCGGTGACCACCAGCTCCACCTGATCCCCACCATGGACGAGGATGCGGTCCCGCTTCTGCTTCGGGGTCTTGGCGGGAACGTAGATCCGCCCCTGGATGCCCAGCTGCTTACAGGCGTAGGCCACGCCTTGGGCATGGTTGCCGGCGGAGGCGGCGACGATGCCGGCAGCACGCTCTTCAGCACTGAGCTGACTGATGGCGTTGTAGGCGCCGCGGATCTTGTAGGAACGGACATCCTGCAGATCCTCCCGTTTGAGGTAGGCCTCCACGCCGAGTTCCTCGGAGAGCCGCGGGCAGTACTGGAGCGGGGTCGGAGCGATCACCGAGGAAATTCGGGCCTGAGCCAGTTGCACATCGGCGGCGTGGATCGGCTCGGAGGATACCGAGATGGCAGTGGAGTCGGTGTTCGGGGATTCGCTCATGAATCAGGAGTTTAGTCCCTCCCTGCGACACGATCACAGACACAACCCGGTTTACCCAATATTCACCGCCCAGACACCTGAGAAACCCCTGTAAGTGGATAAAATATTACCTATATGGAGCATGATGATTTCCACACCTGAATCCATAAGGTCCGGAGCATACCTGCCCCGAAACCACTGTCTAGGAGATCTCCCATCGTGTCTATCCGCCGGAGCGCCATCGCTCTCTGTGCCGCTGTCGCGACCAGTCTCACCCTGGTCACCCCCGCCAATGCCGTGGTTGTCCCCAACCCGGTCATTGACTCCGCCCCGGGCGCCGAGATCGCCATGAAGCCCATCGGCTCCTATGACTCCGGCCAGTTCGAGGAATCCGCCGCCGAGATCCTCGCCTACCATGCCGCCACCGAGCAGCTGCTGGTGGTCAACGCCCTCTCCGGCAATATCGACATCCTCGACATCTCCGACCCCACCACCCCGAAGAAGGTGGGTGCCATCGAGGCCGGTGCCGGCAATGGCATCAACTCCGTCACCGTCCGTGAAGATGGCCTGGCGGTGGCCAATGTTGAACCGGCGGACAAAACCGATGAGGGCGCCATGCTCTTCTTCAACGCCGACACCGGCGAAGAGCTGGGTCGGGTCAATATCGGTGGTGCGCTGCCGGACATGGTCGGTATCAGCGCTGACGGCAAGTACGCCTTCACCGCCAATGAGGGTGAACCCGCCGAGGACTACTCCTACGATCCGGAAGGTTCGGTCACCGTGGTCACCCTGCCTGCCCTCGGAACCGTTGTGGCCCCCACCCAGGATGATGTCCGGGTCGCTGATTTCCAGGCCTTCAACGCCCCCGGCGCCCTGCATGAGGATGTCCGCGTCTTCGGCCAGGTCGGTGACTCCACCACCGTGGCGCAGAACCTGGAACCGGAGTACATCACCGAGATCGACGGCAAGGCCTATGTCACCCTGCAGGAGAACAACGCCATCGCCGTGGTCGACCTGGCCACCGCGGCCGTCGAGAATATCTTCCCCCTCGGTTTCTTCGACCTGGCCACCGAGTTCGGCATCGACACCTCCGACCGGGACGGAGAAATCAACATCCGGAACTGGCCGCTGAAGGCCATCCCCATGCCGGATGCGATTGAGGCCTACTCCGTGAACGGCAAGAACTACCTCGTCATGGCCAATGAAGGAGACGCCCGCGACTGGGAGGCCTACTCCGAGGAAGCCCGCATCAAGGACCTCGGCGATGAGGATGAGGGACTGCCCCCGATCTGTGAGGACTTCGACACCGGTTCCGAGCTCAGCATTGCGCAGCTGCAGGAGGACGAGAACCTCGGCCGCCTGAACATCACCACCACCCTGGGGCTTTCCGGGGACGGTTCCTGCTACACCGAGCTCTACAGCTTCGGCGCCCGCGGTTTCTCCATCTTCGACACGGAGGGCAACAAGGTCTTCAACTCCGGTGAACAGTTCGAGCAGAAGCTCGCGGAACTGCACAGCACCGGCCAGCTGATCTTCAACGCCTCCCATGATGAGGGCTGGTTCGACAACCGTTCCGACAACAAGGGCCCGGAGCCGGAGGGTGTGGCACTCGGCGACATCAACGGCAAGACCTACGCCTTCATCGGCCTGGAGCGCATCGGTGGCGTCTTCGTCTACGACGTCAGTGACCCGGAGTCCGCGGAGTACGTCACCTACGTCAACAACCGCGACTTCGATGTCAGCGCCCTCGATGAGGAGAGCGAGGAACTGGTCGACAACTGGGCTGAATCCGGTGACCTGGGCCCAGAGGGTCTGGTCTTCATCCCGGCCGCTGACTCCCCCAATGGCAAGAACCTGCTCGCGGTGGGCAATGAGGTCTCCGGCACCACCACCATCTTCGAGATCGACTCACTGGTCGAGGACCAGACCCCGGGCGGTGCCACCGGTTTCCAGCAGGGTTCTTCCGCCGGCCCGCTGGTTGCCCTGGCCGGGGTGGCAGCCCTGATCGGTGGGGTCGCCGCCTTCTTCTCCGGCACGATTCCCCAGCTGCAGGCCGAAATCCAGAAGCTATTCACCCCCTAATTACCGTCAGGGGTTACACTGACTGACGACTTTTGCCTCTACCCCGAAGGAGTCCTCTGTGACCCGTCGCCGCATCTCGCTTGCCCTCATCGCCGCAGCCACCACCACCCTGGCCCTGGTGACACCGGCTCAGGCCGCCACCACCGAGGACAACGGGCTCTCCAGCCAGCTCAGTGCCGGTAGTTCCGTCCTGGGTTCCAGTTCTCCCACAGAGACTGAAACCCCCACCGAAACCCCCACGGAGACGGCTGCACCGGGCACGGAAACCACGGTGCCCCCGCTCCCCGAGGAGTGCGAGGATGCGGTGGATGATGAGCCCGCCGCCGAGAACGCCGATGCGGATGAGGTGGTGGACTGCGAGCCTGAGGTGGCGCTGGGTTCGCTGGAGATGACCGAGGAGATGGAGTGGGTGTTCCTGGGCTTCGAGGTCTTCTTCACCCTCGGCACCGCCGTCATCACCGCTCTGAGCACCTACGCGAAGGTGGTGCCGGGTGGCGCTGACCAGCTCCGGGGCTTTCTGGACCGGTTCGGCATCAACCTCTAACTGGTTCTCACCGGCACTCAGCAGCTGAGGCCGGACATGCCCGAAGGCGGGGCCCACGGTTTTCACACCGTGGGCCCCGCCTTCATTTCCCTCACCACCCCGGGGGGACCGGGGCAGCGGGAAGGTGGGGGTTAGAAGAGCTCCTTGGAGGCGATGCGGGCGCCCTCAACCAGGGACTCCAGCTTCGCCCAGGCGATCTGGTGATGCAGACGGCCACCCAGGCCACAGTCCGAGGAAGCGACGACATTCTCCGGGCCGACGACCTCGGCGAACTGGATGATGCGGTCAGCGACCAGGCGGGGGTGCTCCACGGCGTTCATGGAGTGGGAGATGACACCCGGGTAGATCAGGGAACCGGCGGGCAGCTTGTGCTCCTGCCAGACACGCCACTCATGGGCGTGGCGCGGGGAGGCACCCTCGAAGGTGAAGCCGCCGACCTCAGCCTTGAGGACGGTCGCCAGGATGTCACCGAAGGGAACGTCGGTGGTGTGCGGGCCGTGCCAGGAACCCCAGCAGATGTGCAGACGGGTCTGCTCCTTGGGCAGGCCCTTGACGGCGCGGTTGATGGCGTCGATGCGGATGGAGAGCCACTCGTTGTAGTCCTCCACGGTGGGCTCCGGGTTGATCTGGTCCCAGGCCTCAGCCAGGTCCGGGGCATCGATCTGCACGGTCAGGCCGGCATCGGTGATGGCCTTGTACTCGTGGTGCAGGGCATCAGCGCAGGCGTAGACCAGCTCGGTCTCGGTCTCGTAGAACTCATTCTTCAGACGTGCCGCGGAGCCCGGGGAGATGGCGGCGACGAAACCACCGGCGGTGTGGTTGTTGTTCTTCAGTGCATCGGCGAGCAGCTTGACGTCGGTGTCGACTTCCTGCTGGCCGATGTAGGTGACCGGGCCGGTGAACTTGGGGTTGCCGACCTTGGCGCGGCCGGTGAAAATGCCGGAGTCCGGGTCATTGTAGGCAGCGTCGAACTTGACGCGGTCGCGACGGTCGACGAAGGAGGTCAGCTGGATGTTGCCCGGGGAGGAGCGCTTGATCTCAGCGGAATCCCAACGGTCTTCATTGGTCATGGTCAGTCCGCCCAGGCGGGTGAAGGTGTAGTTCCACCAGGCACCGTAGTCGATGGCGCCGGAGGTGATGTGGCCATACTCGCCCTCGTTGATGATGTCCAGGCCGAGCTCGATCTGGCGCTTGACGACATCGTCGACGGACTTCTCGAGGATCTCGAAGAAACGCTCATCCTCGATCTCGCCATTGGCGCGCTTGAGGTTGGCGTCGAGCAGTTCGGGGGTGCGCGGCAGCGAACCCACGTGAGTGGTGCGGATGTGATCGGTCAAGATGCTCCCTTTCGGTCGGTATGTACGCAGCCTGCTTGCACTTCGTTCCCGGGGCTCCGGACGGCTTGATCTAGACTGTGTGGTCTATAGTACCGATACCGACCCGACATCGCCTGCCTTACCCCTCACCCCGGGGATTCCGGACTCCCCCACCCCCTGGCTGAACCGCACGGTATACCAGGCAGGACTGCCCGCCGCCGGGAAAGCCGGGGGCGGGCAGTGCCTGGTGGGCGGGGAGCGTCGATAAGCGTCTGTCTAACCGAGGATTCCCGGGCCCAGGGTCGCCTTGAGATCACCCATCAGGGAAGCGGAGCGCTTCACCCGCAGATGCTCGCCGAGGATCATCACGGTGGATTCCTCCCCGTTGACCAGGTTCAGGTAGACCTCGGAATCACCGTTATTGGCCACCAGCACATCCTTGAGCTTCTTGATGTTGCCCGGGGTGCACTGGTCGGTGCGCATGGACAGCCGCAGCGGCAGGCCCGCACCATGGCCCGGGCCCAGCTCGGGGATCCGCATGTCATCACAGAAAAGGCTCATCCGGTCATCCCGGATGGAGACATGGGCCTTGGCCAGGATGATGTTGTCCTCCACGATCTGGGAGGAGACCAGGGCATAGACCTTGTTGAAGACCAGCAGTTCCACCGAGGCGCCGTTGTGGTCCTCCACCGTGACGATCGCCCAGGGGGAACCGTCCTTCTTGGAGAAGCGACGGTCCACGCCGGAGATGATGCCACCGATGGTCACCTCGGCACCGTGACGCAGTTCCCCGCCGAGGATGGTGGTCAGGGCGGTGTCGGTCTGCATGTTCAGTGCCTCCTCGAAACCGTCGAGGGGGTGGCCGGAAACATAGAGACCGAGCATCTCACGCTCCAGGGCGAGCTCATGCTTAAGATCCCACTTCTCATCCGGGATGGTCAGTGCGAAGGCGTTATTGGCCACCTCGGCGGATTCCCCACCGAGGGCGGCGAAGAGATCGAACTGCCCCTTGTCGGCAGCCTTCTTGGTGGTGATCACCGAGTCCACCGCATCCTCATGGATGAGCATCAGGCCCTTGCGGGGGTGCTCCAGGGAGTCGAAGGCACCGGCCTTGATCAGCGATTCGGTGATGCGCTTATTGCAGGGCAGGGTGTCGATCTTGTCCAGGTAGTCGGAGAAGTCCTTGAACCTCCCCTTCTCCTTCCTGCTGGCCACGATCGATTCCACCACTTCGGAGCCGACGTTACGGATCGAACCCAGGCCGAAGCGGATGTCCTCGCCCACGGCCATGAAGTCATTGTAGGACTCGTTGATGTCCGGAGAGAGCACCTTGATGCCCAGGTGGCGACAGTCCGCGAGGTAAATTGCGGACTTGTCCTTCTTGTCCGAGACCGAGGTCAGCAGGGCCGCCATGTACTCCGGGGTGTAGTGCGTCTTGAGGTAGCCCGTCCAGAAGGAGACCAGGCCATAACCGGCGGCGTGGGACTTGTTGAAGGCGTAACCGGCGAAGGGCAGGATCGTGTCCCACAGGGTCTTGATGGCCTCCTTGGAGAAGCCGTTGTCCTGCATGCCCCCCTCGAAGGCCACGAACTCCTTCTCCAGCACCTCCGGTTTCTTCTTACCCATGGCCTTACGGAAACCATCGGCCTGACCGGCGGTGTAGTTGGCCACCTTCTGGGAGATCTTCATGATCTGCTCCTGGTACACGATCAGACCATAGGTCTCACCCAGGATCTCCTTGAGCGGTTCCTCCAGCTCGGGGTGGATTGGTTCGATCGGCTTGCGGCCGTTCTTACGGTCCGCGTAGTTCAGGTGCGCGTTGACGCCCATCGGGCCGGGTCGGTACAGCGCCAGGGCGGCGACGATGTCATTGAAGCCGGTGGGCTGCATGCGCTTGAGCAGTTCCTGCATGCCGCCACCATCGAGCTGGAAGACACCCAGGGTGTCGCCGCGGCCCAGGAACCGGTAGGTCTCCTCATCGACGATGTCGAGGTTCTCCAGGTCGATCTCCTCGCCCCGGTTCATCCTGATGTTGTCGATGGCGTCACCGAGGACGGTGAGGTTACGCAGTCCCAGGAAGTCCATCTTCAGCAGGCCGATGGCCTCACAGGCCGGGTAATCCCAACCCGTGATCAGCGCACCGTCAGCGGGGCGCTTCCACATCGGGACATGGTCGAGCAGCGGCACCGAGGCCATGATCACCGCACAGGCGTGCACGCCGGCCTGGCGGACCACACCTTCCAGACCGCGGGCGGTCTCGTAGATCTTGGCCACGTCCGGGTCGGTCTCGATCAGGGCGCGGACATTCGCGGCCTCGCCGTAGCGCTCATGCCCAGGGTCGGTGATGCCGGAGAGCGAGATGTCCTTGGCCATGATCGGCGGCGGCAGTTCCTTGGTGATGCGGTCCGCCATCTGGTAGCCGGTCTGGCCGTACTGCACGCGGGCGGAGTCCTTGATCGCCTGCTTGGTCTTGACGGTGCCGAAGGTGATCACCTGGGCGATCTTGTCCTCTCCCCAGCGTTCCGCCGCGTAGCGGATCATCTCGCCGCGACGACGGTCATCGAAGTCGATGTCGATATCGGGTGCGGAGGGTCGTTCCGGGTTGAGGAAGCGCTCGAAGAGCAGGCCATGCTCGATGGGGTCGATATTGGTGATGGTCAGGGCGTAGGCCACCAGCGCGCCGGCCGCGGAACCACGGCCCGGACCGACCCGGATGCCGATGGAGCGGGCATGCCTGATGATCTCGGCGACGATGAGGAAGTAGGAGGGGTAGCCCTTCATGTCGATGACCTCGACCTCATACTCCGCGCGGTCAATGTACTCCTGGGGCACCTCCCCACCGTTGAAACGTTCCTTCAGTCCCTCCTTGACCTCATGCAGCAGCCAGGTGGTGGGGGTGTGTCCCTCAGGCACCTCCGCAACCGGCATGCGGTCATGGGGGTGCGACTCCCACATCTCGTCATAGGGCTGGACCCGCTCCGCGATCCAGAGGGTGTTGTCGCAGCCGTCCGGGACGGTGTCATCCCAGAGTTCCCGCATCTGCTCGGCGGTCTTGATGTAGTAGCCGGAACCGTCGAACTTGAAACGGTCCGGGTCGTTCAGGGTTTTACCGGTCTGCACACAGAGCATCGCCTCATGGGCCTTGGCCTGGGATTCCAGCACATAGTGACAGTCATTGGTCACCAGCGGGGGGAGGTTGAGTTTCTGCCCGATCTCCAGCAGTTCAGCACGCACCCGGTTCTCGATGTCGAGGCCGTGGTCCATCAGTTCCAGGAAGTAGTTGTCCCGGCCGTAGATGTCCTGCCACATCGCCGCAGCCTCCAGGGCCTGGTCGAACTGTCCCAGACGCAGGCGGGTCTGCACATCGCCGGAGGGGCAACCCGTGGTGGCGATGATGCCGTCGGCGTGCTCGGCGATCAACTCGGCGTCCATGCGGGGCCACTTGCCCAGCTGGCCCTCATAGGAGGCCATGGAGGAGAGGTAGAAAAGGTTGCGCAGGCCGGTGGCGTTCTCCGCGAGCATGGTCTGGTGGAGGTAGGCACCGGAGGCCGAGACATCATCCCGCTTCTGGTGGGGCTCACCCCAGCGCACCCGCTGCTTGTTGAAGCGCGACTCCGGTGCCAGGTAGGCCTCGATGCCGATGATCGGTTTGATGCCGGCCCCGGTCATCTTCCGGTAGAAGGCATCCGAGCCGAACATATTGCCGTGGTCGGTGATTCCCACCGCTGGCATCCCCTGCCGCGAGACCTCTTCCGCCAGCAAATCCACCTTGGCCATGCCGTCCAGCATGGAGAATTCGGTGTGATTGTGAAGATGTACGAAGGAGGATTTCTTGGCCATGCGGGCAAGTCTAGCCCGCACCTTCGACAAGGTAAATTACACCGCTGTCGCCCACTTCCGGCAGGAAGAAGCGCTTATCGACGCCGGGGTGGCCACGCCCACCTTCAGGCCCGAAGGTGAGTGGGGGCCAGGAACCGGGGCCTGCGGCACCGCGACACCCTCAGCCCCCGAACGCTATAGTGATGGGAGTCACTTTTCCTGATGACGTTTGGTGCGAAGCCATGGGCATCGTGGGCGGCGGCATCTGATATCGGAGCCAGATCAAGTGGTCGAACTCCCGACCAGGGATGGGATTAAACGTGGATCTCTTTGAATACCAGGCACGCTCACTTTTCGAGGATCACGGTGTCCCGGTGCTACCCGGGGTGGTGGCCACCACCCCGGCGGAAGCCGCGGCAGCAGCCGCCGAACTGGGAGGTAGCGTCGTGATCAAGGCCCAGGTCAAGATTGGTGGCCGCGGCAAGGCCGGGGGCATCAAGATGGCCCACAGTGCGGAGGAGGCCGCCAAGGTGGCTGCCGATATCCTGGGCATGGACATCAGGGGCCACCGGGTGGAGCAGGTGATGCTCGCCCCGGCCATGGACATCGCCGAGGAATTCTACTTCTCGGTACTACTGGATCGCGCGGAGCGTTCCTACCTGGCCATTTGTTCCATGTCGGGTGGGGTCGACATCGAGCAGCTGGCCGCGGAACAACCCGACGCCCTGGCACGGGTGGCGGTTGATCCCCTCCGGGGCATTGATGAAGCCAAGGCCCGGGAGATCGTGAAGGCAACCGGTTTCAAAGCAGACACCGCGGAAAAGATCATTCCGGTGCTGCAGCACATCTATGAGGTCTACCGGGAGGAGGATGCCACCCTGGTGGAGGTCAACCCCCTGGTGCTGAGCGCCAGGGGTGAGATCATCGCCCTGGATGCGAAGATCACCCTCGATGACAACGCAGACTTCCGCCACGAGAACTGGGGGGACATCGCTGAAATCGCAGATGGCCTGGGTCCCCTGGAACTCAAGGCCCGGGAGCATGACCTCAACTATGTCCGCCTGGCGGGAACGGTGGGGATCATCGGCAATGGGGCTGGCCTGGTGATGTCCACCCTCGACATCGTCGCTGAGGCAGGCCAGCGCCACGGTGGGCAGAAACCCGCCAACTTCCTCGATATCGGCGGCGGTGCCTCTGCGGAAAGCATGGCCGCCGGACTGGATGTCGTCTTAGGTGATGAGCAGGTCTGCAGTGTCCTGGTCAATGTCTTCGGAGGCATCACCGCCTGCGATGTGGTCGCCCGGGGCATCCGTGGGGCCCTGGAGGCTCTCGGGGACAACGCCACCAAGCCGATCGTGGTTCGCCTGGACGGCAATAATGTCGAACAGGGCCGGGCGATCCTCACGGATTATGCCCACCCCCTGCTCACGCTGGTCTCCAGCATGGATGAAGCCGCCGACAAGGCCGCCGAGCTCGCCCACCATACTTGAGTCAACACCGCACCTGAGTGAACACCGCACCCTAACCCAGCAACCTAATCCCAGGCACAGAAGAATGAGGTGTAGAAACCATGGCGATCTTCCTCGATGGAGACTCCCGGATCATCATCCAGGGCATCACCGGTTCAGAGGGCTCCGAACACGCCCACCGCATGCTGGCCTCCGGTGCCGAGGTGGTCGGTGGCACCAACCCGCGTAAGGCCGGGCAGACCATCACCATCCATGAACGCGAGCTCCCCGTCTTCGGTACCGTCGCCGAGGCAATGGCGGCCACGGGGGCGAATGTCTCGGTGATCTTCGTGCCCCCCGCCTTCACCAGGGATGCCGTAGTCGAAGCCGTCGATGCCAGGATGCCCCTGGTGGTCATCATCACTGAGGGGATGCCGGTCCGGGACACCGCCGAGGTCTGGGCCCACGCGAAGCAGGCGGGTGGTACCCGCATCATCGGGCCGAACTGCCCCGGCATCATCACCCCCGGGGTTTCCCTGGCGGGGATCATCCCGGCAACCATCACCGGCCCCGGACCCATCGGGTTGATCTCAAAGTCGGGCACCCTGACCTACCAGATGATGTACGAGTTGGCCGAGATCGGCATCTCCACCGCCATAGGCATCGGTGGTGACCCGATCATCGGCACCACCCACATCGACGCCCTGGCAGCTTTTGAAGCCGACCCTGACACCAGCGCCATCGTCATGATCGGGGAGATCGGCGGGGATGCCGAGGAAAGGGCCGCGGAATTCATCAAGGAGCAGGTGAGTAAACCGGTGGTCGCCTATGTCGCCGGATTCACCGCCCCGGAAGGCAAGACCATGGGACACGCCGGCGCCATCGTCACCGGCTCAGTCGGCACCGCCCGGGCCAAGAAGGAGGCCCTGGAGGCGGCCGGAGTGCAGGTGGGCACCACCCCCACCGACACCGCGGATCTGATGAAACGCGTTATTGCGGCGCTCTGACCTTCTTGCGGCGGGTCTCCCCCGCGCCCCGGAACCACAACGCTCTTTCCACCATGTCTCCCCGTAACCGCGGGAACTCCGGCTTCAGCACCTGCTGCCAACGATCCAGCAGCTCAAGATATTCATGATATTCAGTCGTTGACCAGTTGTTCCGCCGGAAACCCTCCCACCCGGCCTCCACCAGACCTGCAGCCACCGCTCCGTCCATCATCAGGTTCCGGTGCCCGGGGCGGCCTCCCCCACTGAAGTAGAGGTACTTGCTGAACACCGCAGCCCCCACGGTGGGGATCGCCGGGGTGCGAGCACCATGCAGGAGCCGGGTGTAGGCCGCCTCGGCGTCGAGAAGCGAGAGGCGGGAGGCAGCGCTGAGCAGGTCCGCGATACGTTCCGCATCATCGGAGATCCGTCGGATACGCCGACGGTTATTCCGGTTGGCCCGCCCTTCCGCCCAGGCCATGGAGTTCCACAGCAGCGTCAGGGCCCCCTCCCGGGATTCCCGGGCCCAGTCAGCCAGCTCAAAGAGCTGGGTACGGCTGATGTAGTCCCCCAAGATGCGGTGTTCGAAACCATTGCGCCGGAGTTCCTCCTCCATCGCCTCCCGGTTGACCCACACCCCCTGGTGGAAAATGTCAACGGAAGGATTGGCTCCAGTGAGCCACTCCACCAACCAGATCGGCGGATCCAGATTCCGCATGCTGTCCACACCCGCGAGGATACGTTTGATCCCCGAACTCCGCGACCCGCAGGGAAATAGGGGCTGAGTCCCTACCTGACAACCCACCATGCCAGGGCCGCGGGGCAGGATTCCACCCATGGTCTACGCGGTTTTCGCCTATCTGCGGTGGGGCTTCATACCCGACTTCTTCCCACCGCCCTTGACGTAGGCAGCGCAACCCGAGGCAGAAGGCCGGTTCTTTCCTCCAGATCAAGGAAAGAACCGGCCTTTGGTGTCACTCTCAGCCCCCTGGGGGCTGCTTCCTCAGGAGCTGAGATTCACGGGGCGTATCCCGAAGCGACCCCAGGATGCGTCGGGAGGAAGTACCTCCACGATCAGGACCGACTCATGTTCCGCGACAGCACGGAAAGCCTCCCCATCATCCCAGGCGACGATGGAGTTGATCTCCCGGGGTGCGGTGATGTCCCCGACCCCGGCGAGACTGTAGTCGATGCGGTCAAGCTCCCGGTTGAACACATCCTCCCGGGTCTCCCCCGACACCGGCTCCGGTAGTGAGATCGGAGGGGCAGAGAGCATGATCATGGCGTTGACCCGTCCCAGCCCAGCCAGCACCTCAGCGGCCACCGCAGGGGTGGCTGGCCCAGTGAAGGTGATCAACCCGAAACCCGGCTCATCAGCCGGGGCGGCAGCCAAGGAATCAGCGGCCCGACCCCGGTAGTCCGCCAGGGACTCCGAGACATCCTGGCCGAGCATGTCACCGTTGAGGCTCATCGGTTTTGCGGTCCGGTCCGAGAAGGAGAGCACCAGCAGCACCGCCACCAGACCAAGCACACAGATTATGGCGATGATCTTGCGCCACTTATCCACGCTCACCTCTGTATCCTCACTCACCCCCGCAGCACCTCGAGGGCATGCTTCAGATCATCCGGGTAGGGCGAGCTGATCTCCATCCAACGGCCACCCACCGGGTGATGAAAACCGAGGGTCTCGGCGTGCAGCCACTGACGGATCAGACCAAGGCGTTTGGCCAGCTCCGGATCTGAGCCGTACATCGGGTCGCCACAGCAGGGATGATTCAGGGAGGACATGTGAACGCGGATCTGATGGGTGCGGCCGGTCTCCAGATGAACCTTGAGCAGGGTGGCCTGACGGAATGCCTCGATGGTCTCGTAGTGGGTGACCGCCGGCTTGCCGTCAGAGGTCACCGCGAAACGCCAACCGGCGGAGGGGTGTCGGCCGATCGGGGCTTCAATGGTGCCGCTGAAAGGATCCGGGTGACCCTGCACCAGGGCATGGTAGGTCTTGAGCACCGTCCGCTCCCGGAAAGCCTGCTTGAGCACGGTATAACCGCGTTCCGAGGCGGCGACGACCATCGCACCTGAGGTGCCGACATCCAACCGGTGGACGATACCCTTGCGCTCCGGCGGGCCGGAGGTGGAGATCCGGAAACCGGCGGCAGCCAATCCGCCGATCACGGTCGGACCATCCCAGCCAACGGTCGGGTGGGCAGCCACACCCACCGGCTTATCCACCACGATCAGGTCATTGTCGGAGTAGAGGATGTCCATGCCCTCCACCGGTTCCACCTTGGGCACCAGGGGAACCTCCGGCTCCGGCAGGAGCACATCCAGCCAGGAACCGGCATTCAGGCGTTCGGATTTACCCACCGCAACACCATTGACCTCCACATCACCCGCGGTGGCCAACTCAGCTGCCACGGTGCGGGAGATACCGAGCAGCTTGGCCAGCGCGGCGTCGACACGCATGCCCTCCAAACCCTCGGGAACACTTAAAGTCCGGGAATCACGACTCATTATTTACCCCCTTCGGTGGTTACCACAGATTCGATGCTGCCATCCCCATCAGCCTCAGCCGCACGGGCCCTGGCATTCTCGCGGAATTCCTCAACAAACATGGCGATGATGAAGACCACCACGCCGACGGTGATCGCACTGTCGGCGATATTGAACACCGCGAAGTTCCCCACCGAGATGAAGTCCACGACATGGCCGAGAAAGAACTGTGGCTCCCGGAAGAGACGGTCGATGAGGTTTCCGGCGGCACCGCCGGCAATCAGTGCCAGGCCGAAACCGGTCCACCGGTCGGTGACCCGGGGCGAGTAGATCGCGACTCCGAGGATGAAGGCGATCTGGATGCAGGTGAACAGCCAGGTCGAGCCTTCCCCCATGGAGAAGGCCGCGCCGGGGTTGAACAGGAGGTAAAAGCGGAACCAGTCTCCGATGACATTGACCGGCACCCCCGGTTCCAGCCAGTTCAGCATGATGGTCTTTGTTATCTGATCGACTACCGCAATGACGATGACCACCAGGGCCATCATCGGGATATAGCTCCTACCTTTAGTTCGCACGGTTCCCATCTTCCACCATGAACACCTCAAAACTCCACCCGACCACCGGCACGGTATCTTGGGACCTGTGCGTCTTAACCCGATTTTCCGTCCCCACAGCAGCCCTTCCCGAAGGAAGCTGAGCCGTTCCCTGGCGGTGCTGCTCACCACCTCTGCCCTGGTGCTCAGCGCCTGCGGCAGCACCGAGGAGGAGGAAGGCGCGGAAGTGGAACAAGCTGTCGCCCTGGAGGTTGATCCCTCCCGGGTGATGCTGCAGTCCACCGGTGCCGGCCCTGGCCGGGTGCTGGAGTTCAATGACATCCCCGCTGATGAGGATGGGGCCAGCCCCCAGGAAACCACCATCGAAGTTTCCCAGGGTTTCCAGCAGAGTGTGGCCACCGGGGATGCCGTGGACCCGGCTGCCCCTACGGTCACGGACTTCGGGGAAGGCGAGATGGATACCATCACCCTGCCGTTGAGCGCGACGGCCGCGGCCGCTGATGAGCCCGACAATGAAAATGAGGTCGAGGCGGACCGCAACGTGAGATGGCAGTTGGGCACCCCCACCCACAGCGATATCAGCCAGAATGAGGATCTGGCCTCGGCCACCGGTTTCCGGCTGGGGCTGCGCAGCAACTTCAACGGCCAGGCCACCACGGTGCAGCTGGCTGCCCCGGTCGAGGCCACCGATGTCGGCCGACAGACCGCGGAGTCGGCCCTGATGAAGGTGCTTTCCCTGCCGGTGGTCTTCCCCGATGAGGCAGTGGGCCCCGGCGCGATCTGGAGTGTGGACAGCCGGGTCACCGGTGAGGCGACACTCCTGCAGACCACCACCTATACCTTGAAGGAGGTGTCGGGGCAGGGGGTGGAGCTGGATGTCAGTGTCACGCAGCGCCCTGCCCTGGGTGCACTGTCCCTGGAGGGTCAGGAGGGGATGGCGGAAGGTGAGGCAGGTACCTTGAATGTGCTCAACTCCAACACCACCAGTACCGGTTCCCTGAGCGTTGATCTGGGGCAGTCACTGCCGGTGGCGGGTCGGGTGGAGTTCACCACCCGGGTGATTTACGGCGGTGAGGATTCTGAGGTTCGGGTGGTGCAGGACTCCTCTTCTGTCCTTGACTTCGGTTAAGGCTGTGCACTAGATTTTACATTCATGAAGATCTTTCGGTAATTAACGCGACCCTCACTGAGCCCCTCCCTGACCGGGGATGTCTGGCTCGGTTCGTTTCGTAGCGGTGGCTGGAGTCCTCTTGACTCGCTGCCTGCTGCACCCCCCTCCGAAGGATCTTTTTCATGTCTGTCTCTTCTTCCCATCACCTCAAGCTGGATGGCATCAGCTTCTCCTACCCGGACCGCAGGGTGCTCACCGACATTAATTTTTCTGTGCCCGCGGGTCGGGTGATCGGTTTGATCGGTGAGAACGGGGCCGGTAAGTCCACCCTGTTGCATCTGATCGACGGCACGCTGACTCCTGATGGGGGTGTGATCACCACGCCTCCCACCACCGGTTTCATTGCCCAGGAAACTGAACTTCCCTTTGACTCCCCCGCCAGTGGACTGATTGAGCAGGCGGTGGCTGAGCTGCGTGCCATTGAAACCCGGATCGAGGAGCTGGCCGCGCGTCTGGAGGAGCCGGGTGCCGCGGATGAGTTTGATGCGGCGCTGGCCCGGGCGGAGGAGTCCGGGCTCTGGGAGCTGGACTCCCGGATCTCCACGATCCTGGCCGGGTTGGGGTTGGCTGAGGTTGATCCTGCCACTGAGCTGGGGGCGATGTCCGGTGGGCAGCGTCGTCGTTTCGCGTTGGCTGCCCTGCTGTTGCGCCCGGTGGATGCCTTGGTGCTTGATGAGCCCACCAACCATCTGGATGATGCGGCGGTTGATTTTCTGATTGCTGAGCTGCGTTCCTACCGTGGCCCGGTGCTGGTGGCCAGCCATGACCGTCATTTCCTGGATCAGGTGGCCGATGGGCTGGTGGATCTGGATCCTGCGCTCGGCCCGGAGGGTGGGGCGGGGGATCCGCTACGTCAGGGTTCGGTTTATGGTGGTGCCTTCTCGGAGTATCTGGCCGCCCGTGAGGATGCCCGCCGCCGTTGGGCCGACGACTATGCGGCTCAGGAGCAGGAGCGGGAACGTCTGGGGAGCAAGGCCGGTCAGGGGGAGTCGGATATCTTCCATTCCTCAGCCCCGAAGTCGGAGTCACGGATCAGCCAGAAGTTCTATGCCGACCGGGCTGCCAAGACGTTGGGTAATCGGCTGCGTTCGGCCCGTAACCGCCTGGCTGACCTGGAACGCAACCAGATCCCCGCTCCCCCGGAGCGGTTACGTTTCCATGGCATCCCGCCGCACCAGAATCTGGCTGCGCTGGGGGTTCCGATGGTGGTGGCCGGGGAGCTCACGCTGGAGGGAAGACTCAGCCCCCTGGATCTGAAGTTGCAGCCCGGTGAGCATCTGCTCATCGAGGGCCCCAATGGCACCGGCAAGTCCACCTTCCTCTCCCTGCTGGAGGGAAGGTTGGAGCCCACTTCTGGGGAACTGCTGATTCCGGAGGAGGTGCAGATTTCACGGTTGGCCCAGGATGATCAATGGCCGGATCTTTCTCTCACCCCGGCGGAGATCTTCACCGCCGCCCAGGACGCCGCTCAGGCTGCCGCCCAGAACACCCAGAAAGCCGGCGCTGCGGCCCAGAGCCCGGATCTGGTGGGAATGGGTCTGCTGGATGAGGAGAGTGTGCATCGTCCGATCGGGGCGTTGTCCCTGGGGCAGCGTCGCCGGGTCTCGCTCGGCATCATCCTGGCCAGTCCGCCGGATCTGCTGCTGCTGGATGAGCCGACCAACCATCTTTCCCTGGCCTTGGCGGAGGAGCTGGAGCAGGCGTTGCTGGAATTCCCCGGCACCCTGATCCTCGCCACCCATGACCGGTGGATCCGGCGTCGCTGGGAGAAACACGAACGCGGCAGGATCCTCACCCTGCAATCGGTTTAAGGACCTGCCGCGTAGCAGAACAATTTCGCAGGGGGTTCCCGGTATCAGGGCCCCCTGCGGTTGTGTTTATTGGACCGGCATCTCTTCCGCCGGCATCTCCTCGGCCGGAGCGAGCTCAGCCGGGGCTTCTTCTGCGGGGGCACCTTCCGCCGGGGTCTGGGCGAGGCACATCTCCGGCACCTGGGCGGGGTCGACGGTGTTGGTGATCAGGGAGCAGGCCCAGGACTGGGAGAGCTTCCAGGTGTCTTCCTCGTAGATGAACTCGACGTTCTCGGCGACCTGGGGGTCACGCTCCGGGAGGCTGAAGTTCACGGTCGCCAGGACGGAGTCCGGGGTGAAGCCGGGCAGCACCGGGTCAACGACCTGGAAATCAGCGCCGGACTCCTGCTTGGAGAGCGCCATGGTCTCGAAGAGTTCCGGCGCAGTCTCACCGCCCTGCACTGTGTAGACCTTCTGCTCGGTCGGCAGGTTCGGGTCGGAGGCCACGGCAATGACCTCATTGAGATCGGCGGCGCTGGGCAGCTCCGGGGCGGCGGCGGTCGCTGAGGACGAGGCAGCGGTGGTGCTGCTGCCGGTATCGGTCTCTTCCTCCCCGTTGCCGCAGGCAGCCAGGGAAAGCCCGGCCGCCAGAACGGCGGTGGCGGCGGTGATCTTGGAAAGCTTCACGTTATCTCCTCGCATTCTCGACGCCCGGTTAATTCGGTGCAGTGCAGTGCTCAGCTGAGATGCGTGTGGGTGCTGTTTTGGGGCGGCGCCGATGGATCACAGTGATCGTACACGTTATGAAGTAACGATTTCATATCCTGGGGCGAACACGCCGCCGCCCCACGCTATGGCATTCTGGGTTTCATGAGTACCTCCCCCACCCTGAACCAGGCTTCCCTCCCTGCTCCGGCGGCGGTGAAGATCGTGGTTCTGAGCACCGGTGGCACCATCGCCTGCACCCGCGGACCAGAGGGTTCCCTGATCCCCACGGTCAGTGGCGAGGAACTGGTGTCCGGGTTGCGGAGCCGTTTTGATCCGGCCAGCACCACCTTCGAGGTTCGGGAACTGAACCGGCTGGATTCCTCCTCCATGACGCTCGCGGATGTCGATGAGATCATCACCGCGGTGCACCGCGTATATGAGGATCCGGAGGTGTCCGGGGTGGTGGTCACCCACGGCACCGACACCATGGAGGAGACCGCGGTGGCGGTCGATGTCTTCCACACCGATCCCCGCCCGGTGGTCTTCACCGGTTCCCAGCTCCCCTTCGATCATCCGGAGGGTGATGGTCCGGAAAACCTCTTCGAGGCCGCCGTGGTTGCCGCCGATCCCGCCGCCCGGGGTATCGGCACCCTGATCGTCTTCGGTCATGCGGTGCTGCCGGCCCGGGGTGCCACAAAGGTGCACACCAGTGCCCTGAACGGTTTTGGCAGCACCGCCCCGGCAGCACATCCCCGGCCCCGGCCACTTCCCACCCAGGTGCCGCTTCGCGACGTCCGCGTCGACATCATCGCCGCCTGGCCCGGCGCGCCCCGCACCCAGGTGGATGCCGCCCTGGCGGAGGGGGCACAGGGGTTGGTGGTCGCTGCCCTCGGTGCCGGAAATGTGGGTACCGAACTTGGTGTGGCCTTGGGTGAGGCACTGGATGCCGGGGTGGCGGTGGTGATCAGCACCCGGGTTGCCCAGGGTGAGGTGCATGGTTCCTACGGTGGTGCCGGTGGTGGTGCCACCCTGGCGGCGAAGGGGGCGTTGGGGTCGGCCCACTACCGTCCCGGCCAGGCCCGGATGTTGCTCGCCGCGGCGCTGGCCGCCGGGGTGGATCCGGCAGCGGTGTTCCAGGATTCCGGCATGTGAGGGGGGAGCTGTCGTGGATCTGCTCAGTGAGCTCTACCAGAACCTCGCCCCCTATCTGGTGGTGGCGGTGATCATCGCGGTCTCCATCAGTGTTTGGCGGCGTGGTGCCCGGGAGCCCTGGTTGCTGTTGGTGGCCCTGATCATGGCGGGCCTGGTTTTTCTCTTTCCTCCACTGGTGCTGCTGGCGGTGTCGTTCTACTGGCTGGTGTTCAAGGCCGGTCACCCGGAGGTGGAGGGCGATCCGGAAAACCCGGGGGAATAACCCGCCTGTTCCCCCCTGAGAACCCCGGCAGGGGTTCTACTCCTCCCGGTCTGCCAACCACTCAGCCCAGTCCAGACTGTCCACCGGATCCGCCAGCTGCAGATCCGGATCATCGGCGGCAAAGGAACGCGTGATTCCCCTGGTGGTGCTGCGTGTTTCGAAACGCACCGACACCACCCCATGTCCCGCCCCCTGTACCCACCCATGGCCGTACTCAGGGTGCCGGACATCCTGGGTGGCCCGCCAGCCCACCGCCCCGCTGAGCTCACTGACACTGATCTCCGGCTCTGGGTCGCTACTGGCCCGCATTCCCGACTCATAGTCACTGTCCGCCGGTGGTGGGGTGACCACCTGTTGATCCAGTTCCGGGAAGAGAATATTCTGACGGGCCTCCTCCAACCCGGAGAAGGACACCCCCACCAGCCGGATCGGACCCATCTCCTCCGGGTAGCGAACCAGCCGGAAGGCGGTGGCCATGAGGGTGTCCAGTTCATCGGTGGCATAGGGCAGGGTGAAGGAGCGGGATTCGATGCGGAAGTCCGCCATCCGCAGCTTGACACTCACGGTGCGGGCACCCCGGCCGTCGATAAGCAACCTGCGGTGGGCTCCCTCCCCGGCGCGGGTGACGGCCGCATCAACCTGCGCCCGGGTCTGCAGGTCCGCCAGGTAGGTGTGCTCCGCGGAGATCTGCTTCGCCTCAGCGCGGGGCACCACGGGGCGTTCATCCACCCCCCGGGCCCGGAGCCAGAGTTCTGCGCCCAGGGTGGGTCCCAAACTGATCTCCACCTCTTTCTGGCTCAACGCCGCCAGATCAGCGATGGTTTCCACCCCGATCTGGTTGAGTTTGCTGCGGGTCACCGGGCCCACCCCCCAGAGTGCCTCCACCGCCATGGGGCCGATCACCTTCTCCTGTTCAGCACGGGGCAGGACGAACACCCCATCCGGTTTCGCTTCCCCGGAGCCGATCTTGGCGTACTGCTTTCCGCTGCCCGCCCCGATGGAGGCCGGTAGGCCGGTTTCCGCGCGGATCACCCCCCGCAGATGATGCGCCCATTCGGTGACCGCCGCCGGGCTGGCCCCCACCAGTTCCTCCGGTTCCAGATAGGCCTCATCGATACTGAGTTGTTCAATGACCCCCGCCTCCCGGGCGACGATCTCGAAAACCCGCTGAGAGGCGGCGGAATAGACTTCTTTGCGGGGGGAGACCACCACCGCCGAAAACCCCACCAGTGCCCGGGCCTGATGCATGGGCATGGCGGAACGCGCCCCGAATTTCCGGGCCTCATAGGAGGCACCGGCGACCACTCCGCGGCCGCTGACCCCACCCACCAGAACGGGGCGGCCCCGCAAGGTCGGTCGGGTTAGCTGTTCGCAGGAGGCGAAGAAGGCGTCCATGTCGATATGCAGTACCCAGCGTTCCATGTCCCTCTCAGGGTATCCCCTCCCCCCGCTGTTTCAGGATGGCGGCCGCGGTCAACGCCACCTGCCGCTCCGCATCCCCGCACAACCCGCGAAGCACCTCGGTGACCTCCGGGCCCCGGAATTCCGCCAGGGCCTGGGTCAGGCGTGCCCGCGCCGGGTCTCCTGCGGTGCGTTGTTCCACTTCCACCTGCAGGCGTCTCAGGTACACCTTTGAATCAGGTAGTGCGGCCAGGGTTTCCGCGGCCTCGACATCATGGTGACCTGCGAGAATCATCTCCACCAGCAGTGGTGCCGCCGCGGGTTCCCTCAGGGCCAGGGCCGCCAGTTGCCGCACCTGCTCATCCGGGTCCACCAGGCCGTGGCGCAACCCCACCCGCGCGCTTGGCGACGCCGCCTCCTCCCCCAGGATCCGCATCACCTGGCGTCGGATGCGTGGCTCGGGGTGATTGCTGCGGCGGGCGATGGCCGACAAGCCGGCTTCCCCGCTCTGGCGCAGCGCCCAGCGCAGGGCGCCCGCCACATTGAGGTTCTCCTCCCGCAGGGCCGCCTCCGCCAAGGTCTCCACCGGGGGGTGCTGCCCACTTCCGGCATCAAAGGCCGCCCGTTGTCGTTGTGCGGCTTCGGGGGAACGCAACTGGCGGAGCATCCCGATCAGCTCCAGCACCGAATCCCAGTCGGCGGGGCCCACCTCCTGGACCGCCCGCAACCTGCTGAGCAGTTCCCGGTCCCGGCGGAGTCGGTCCCGGGTGTCCCGGATCAGTTCAGAGAGCAGCTCCGAGGGGCGGAAATCCGGGTCATCCAGGGCCTCCTTGACCTCACTCAGCGACATCCCCAGGGTGCGCAGGCTCTCGATGTGGAAGATCCGGGCCAGGTCGGTCTCCCGGTACTCCCGGTAACCGGCTGAGCTGCGTTCCGCAGCCTCAATCAGGCCCAGCTTCTCATAGTGGCGCAGCATGCGGGCGCTGACCCCGCTGCGCGCTGAGAACTCGCCAATCCGCATTTCCTAATTCTCCTGCGCCGAACCCAGGACGGCAACCCTCTGGGCGGCGGCCAGATCAGCGAGGAAATCACTCTCGGGGTCCTCAATCAGGTGCAGGGTGGCCCTGGCGTGGGCGGCCACCGCCGCATCCGGGGTGTCCACCTGGTGCAGCAGTGCTGTCACCTCATCTGCCAGTTCCGCCAGCGCGCGGCTGAGACTGCGCTGGATCTCCGGGGTGCCGCGGCCCAGCTCCCCCAGGAGCTCCCGGGCCAGGCGGGGCTGCTCCTCGGCAGGGACCACCCTCAGAGCGCAACGCCAGGCTGCCCGGGCCACCTCCACCTCCGGATCATGGAGCAGAGCCAACGGCAGGGCCTGCCAGGTGGCCGGCTCCCTGAGCTTGGAGAGGGTGTGGAGGTGCTGGCTGCGCGCCTGGGGGCGGGAATCAGCCAACTGTGCCACCAGGGCAGGAAAAGTGAGTTCGGTGGGCAACCGGGTGATCGCCCAGGTGAGCATGTCCCGGACAAAGAAGTCCGGCTCCACGGCGCAGCGCTCCAGAAGCACCTCAGGCAGGGCAAGGTCAGGGTGGGTGCCGGCGGTCAGGGCGGCGCGCAGGCGAATGCTGGCATCGGTTGCGGACAGGGCCTGGTTCAGCTTCTCGGTGTTCATGTCTGCCATGACACCGCCTGACACCGTGTCAAGGTCAAGCCAGGGAGTTTATCAGGGGCGTCGCAAAGCAACTGCGGCGACCACCAGCACAATGCCGATGATCTCCACCCCGGAGAGCCACTGCCCCAGGGCGAACGCCCCGACGAGCGCGGCCACCAGCGGCAGGATGGCCTGCAACAGGGCGAAATAGGCCGGGCCCGCCAGTCGCAGCACCACCTGATCCAGGCTGTAGGGAATCGCCGCGGACAACAACCCCAGGCCGGCAGCCAGGCCGATCATCTGGATCAGCGGGAGTTCCACCTGGTTCGGCCACAACCAGAACATCAACGGCAGTGTCAGCACCGCAGCCCAGGTGAAACCGACGGCGATGGAGGAACGGGAGGAACCGGCGTCCCCGGCAATCCGGGAACCGGCCACGATATAACCCGCCCAGAACAATCCCGCGGCCAGGGCAAAGAGAATGCCCGTGGCGGAGGCGGACCAGCTCGCCCCGGAAATCACCAGCACCCCGACACCACCCAGCGCCAGGGCCACCCAGTCCCGCACGGAGCGCGACCCCCAGGCCGCCACCAGGATGGGACCGAGAAATTCGATGGCCACGGCAGTTCCCATCGGTAACCGGGCGATCGCCTCATAGAAGGTCATGTTCATGCCTAAGGTGAGCACCCCGTAGACCGCCGCCCGGAAACCCACTTCCCCGATGAAGGCCCGGGGTCTGGGGCGGTTGAAGAGCAGCAGGATGACGGCGGCCGCCGCGATCCGGAACCAGGCGACCAACACCGGTGGGAAGATCTCGAACAGGCCCACCGCGATGGCGGCACCTGCATAGAGGGACAGTCCGGAAACCACCATGACGGCCGGGGCCAGCAGGCGGTTCTCGGATCTGCCGGAGCGCAGGGTATTCATGGGAGCCAATGCTATCTGCACTCCCCCCTCACCCCGGGGGTTGTCGCCTGCTCACCCTCACCCCAGGGGGAAGAAACAGGCTGGGCAGCTTCACCGCTACGAAGCCAACTAGACCTTGGCGACGGTCGCGGTGACCCCCTTGAGGATGTCATGCGCACCCTCGCCCAGATCGCCCTCGGTCACCTCGAAGGAGGTGCCCAGAACCTCTGCAGCGATATGTGCGGCGTGGCGCTTGGCCCACTCCTGCTTATCCGCCGGAACAGCGAGCTTCACACTGATGCGGTCGGAGACCTCGAACCCGGAGGCCTTGCGGGCGTCCTGCAGACCACGGATCACATCCGCGGCCCAACCCTCAGCCTCGAGCTCCTCAGTCAGGTTCATGTCCAGGACGACGAGACCTTCCTCACCGTCAATCTGGGCGGTGGAGTCCGGGTTGGCGGCCACCAGGCGCTCCGTGAACTCACCCTCCTGCAGCTCGATGCCATCGGCGATGACCATCTCCCCCTCGCGGGTGTAGTTGCCGGACTTCACGGCCTTGATCACCTTCTGCACATCACGACCCAGCCGGGGGCCGGCGACCTTGGCGTTGACGACAACCTCGAAGGTGCCCACCGAGTCGACATCATCAGTCAACAGCACCTCCTTGACGTTGACTTCATCGCGGATGATGTCGGCAAACTCGGACAGCTTGGCGGAATCCGGCAGCGCGACGGTCAGCTGCGGCAGCGGCAGACGGTTGCGCAGCTTATGCGCCTTACGCACCGAGGAGGCCGCGGAGCAGACCCCACGGATGGCGTCCATGGCGGAGACCAGGTCAGCATCAGCCGGGAAGGCCTCGGCTGCCGGGAAATCGGTCAGGTGGACGGAGCGACCACCGGTCAGACCACGCCAGATGACCTCGGAAAGGTAAGGCAGCAGCGGGGCGGCGACCCGGGTGAGGGTCTCCAGCACGGTGTAGAGGGTGTTGAAGGCCTCGGGGTGCTGGTCATCGCCGACCCAGAAACGGTCACGGGAACGACGCACATACCAGTTGGTGAGGGCATCGGAGAAGGAGCGGACCTCATCACAGGCACGGGAGATGTCGGTGGCGTCCAGGGCACCGGAGACATTGGCCACCAGGTCATGCAGCTTGGCCAGGATGTAGCGGTCCAGGACGTTGGTGGAGTCCACCGACCACTCCGCCGGCCTGGAGGAGTAGAGCTGCAGGAAGGTGTAGGCATTCCACATCGGCAGCAGCGCCTGGCGCACCCCATCGCGGATCCCCTGCTCGGTGACAATCAGGTTGCCGCCGCGCAGGATCGGGGAGCTCATCAGGAACCAGCGCATGGCATCCGAGCCATCGCGGTCGAAGACCTCGTTGACGTTGGGGTAGTTGCCCTTGGACTTGGACATCTTCTGGCCGTCATCACCGAGCACGATGCCGTGGGCGACGACCTTCTTGAAGGCGGGGCGGTCGAAAAGTGCCACGGAGAGCACGTGCAGCAGGTAGAACCAGCCGCGGGTCTGCCCGATGTACTCCACGATGAAGTCCGCCGGGGCGTGGGACTCGAACCACTCCTTGTTCTCGAAGGGGTAGTGGAACTGGGCGAAAGGCATGGAGCCGGAGTCGAACCAGACGTCGAGGACATCGGTGACACGACGCATGGTGGACTTGCCGGTCGGGTCATCCGGGTTGGGGCGGGTCAGCTCATCAATGTCCGGGCGGTGCAGGGACTTCGGGCGTACCCCGAAGTCTGCCTCCAGCTCATCGAGGGAGCCGTAGACGTCCACGCGCGGGTATTCCTCGCTGTCGGAGACCCAGGCCGGGATCGGGGAACCCCAGTAGCGGGAACGGGAGATGTTCCAGTCACGGGCACCCTCCAGCCACTTGCCGAACTGGCCGTCCCGGATATGGCCGGGCATCCACTCGATCTGGTCGTGGTTGAGCTTGACCATGCGGTCCCGGATCTCGGTGACGTTGACGAACCAGGAGGGCAGCGCCATGTAGATCAGGGGCTCACCGGAACGCCAGGAGTGCGGGTAGGAGTGCTCGATGGTGGCGTGGCGGACCACCCGGCCGTTGGTCTTGAGATCCTTGATGATGTCCTTGTTGGCATCGAAGACCAGCTGGCCCTGGTAGTCCGGGACCAGGGAGGTGAACTTACCGTCCATGTCGACGGGGATGACCACGCCGATGCCGTGTTCCTTACAGATGCTCATGTCATCCTCACCGAAGGCCGGGGCCTGGTGGACGACACCGGTGCCGTCCTCGGTGGTGACGTATGCCGCCGGCAGCACACGGAAGGCGTTGTTCTCGGCTTCCTCGGCGAAGTAGTCGAAGACCGGCTGGTAGGTGAAGCCCACGAGCTCGGCGCCCGGGAAGGTCAGCAGCACCTCGGCGTCCTCACCCAGTTCCTTGGTGTGTGCCCCACGCAGGGCATCAGCCAGGATCAGGACCTGGCCGGCAAAGCCCTCGGCACCGGACTCCCCGACCTTGACGGCGGCATAGGTGACCTCCGGGTTGACGGCCAGCGCCAGGTTGGAGGGCAGGGTCCAGGGGGTGGTGGTCCAGGCGATGAAGGCGGCGTCGGAAAGCTCCGGGTGGGCCTTGAGGGTGGCCTCGGCAGCGGAACCGGCATCGGCACCGGTGACCGGCATGGTCACGGTCAGGGTCGGATCCTGACGCATCTTGTAGGAGTCGTCCAGGCGGGTCTCCTGGTTGGACAGGGGGGTGTGCTCCGCCCAGGAGTAGGGCAGGACACGGAAGCCCTGGTAGATCAGGCCCTTGTCATAGAGCTGCTTGAAGGCCCAGATCACGGACTCCATGTAGGAGAGGTCCATGGTCTTGTAACCGTTCTCGAAGTCCACCCAACGAGCCTGGCGGGTGACGTACTCCTCCCATTCCTTGGTGTACTTCAGAACGGAGGTGGCACAGTACTCATTGAACTTGGCCAGACCCATCTTCTCGATCTCGCCCTTGTCCTTGATGCCGAGCTGCTTCTCAGCCTCCAGCTCGGCGGGCAGTCCGTGGGTGTCCCAGCCGAAGACCCGGGGCACGTGGTATCCGCGCATGGTCTTGAAACGGGGGACAATGTCCTTGACGTAGCCGGTCAGCAGGTGACCATAGTGCGGCAGACCATTGGCGAAGGGCGGACCGTCGTAGAATACGTACTCCTCGCAGCCTTCACGGTTCTCCAGGGAGGCCTGGAAAGTCTGGTCCTCATCCCAGTACTTGAGGACCTTTTCCTCCATGTCAGGGAAACGGGTTGATCCACCCGTCAGGTCCACCTTCGGGTAAACCCCACCTACGGCTTCACTCATTAGCCTCGACAACTCCTTCATCACACAGCTTCGGATAAGCACGGTCAGTGCAGGGACGCCGCCTGAAACCAGACTGCGCGGTACCACCCCGCTTGAGCACCGGCGCCTGATGCGCCGGCACTCCACTTCCTTGTGTGTTGAAGGTATGTCACGGTCCCACCCGTCCGGTTCTACTGTGCCAGCCAAGGTGGCCTGGCAGTTCTTCCGGATGCTCCCCGGTGATGGCCGGTTCATCGCGTTGACGTCCTCCCCCTCAACAGGAGAGGCGTTATAGCTGACAAGTGTAGCGCACCATATCCCCGCTGGCTGAATCACTGATCCCCACCTCCGGCCAGTCGGAGTGGCCACCCTGAGGGGCTCCCCGGGGGAAGAAAAAACTCCCCCGCCACCCCCCCCCTTGTAGGGGGGATGTGCGAGGGAGTGCGGTGCGGATCAACCACACAGCTGCGAGGGGCTGTATCTAGCCCTGCTTCTCCGGCTCACCCTGCGGTGCGGAGGAACCACGGCTGTCGAGCTCGTCGAGCTGGCTCTGCAGCAGGGTCTTCAGGCGGGTACGGTACTCACGCTCGAAGACACGCAGCTCGGAGATGCGGGTCTCCAGTGCGGTCTGCTGACGCTTGACCGTGGACATGATCTCGTTGTGCTTGCGCTCCGCATCGGCCTGCAGTGCAGCGGCCTTCTCCTCGGCCTGACGGATCTGTGCCTCAGCGCGGGCGTTGGCCTCATCGACGGTGGTGCTGGCCTGTGCATTGGCCGAGTCGATGGTGTTCTTCGCCTGCGTGTTAGCGGAGTCGATGGTGTTCTTGGCCTGGCTCTCAGCGTCGCTGAGCTGCTTCTGGGACTGGGCCTCAGCCTCAGAAACCATGGTCTTGGCCTTGGTGTCGGCTTCGCTCAGCTGAGTGGCAACCCTGCGGTTGGCTTCATCGACGGTGTTCTTGGCCTGGGTCTCAGCCTCATTGAGCTGCTTCTCGGCGGCGGAACGTGCCTCATCCAGCATGGAGCGGGACTCAGCCTGCGCCTCGGTGGTGAGACGATCAGCCATTTCCTGGGCCAGGCCCAGAACCTTGGCGGCCTGCATATGGGTGTCAGCGGTGGCGGTACCGGAAGGTGCGGCAGCGCTGACGGCAGCGGAAGGACGGGAAGCGGCGGAAGCCTTGGCGGCAGCGGCCTCCTTGCGGGCGGACTCAACCTCGGAGCGTGCCTTGGCCAGTTCAGCCTTAGCTTCTTCAGCTTCCTTGCGGGCCTTATCCAGGGCTGCGGTGTCCACACCGGACTTGGAGCTGTCCTGGGTGTTCTGCTTGCGGGCGTTCTCTGCCTCGTTGCGGAGCTTGTCCAGCTCAGCCTGGTTGGCCTTACGCACCTCGGTCAGCTTCGCTTCGTACTCAGCGCGAACCTTGGCCTCGGCATCCTTGCGGATCGCTGCTTCATCAACGGAAGAACCCGAGCCAGAAGAAACCGAGCCACCAGTGGCACCACTCTTCTGGGCCTTCTCCAGCTCCTCGGAGCGCTGGCGCAGTTCGTCGTTCTCCTCCTGAAACTGAGCCAGTGTGTCCTCGACGAGATCGAGGAACTGATCAACCTCGTCTTCGTTGTAGCCGCGCTTGCCTATCGGCGGCTTACTGAAAGCGACATTGTGCACGTCTGCTGGTGTCAGCGGCATTAGCGTTCCCTTCGAGTTCTATCTGTCCCATTGACAAGATGCAGGGCGTTCCCACACTTGAATTCCACATCATATTACGTTGTTTATGTTCTGAGTGTACTCGGCAACACCCTTTCCTGTGTCCGACTCGCAGGCCGGTTCACCAGGTAGGGGTAACCCCTCAAAAACCATCAGACTACTTCATCTTCCTTCACTCCACTCCCTTCAGCCACTTCAGCACGGGTTTTGCCCGGAAACTCCCCCACCCCAGAGCCTGTCACTACTCATGTTCCGGGGATTCGCCTCCCCGGCATCACCCTGGGCGGGTCCTCCCTGACTCCCCTCGCTGAAGAGGACCAGCCTGAAACGCAGAAATCCGCCGAAGCCACGGAAAGGCTTCGGCGGAGCATCTCATCAGATGAGGAAAACCACCTGCACCACGATCTGCAGGAGCATCATGATGAAGAAGAGCACGATCACTGAGATGTCCAGGGCCACCCCACCCATCCGCACCGGGGGGATTATTCTCCGGAGCGCCTTCACAGGCGGATCAGTGACCAGGAAGATCGGTTCCGCGACATAGCTGAACCACCGGGGCGGCTGGAAGTTGCGGGAGAAGGAGTGGATCATCTCGATCACGAGCCGCGCGATGAGCAGCAGCACAAAGATCCGGATGATCACGTAGAGAATGGTTCCGATGAGCGTCACGGTTCCGAGCCTAACCTACGGAACCCTTCTGGTGCGAAAGTGCCGCAGTACACATCCCGGAAAACTTTCTTCGCCCCCCCACCCACCGCCCTGAACAACCCCCCAGCCCGCCCAGATACTGATAGCCCAAGACGAAGTGCACCCCGCCACATCATGGGCGAGGTGCGGTCTTAAGGCGGTGTCTGCCCGATACTCCGCCGTGCGAGGACCTCCCCGGCGGGGTCTAGCGCAGGCGCGCGGCGCGCTCCAGCTCACGCTCCGTGACATCAGCGTTCTCCGGGATGATGGCGAACACCTTCGGGCCGACCTTCTTCATGTCGCCGCGGACGGCGAAGCAGAGACCGGCGGCGAAGTCCACCAGGCGGGTGGCCTCGGACTTGTCCATGTTGTTGACATCGAAGACCACGACGTCACCATCCCGGAAGGGCTCACCGATACGGGCGGCTTCCTTGTAGGAGCGCAGCTCCACGGGGACGATGGTGGCAGCGTAGCTGGCCGGCTCCGGGGTCGGTGCCGGCTGATAGTCCTCATAATCGTGGCGGGGTGCGTATGCCGCAGAGCCCTGAGTCTCCCCGTAGCGGGAGCCCTCGGCGTAGTAGGCGTCGTCCTGCTCCATGTCGATCGGAGTAAGACCGAAGAATTCCTTGGCGCTCTTCATGATTGACATCGCGGTGTCCCCTTAGAAAATTGTGAGATTGTGCAGCTGACGGCAGTTTCCGGGCGGATTGCAGTCTACCGTACTGGCCTATTTCCGAATATAGCCGTTCCGACACGCACGACATCAGAGCCGGCGCAAATCGCCTCCTCCAGATCCCCTGACATACCGGCGGAAAGCTTGAGTCCGGATCCCAGTCCGTCCCGGATTCCGGCGGCCCAGGCGAACACCTCGGCGGCATCAGAGCCCAGCGGCGGCACACACATCACCCCGGCTAATTCCAGATGCTCCGCCTCCTGCAGGGCGGCAGCCAGCTTATCGACGTCCGCGGCCACCGCCCCACCCCGGGAGGTGTCACCGTCGGCGCTGAGCTGGATGAAACAGGGCAGGACCGCGGTGCTGCGGTCACCACGCTCCAGGGCCAGGGACATCCCCCGCTCCAGCCCGCTGATCAACCTCTCATTGTCAATGCTGTGCACCGCGGCAGCCCAGCGGGCCACCGAGTTCGCCTTCTTCGACTGGATCTGGCCGATCATGTGGATCTGGGCGCCCGGCACGGCCTCCGCCTTGGTTCGGGCCTCCTGTTCGCGGTTCTCCGCGACCATGGGGACCCCGAGGTCCACCAGCCGCTGCAGGTCCTCCGCCGGATGGAACTTGCTCACCGGCAGCAGCTGCACCTCCTCACCCTCACGCCCGGCCTTGAGGAGGGCGGCGTCGATACGCCGCCGCACCGCGGCGATGTTCTCGGACAGCTCGATGCTGCGGGTATCTAGCTCAGTATTCAACTAACTTCCTTCTTGAGAGTTCTAGGGCAGCCACACCAGGCCGGCCTGACGACCAGTCTTTCCTTCCCGGCGGTAGGAGAAGAAATCCTCATCCGCAATGGTGCACCGCGGATCGGAGTCGATGGCGGTGACACCCAGGCTCAGCAGCTGCCGGATCAGCCCGGCACGGACGTCGATCCCCCAGGTCCCCTGGGAGGTGCGGGTCCGGGATCCGGGGAGGCGTGATTCCACATCATCGGCCATCGCCTTGGGTACCTCATAATTCTTACCCGAGGCGGCGGCCCCCATCAGCACGTGGATCCGGGCCGCTTCGGCGCCGAGTTCCACCATCTGCGCCACGGTGCGTTCCACGATGCCGTTGCGTGCCCCCATCCGCCCGGCGTGGACTGCGGCGACGACCCCGTTGTGGTGGTCGGAGAGCAGGACCGGGACACAGTCCGCGACCAGTACCGCCAGCGCCAGTCTCCGGCTGGTGGTGACCAGTGCGTCGGTGGCCGGGACCGGGTTCTCCCGGGGCGCGTCCACCACAGTGACCGTGTTGGAGTGGACCTGTTCCATCCACACCAGGTTGCGTTCGGGTAGCCCGATGGATTCGGCCAGGCGTGCCCGGTTCGTGGCCACCGCGGCCGGATCATCACCGACGTGATCTCCCAGGTTGAAGGAGCGGTAGGGGGAAAGGGAAACCCCGCCCGCTCGGGTGGTGAACACCTTACGGACGGGGCGGTTAACCTCATTCAATGCCATGAGCTGGCATTTTAGCGCATGAAGCTCGGCACGTCGAGATCATCGTCGCCATCATCACGACGATCATCGCGGCGGTCATCGCGGCGGTCATCACGACGGTCCTGGTAACGGTCGTCGCGGGGTTCGTCCCGACGCTCATCCCGGCGGGAGTCGCGGTAGCGATCCTCACTGGAGGTGAAGAGTCCACCGCTGGCCGGCCGGTCCTCGTAGCGGTGACGGGCGCTGGCGGCACGCTCACCGTAGGGGCCGCGTTCTTCACGGGTCTCGGCCTGGCCGCGCTCCCCGAACATGGAGTCGCGGTTGCCACTCTGCTCCGGGTTGATGGCATTGTTCACCGGGGCCGGGGTGACCGGCTCAGCTGCCCGGGCCTGGGTGGCCGGGTTAGCCTGCTGCGAAGCCTGCTGGGAGGGGGTGTCATTGTTGACGTTGGAGGAGTCTGCACCGTCGAAGCCGGTGGCGATGATGGTCACGCGGACCTCATCTCCGAGGTTGTCGTCGATGATGGTGCCGAAGATGATGTTGGCATCCGGGTCGGCCTTCTCCTCCACCATGGAGGAGGCCTGGTAGACCTCGTGCAGGCCGAGGTCGGAACCACCGGCGACGGAGAGCAGAACACCCTTGGCGCCTTCCATGGTGGATTCCAGCAGCGGGGAGTTGATGGCCTGCTGGGCGGCGCTCATGACGCGGTCATCGCCCCGTGCGGAACCGACACCCATCAGGGCGGAGCCGGCATCCGACATGACGGAACGAACATCCGCGAAGTCCACGTTGATCATGCCCGGGGTGGTGATCAACATGGTGATGCCCTGGACACCGTTGTGCAGCACCTCATCGGCGGCGCGGAACGCCTCCATCATGGAGAGGTTGGAGTCACCGAGCTCCAGCAGGCGGTCATTCGGGATGACGATGAGGGTGTCACAGACCTCGCGCAGCGCCTCGATACCCTCGAATGCCTGGCGGGTGCGGCGTTTGCCCTCGAACTTGAAGGGGCGGGTGACGACACCAACGGTCAGGGCACCCATCTTCTTGGCGATATTGGCCACCACCGGAGCGGCACCGGTACCGGTGCCACCACCCTCACCTGCGGTGACGAACACCATGTCCGCCCCCTTGAGGGTTTCCTCGATCTCGTTCTTGTGGTCCTCAGCAGAGGTCCGGCCCACATCGGGGTTGGCACCGGCACCGAGACCACGGGTGGCCTCACGACCGATGTCGAGCTTGACATCGGCATCGGAGAACATCAGGGCCTGGGAGTCGGTGTTCACGGCGATGAACTCAACACCCTTGAGGCCCTCCTCGATCATGCGGTTGACGGCGTTGACGCCACCGCCACCAACGCCGACGACCTTGATAACGGCGAGGAAGTTGTTCGGAGAGGTCATAAGGTTATGTCTCGCCTTTCAAAGAGAGTGTGCTGTGCGAAGCTTCAGTTTTTTCCGGACCAGCGGGAAACCCGCTGCCAGTGCGCGTGTTCTATATAATCTTCCAAAACCTGCGCGAGTTGTCGGACATTTGCGACGGCGTGTCGATCTCTCAACCTTAACTTTAGGGTTGTGACGTGCACAGACACCGACCCCGCCGCGGCCCCGGGACAGACCCGAAACCGTTTCTTGTCCACCCTAGCCGACTCCGGGGGCCAAGGACCCCAGACCCGGCTTCGGGGCTCCCCCGATGCGCACCATCTTCGCTCTAACGGACGGTGACCATGGTGGGGTTGGAGATGTTCCAATGCTGGCCCTCCCGGCTGAGCACCGTCTCCATCGCCAAGGCCTTGTCATGGTTGTCGCGGTTCGCGCCCCAGTAGACGCTGCGGCCATCATGGAGATGGAAGGTGATCTCCAGTGCGGAGGGCACCTCCACCCGGGCCACCTGCTCCCGGACCGCCGGGTCCACCGCGGCCACCACCTCAGCCACCTCAACCAGTTCCGCGGTGTCGTCATTGGCGTCACCGGTGACCTCGACCGTCTCCGCGGGGGGCTCGCCGATGAGGAAGGGAACCCCGGATTCATCGATCAGTTTGATGCCCTCAGCGGTGTCGGTGAAGAGCACCGCATTGCGTTCGGTGACGTCGATGCTGATGGTGGCCGGCCAGTTACGCCGCACGCTGACAGCCTTGACCCAGGGGGAATCCGCCACTGCCGAAGCTGCGGCGGCAACATTGACCCGCAGCATATTCTCCTCCGTGGCGATCCCGGAGACCTCCCGGACCTCCTCCTCCGGAAGGTGCCGGGTGCCACTGACCTCGATGTTCTCGACCTTCAGGATGGGTACTGCCCAGACCATGCCGAAGACCGCCGCCACCAGGACCGCGAGGCTGAGCAACGCCAGGCTGAGCTTCTTCCAGGACATGCGTTACTTCGCCAGTTCCTCGAGGATCTCCGCGGCCTGGAGGGTGACGGTGCCAGCTCCCATGGTCAGCACCAGATCACCCGGCTGGGCGATCTCCCGGACCACCCCCGCCAGGGCGGAGAAGTCAGGCTCATAGCGCACCTCGGCAGCGGTGATCTTCTCGGTGATGATCCGGGAGGTGACACCTTCCACCGGCTCCTCCCGGGCACCGTAGATCTCCAGCAGGATGACGGCATCCGCACCCGAGAGCTCGGCGGCGAACTCATTGGCGAACTCGATGGTGCGGGAGTACAGGTGCGGCTGGAAAACCACCACCACCCGGCCCTGTCCCTCAGCCTCCACCCGCTGGCGGGCAGCCGAGATAACCGCGGCCACCTCAGTCGGGTGGTGGGCGTAGTCGTCATAGACCTGCACGCCGGCGAACTCTCCCCCGGCGATGGTGCCGCGGTACTCGAAACGGCGGCGCACCCCCGAGAAGTCACTGAGGCCGGCAACCAGAAGATCCAGGTCTCCCCCGGCGAGATGTCCGGCCAGCAGAGCGGCGGCACCATTGAGCACCATGTGGGTGCCCGGGGTCTGCAGCACCGGGTGGAACTCCCGGCCGTCGATAAGTACGGTGGCCCGGGAACCTGCCGCGGTCACCTCGATGGCGCGCACCTCTGCCCCGCAGGGGATGTCGGGGTGCTTCGTCGCGGCTGCGGAGGTGCCGTAGCCCCGCACCTGCACCCCGCGCTGCAGCGCTCGTTCCCCGAGCTTCGCGGCGGCCTCATCATCCAGGCAGACGACCAGGTAGCCGGAGTCGCTGATCCGGTCCGCGAAGTCCTCGAACACCTGGAAATAACTCTGGGCATCACCGAAGAAGTCCAGGTGATCAGGTTCGACATTGGTGACCACCGCAATATCAGGGTTATAGCGCAGCAGGGAGGCATCGGACTCATCTGCCTCAGCGACGAAAGCCTCCCCGGTGCCCTGGTGCGCATTGGTACCGGAACGGTTGAGTTGGCCGCCGATGGAGAAGCTGGGATCCATCCCCGCGGACTGCATCGCCGCCACCGCCATGGAGGTGGTGGAGGTCTTGCCGTGGGTCCCGGCGAAAAGCACCTGGGTGTAGCCGCTCATCAGTTCCGCCAGCAGATCGGAACGACGGATCACCGGGATCCCCTGTCCCCTGGCCTCAACCAGTTCGGGGTTATCGGTGGGGATGGCGGCGAAGGAGGTGACCACCACGGTGGGCAGCTCTCCGGAGATGCGGAGGTTCCCGGCGGCATGACCGACGGCGATCTCCGCCCCCATGGCACGCAACGCCATCACCGGGCGGGAGTCCTTGACATCAGAACCGGAGACGGTGGCACCCCGGGCCAGCAGGATACGGGCGACACCCGACATACCCGCGCCGCCGATGCCGATGAGGTGGACGCGGGACAGATCAACGGCGGTGCTCACGATGGATTTTCTCCTGGATAGGTGGGTTTCGGAAAGATTGTTCAGCAAGGGTGGGGGTCAGCGAGCCGCCGAACCCCCTAGGGAGGGGGAGCTAGCGTCGGAGATCTCCCACGACACGATCCGCCAACAGGGCCGACACCTGGCCGGCCTCGCTTTCTGCGGCGGCGGCGACCATGGCGTTGTAGACCTCAGGCACATCGAGAATATCCTTGATCTGCTGGATCATCTCCGCCGAGTTGAAGTCCTGGTCGGCGATCAGGCGGGCCGCCCCCGATTCGACCACCGCGGTGGCGTTCAGGGCCTGCTCGCCATTACCGTGCGGCAGCGGCACATAGATCGCGGGCACCCCGGCTGCGGTGATCTCGGCGACGCTCATCGCCCCGGAACGGGCGATGATCAGGTCCGCCACCCCATAAGCGGCAGCCATGTCCCCGATATAGGGCACCGCCACATAGCCGGGCAGCTCAGCGGCAGACTGCGGGGACTCATTCTTCGGACCATAGGCGTGAAGCACCTGGAAACCAGACTCAGAGAGCTCCTTCACCGCCCCCTCGGTCGCCCGGTTCAGGGACTGGGCGCCCTGGGAACCCCCGGTGATCAGGATGGTGCTGTGTGCTGCGTCCAGGTTCCAGATCTTCCGCCCCCGCTGGGCGGCCTCACCATCACGGTCCCCGCTGATCCCGGAACGGATCGGGATGCCCACCACCTCGCCGGGCATACCGGAGTTGGCCACCGCATTGAAGCCGGTGCCACCGAGCCGGACGCCCAGCTTATTGGCCAGGCCGGCCTTGGCGTTGGCCTCATGGACATAGATGGGCAGCTTGAGTGCGCGGGCGGCCAGGTAGGCCGGTGCAGAGACATAACCACCGAATCCGATCAGGGCATCAGCCTTGACATCTCGGAGAATCTCCTTGGCCTGATTAACCGACTTCCGCAGGTTCAGGGGTAGCTTCAGCAACTCCACGCTGGGTTTGCGGGGAACCGGGACCGGGTCGATCAACCGCAGATCGAAACCGCGGGCCGGGACCAGATCCACCTCCAGTCCCCGTTTGGTACCCAATGCAGTGACCCGGGCGCCATGACGCTGCTGCAGCGCCTCCGCGACCGCCAGTGCCGGTTCAATATGACCGGCGGTGCCACCACCGGCGACCACGATTGAGTAAGGGTGTTCCACCACGATCCTCAGTCTCTCCTTCCGCGCTGCCCACGGTAGCGCTCATCATCGGGGCCAGGTCGACGCTGCTGCACCGGTGGGGCCTGGCGGTTTGGCCGGGCTGCCCGGGGCGGCGGGTTCTGCCGGGCCCTGGGTTCCGTCCGGATCCGTTCCGCCGGAGCGGAATTCCTCGACTTGACGCTACCACCCACCGGGGGCTGCGGGCGTCTGGTGACCGGGGCTCCGAAACGTGCCGGACGCTCCGCCGGACGGGGGGCCTCCCGCTTGGCATCATGGGTGCGGGGTTCCCCCAAAAAGAGCAGCCGGTCGAAGAGGGGCCGACCATAGGACTGCATCGCCGAAACCGCCTCCGGCTCATGGCGGGCACAGCTGGCCAACAGTCCCATCGAACCGAGGGTGATGATCGCGGAAGTACCACCTGCCGAAATCATCGGCAGCTGGATACCGGTCACCGGCAGCATTCCCACCACATAACCGATGTTGATGAAGGCCTGGGTGACCACACCGGCGGTCAGGGTGGCCGCCATCAGGGACTGGAACTGATCCTGGGCCTTGAGCGCGGTCTGGATACCGAAGTAACCCAGGGCGCCGAAGAGCATGATGACCAGGGCACCGCCCCAGAGTCCGAGTTCCTCGCCGATGATGGCGAAGATGAAGTCATTCTTGGCCTCCGGGAGGTAGAACCACTTGGCCCGGGACTGACCCGGCCCCACTCCCAGCAGGGAACCGTCCGCCAGGGAGAGGAAGCCCTGGTAGGACTGGAAAGCCTGGCCCTGGGTGTCCTCGAAATTTCCGAACAAGGAGTTGAAGAAGACCTCGAAGCGGGCGGAACGGAAACCGCCGCCCATCAGCACCGCGCTCATGGCCAGGGCACCGGCGATCAGGGTACCGATCACCCACTGCATCCGCACCCCGGCGAAGATCAGCAGCATCACCACGGTGATGGCGAAGGTCACGGCCATACCGAGGTCTCCCTGCAGGAAGATCAACAGCCCGAAGAGTCCGGCCACCCCGGAGAAGATGAGGAAGGGGTTGCGCCAACCGCCACCCCGGTGGGTGTGGTCAGCCAGGTAGGCGGCACCCCAGATGGCGATGGTCACCTTCGCGATCTCCGAAGGCTGCAGCTGAATCGGGCCCAGCATCAACCAGGACTGGGAGCCCACTTCCTCACGGCCGGTACCGATACCGGGGATGAGCACCGCCACCAGCATCAGCAGGGTGATCAGCATCAACCAGGGAGAGACCCGCCGGATCAGCCCGGGACGCAGCTTCAGGGAGAACCAGAAGGCCACGAAGCCCAGAAAAACCATGACCGCCTGGCGGGAGGCGGTCCCCCAGGCGGTGCTGCCCTCGGCGATGGACCAGGTCATGGAGGATGAGAAGACCATGATCAGCCCGATGGCGGCCAAGGCGAAGACCACCAGGCGGATCATCAGGTAATCCAGATTGGGGTGGCTGTTACGGCTGCGGGTCAGCGACCTGATGATGCCCCCGAAGCGTTCCAGCAGGCCGGGGCGGCGAACCGGGGCCGGAACCGGGTTGGGTTCCGCACGGCCGGTCTGCGGTGGTTGTGGTGTCCTGGTGCTCATATCCTCTCCCCTACCTATTCGCTCTGCCCGGTGGGAACGGTTTCCGTCATGATCTCATGGGCGGCGGCACTGAAGAGGTCGCCGCGCTGAGCCATGCCACTGAACATGTCCAGGGACGCTGCCGCCGGCGCCAGCACCACGGTGTCTCCCGGTTGGGCGAGTTCCACAGCCCATCCCACCACCTCGTGGATGGCGATCCCGGCATCCTGCTCCCGGCTGCACCGCACCTCCACCTCAGGAGCCAGCCGGGCAAGTGCCTCCTCGATCAGAGGGGCATCGACACCCAGCAGCAGGGCGGCGCGCAGACGGTGGGCGTGGGTACGGATCAGATCATCGATCTCCGCCCCCTTGAGCTGACCCCCGGCCACCCAGATCACCGAATCCAGTCCCGCCAGGGCACTGTCCGCGGCATGCGGGTTCGTGGCCTTGGAATTGTCGATGAAGCGCACCCCACGTGCCTGGTGCACCACCTGGCCACGGTGGCCGGCGACCCGGAAGCTCTTCAGTGCCGCCGCGATCTGCGCCGGGGTGATCCCCTGGGAACGCGCGATCGCCGCAGCCCCCAACGCATCCAGTACCCCTGCCGGACCGGGCGGCTCGATGCCCTCGACCGGGGCCAGCCGGAGGTTCTCCCCGGTGCTGTTGTCGATCAGCTGGCCGTCGCGGACCCCGAACTGCCCGGGGGCGGGTTCAGCGAGAGTGAAACCGATGGGGTGTTTCCTGGAATCAACGGGGATCACCTCGGCGGCGATCTCCACCACGCGGGGATCATCTGCCCCGATCACCGCCACCTCCCCCTGGAGCACCTTGGCCTTGGCCCGGGCGTACTCCAGAAAATCACCGTGCCAGTCAAGGTGGTCCTCGGCCAGGTTGAGCAGCAGCCCGGCATCCGGGATCAGTTGGCTGGACCAGTGCAACTGGAAGCTGGAGAGCTCAGCCACCAGGATTTCCACCCGCTCCGGATCGATCAGGGCATCCGCCACCGCAACCCCGATATTGCCGACCGCCAGGGCCCGCCGGGAACCCTGTGACATCATGGCCTCCAGCATGGCGGTGGTGGTGGTTTTGCCGTTGGTGCCGGTGACCACCAGCCAGGTGCGTGGGTCACCGAAGACCCCCGCCCGGTCAAGGCGGTAGGCCAGCTCCACGTCACCGATGACCTCCAGGCCGGCGGCCGCGGCGTCGAGAAGCAACGGGGAGTCTGGACGCCACCCCGGTGAGGTGACAACCAGGGAGTACTCCCCCAGATTCTCCCGGGCTGTGGCCACACTGATGGCCCCGGCCCGCCCCTGGGTGGTGGAGCTCATCTTCGCCAGGGAGTCGGCATTGTCATCGGCGACATCAAGGTCCACGCCGAGGTCGGCCAACAGGACGGCGCAGCCGGTTCCGGAGACTCCCGCCCCGGCAACCAGGACCCGGGCGTTGAGTTCCGGCGGCAGAATCGGATGGGGGCTCATATCTTGGAGTTCCTTCTCGGTATTGAGTGTTCATGGAAAGTCGCTGGTGGAGAGTCTAGGTAAAAACAGGCCCGCTTCACGACACCCCCCTTGCCCTCCGGCGTTGCCCATTTCCCGGCAGGACCGGGAAAGGACGAAGGGGGATGCTCCCCCCCCCACGATGGCGGAGCGCCCCCCGTCATCAGAATGGGTTTAAGGGGTGAACAGCCCTGCCAGGGAGAGCCACTCCCCGTAGAAGATCGCGGAACCCAGCAGGGCTGCCATGGCGGCGATCAGCCAGAAACGCACGACAACTGTGGTTTCCGCCCACCCACCATTTTCAAAGTGGTGGTGGAAGGGCGCCATGCGGAAGACCCGCTTGCCGGTGGACTTGAAGGAGGCGACCTGGATGACCACGGAAGCGGCCTCCATGACGAAGAGCGCACCAATGATGATCATCAGCAGCTCGGTGTGGGTGGTCACCGAGATACCGGCGACCAGACCACCCAGTGCCAGGGAACCGGTGTCACCCATGAAGATCTTGGCCGGGGCGGCATTCCACCACAGGAAGCCGAGCACCGCGCCGAGGCCGGCTGCGGAAAGCACCGCCAGGTCCAGGGGGTCACGCACCGAGTAGCAGCCCGGCTCCACCTCAACGGAGCAGGAGTTACGGAACTGCCAGAAGGCGATCACCGTATAGGTGCCCATCACCATGGCGGTGGCACCGGCAGCCAGACCATCCAGGCCATCGGTCAGGTTGACCGCATTGGACCAGGCGCTGACCAGGATGTACATGAAGATCAGGAAGATGATGATGCCGATGATGCCGCCACCGATGGCCAGATCGATGGTCTCGATGTCACGGATGAAGGAGAGGTGGGTGCTACCCGGGGTCAATCCCTCCTCATCGGGGAACTGCAGGATCAACAGGCCGAAAGCCAGCGCCAGGACCAGCTGGCCGACCAGCTTGGCGGTCTTGTTCAACCCAAGGTTGCGCTCCCGGAAGAGCTTGATGAAGTCATCCGCGAAGCCGAGCAGGCCCATGCCCAGCGTCAGGCCGAGCACCAGCAGGCCGGAAACGGTGAAACCACCGGTCCCGGTGACCTGGCCGTAGATACCGGTGACCACATAGCCGACGACGATGCCGACCAGGATGGCGATACCGCCCATGGTCGGGGTACCACGCTTGCGCAGGTGGGACTTCGGTCCTTCCTCGCGGATCTCCTGGCCCTTACCGGCCAAGCTGAAATAGCGGATCAACACCGGGGTGGTGAAGATCGCGACCAGGAAGCTGACGACTCCCGCGATGATGATCTGGGTCAAGAGGACATCCTTCAATTAGTGATACGGACTGAGGGTGGATCAGGGGTGAGGGTTCAAGCTGGGCCGGTGGCCAGGAGCTCCTCCGCCACCCGCCACAGTCCCTGCGAGTTCGAGGCCTTGACCAGCACGACATCATCCCGGGAAAGCTGGGTCCGCAGGAGGTCGACGGCGTGCCCGGCATCCGACACGATCTCCGTATTTATACCCTGTTCCGCCGCGACAGTGGCCATGGCCCGGCAGGCCGGGGTGGAACCCACTGCAATGAGGTTCTGCACGTGGTACTTGGCCAGCACCCGGCCCAGTTCGCGGTGGGCGCTGACGGAGTCCTCCCCCAGCTCCCCCATCTCCCCGAGAACCGCGAAGCTGCGGGCCTCAGGCCGGGCACTGGTGGTGTAGGCCAGGGCGGCGATACCGGCGCGCATGGAGTCCGGGTTGGCGTTGTAGGCGTCATTGATCACGGTCACCCCATCCGGCCGGGTGTTCACGTCCATGCGGTGCGCCGAGGCATTGGTGTGGCGTTGCAGGGCAGCCGTGATCTCCGGCAGTGCCAGCCCAGAGGCCAGGCCGACAGCGACGGCGGCCAGGGCGTTGGAGACCTGGTGCTCGCCGAAGACCCGCAGTTTCACCGCCACCGGCTCACTGTCCGGGGCGTGCACGGTGAAGGAGGCGCGGGCGATGTCATCGAGGCGGATGGCGGTGGCGTAGATGTCGGCCCCGGGAGCGGGCGGGGTGGTGGCTGAGTAGCGCAACACCCCCGCCGAGGTGCGTGGGGCCATTCCGGCGACCAGGGGGTCATCAGCGTTGAGGACGGCCACCCCACCCTCGGCGGCGCTGGGCAGGGCCTCCACCAGTTCGCCCTTGGCCTGGGCGATGTTCTCCCGGGAACCGAACTCCCCCAGGTGGGCAGTGCCCACGTTGAGCACCACACCGATCCGGGGTGGGGCGATCTTGGCCAGATGGGCGATATGCCCGATGCCGCGGGCGGAAAGTTCGGACACCAGGTTGCGGGTGCTGTTTTCACAGCGCAGCACGGTATAGGGGTGGCCGATCTCATTGTTGAAGGAACCTGGCGGGGCGACGGTCGGGCCCTGCTGCTCGAGGACGGTGGCAATGAAGTCCTTGGTGGAGGTTTTTCCGGCGGAACCGGTGATGCCGACGATGTTGAGGTTGCCTTCCTTCACCAGCCGGGTGCTCACCGCCTGCGCCAGCGCTGCCAGGGCCTGCAGTACCGCCGCGGCGGAACCGTCCTCATCGTGGGTGAATACCTCGGCATTGCCGCTGGGCTTCCCGGTGGGCTTGACGACGACCGCGGGAACCCCCACCGGTCGGGCGGCAAGAACCGCCACCGCACCATCGGCGATCGCCTTTTCGGCGAAGTCATGCCCGTCGACGCGGGCTCCGGCCAGCGCGATGAAGAGCCCGCCGGAGCGGACCTTGCGGGAATCGAACTCCACGCTCCCGTGGACCTGAACCTCAGGGTTCGGGACATCGTGGAGTTCGCCGCCGACGATCTCGGCGATCTTGGCCAGTGTCATGGGGATCATGCCTGCTCCTTTGTGTCTGAGGTGTTCCGGTCTCCGAGGATCTCGCCGAGTGCGCGGCGGACCTCCTCACGGTCATCGAAGTGGTGGTTCACACCCTTGATCAGCTGACCAACCTCATGCCCCTTACCTGCGACGATGACGGCATCCCCGGGGCGGGCCCAGCTGATGAGCTCATCGATGGCCCGGGCCCGGTCAGCAATCTCCCTGATCTCCGGGGGATCAGCCACTTCCCCGGCGGCTTCCTGCGCCCCACTGACCACGGCCGCCCGGATCGGGGCGGGCTCCTCATCCCGGGGGTTGTCATCGGTGATGATGACCAGGTCAGCCCGGCGGGCGGACTCCGCACCCATGATGGGACGCTTGGAGGAGTCACGGTTGCCGCCGGCACCGACCACCACCCCAACCCGTCCCTTCACCTGGCCACGGAGGGTGTCGAGCACAGCCGCCACCGCCGCAGGCTTATGGGCGTAGTCCACGACGGCGATGAAGTCCTGGCCTTCGTCGATACGTTCCATGCGGCCGGGGACCGCAACATTGCGGAGGCCCCGGATGAAGTCCTCGGCATCCACCCCGGCGGCAATCGCGGCCCCCAGGGCGAGGGTGGCGTTGGCGACGTTGAACTCCCCCGGCAGTGGCAGGGAAACCTGGATTTCCTTCCCGCTCGGCAACGTGGCCTGAAAGTTCTGGGCACCGCTCGGCGCGATCTCAGGTGCAGCCGCGGAGATGTCGGCAGGCCGGCCCCGGGTGGCCACCGTCAACGGGGCCACCGCCAGCTGCGCCATCCGCTCACCCCACTGGTCATCGACACAGATCACGGTCCGGTGGGCCGCCACCGGGGAGTCCGCCCGGAAGAACAGCGCCTTGGCCTCGAAGTAGTCCTCCATCGTGGGGTGGAAATCCAGGTGATCCTGGGAGAGGTTGGTGAAGGCGGCAACATCGAAATCAGAACCGCTGACCCGGCCCAGGCTCAGGGCGTGGCTGGAAACCTCCATGACCACGTGACTGACCCCGGCTTCCACCATGCGACGGAAAAGCGCCTGCAGGGTCGGTGCCTCCGGGGTGGTCAGCTTGGTGCGGACCTTCTTCCCGGCGATCCGGGTGCCGGTGGTGCCGATCAACCCGACCTCATGTCCGGCGGCCATCAGACCGGCCTCCATGAGGTAGCTGGTGGTGGTCTTTCCGGAGGTGCCGGTCACCCCGATCAGGATCAGTTCCCGGGAGGGATTGCCGTAGACCTCGGCGCTGACCCGGCCCAAAACCTCGCGGACATCCTCGACGACCAGCACCGGACGGTCCTCTCCGGCTGTCTGCAGAATCTCCAGGCCAGCCGCATCGGTGAGGATGGCGGCTGCACCGGTGGTCATGGCGAAGCTGGCACCGTGGGTTCGGGTGCCTGGTACCGCAGCAAAAATCGCCCCCTGGGGAAGCACCGATGAGTCCAACCCAATCTCGGTGATCTGCACCGCTGTCGGGTCATCACAGTTGAGCAGGCGACTCGAAGCCGCGGGAAGGAGCTCAAAAAGCTCTGCGAGGGTGGTTGCCATGATCTTGCTCCTTGGAATGGATTCTTGAGTTCAGGGACGCAGGTGGTCCGGGGAGGGTAGCTCGGCACTCAGCGTGGGTGACTGAGGCGGTGCATGAGGTCTTATTGTCCCGCCTGAAGGATCAACTGCCCCTCCATGGGCGATGAAGTAGGGATATTGTCGCGGTCCAGCAGCCAGGATGCGATGTTGTGGAAGAGCGGGGCCGCTGTTCCGGTGCGCTCCGGGTCATCCATCATGATGGCCACCACGAAACGGGGATCATCCGCTGGGGCGATGCCGGCGAAGGTGATCCAGTAGTCGCTCATCGAGTATGCCCCGGTCTCCGGATCCACCTGCTGGGCGGTACCGGTCTTGCCGGCGATCTGATACCCCTCGACCGCGGCTTCCTGGCCGGTGCCGGACTGTACTCCGGCGGGATCAGACTGGACCACCGAGCGGAACATGTCCACGGTGGTCTTCGCGATCTCCGGGCTGACCACCTGGACCCGCTCCGGCTCGTTCTGCTCCAGGACCTCTCCCTCGGGAGTGGTGACCTGGTCGATGATGCGCGGTTCAATGCGCTCACCACCATTGGCCAGCGCCTGGTAGATGCTGGCCATCTGCAGGGTGGTCACCGACAGACCCTGCCCGATGGGCAGGTTGGCGAAGGTGCCGCCCGACCACTGTTCCAGGGAGGGCAGGAGGCCGGCGGATTCATTGGGCAGTTCAATACCGGTGGACTGCCCCATGCCGAACTTCTCCAGGTACTCGGCGAACTTTTCTTCCCCGAGACGATCCGCCAGCATCAGCGTGCCCACGTTGGAGGACTTACCGAAGACACCAGTGGTGGTGTAGGGAACCACCCCATGATCCCAGGCGTCCTTGACGTCCACGCCGGCCATGTGGATGCTGCCCGGCACCTGCAGCACCTCATCCGGGGTGGTCAACCCCTCCTCCAGGGCGGCGGCTGCGGTGATGATCTTAGCCACCGAACCAGGTTCGAAGGGGTGGGAGATCGAGGGGTTACCGAATTCCTTGCCCTCCTCCAGCTGCTTCTCCAGGTTGCCGTTGGGGTCGATGGTGTCGGTGTTGGCCATGGCCAGCACCTCACCGGTGGCGACATCGAGCACCACCGCGGAAGCGGACTGCGCCAACACCTCCGCCTTGGTCTGCTCCAGCTGCTGCTGAACATAGGTCTGTAGATCCAGATCCAGGGTCAAGGTGACGTCATTGCCGTCCATGGCGGGCACCTGATCACGCAGGCTGCCCGGGATTACCTGACCGGTCGCGGAGACATCCTCCGTGGAACGGCCGTTGACCCCGGAGAGCAGCGGATCCCCGGAGGCCTCGAAACCGAACTGGCCCTGACCGTCCATCGAGACCTTGCCGATGATGTTCTGGGCGATCGCACCATTGGGGTACTGACGGATGTCCTGGTGGTCGGCGGCCACCCCGTGGAACTCCCGGGCGATATCAGCGGCCACATCCGGATCCACATTGCGCACCAGCACCTCATAGTGGGTGTCGGCGTGCAGCTTCTCCAGGATCTCCTTCTCATCGACCTTGCTGGACTCCGCACCGGAGTCTTTGATCATCCGCGGAATCTCAGTGGACATCCGCTCCATCACGCCCTCGACCTTTTCATCGAGTTCCGCGTCGAGTGCCTCCGAACTCAGTCCGGTGGAGGTGCCCTCAACATCCATCGCGAGTTTCTGTTGCTGGCGCAGTTCGCTGCGCAGCAGGATCGGTGAGACGGTCAGGGAGCGTGCCTGCATGGTGAACGCCAGCTGATTGCCCTCATGGTCGGTGATCTCGCCACGGCGGGCGGGGTCATTGTAGACCCGGGTACGCTGCTGCTCGGCCAGCACGGACAGTTCCGGGCCCCAGACGATCTGCACCCAGGCCAGCCGAACGACCAGGGCACAGACGATCAGGACGACCACGAGGGTGGCCAAGCGCAGTCGCTGGCTCATCTTCGCCTTCTGCACCTGGGTGGGAGCGGGTCGGAAACTTACCCCGGGTTGCGGCCCCGGGTTCTTCTTGCCAAGCGATTCCACCCGGTTCTGACGTCGGCTGTCCGTTCGGGGACGGCCTGGATACGCCGAACCGCGGGACGAGGATTCACCTCGTCCCGCGTGTTGACCGCCACCATTGGGAGGTGTCACTGAGCGGATTCACCTGCCTGTTCTGCTTGGGGGGCAACCCCTGCCGGGGCTTCTGCCTGGGGCGCAGCCGGGGCCGGGGCAGGGGCGGGGATATTGGGCTGATAGGGGGCCACTGCCGGAAGTTCCGCGGCCGGGGCCTGCGGTGCCGGTCGAGCGGACTCCCCCTCCGGGATCGCCGCCAGGTTGTCGCTGAGCTCGTCGGTTTCCTCCGGGTTACTGGATGCCGGACTGGGCCTGACCTGTTCCCCGTTGACGTCGATGATCGGGCGGGTGCTGCCATCTGCGGAACGCTGCTCGATGATTTCACCGTTGCCGGAGACCGTGAGGATGCCCGGCTGATTGGGAATAGCCATCCCCATCTCAGCGGACTTACGGGCAATCTCGGCGGCGGCGCTGGCGTTCTCCAAATCGCGGTTGAGGGTCTCGAGCTGGTTGCCCAGCTGAGCTTCCTGGGAGACCAGCTGCTGCATCCGGAAGGTCTGCTCGGTGGAATGCGCCGAAAGTCCCATGGCGATGGCGATGCCACCGATCAACAGGACGGTGACCACCAGGATCAGACGAGCCAGTTTGGTGGTCTGCTTGGCGTTACCGGTGCGTCGGCCACGGACCGAGACGACCTGTCCGGAACCGAGCTTGCGTTGCAGCGGCTTCTTACGCACCGGGGTGTCGTAGAGATGCTGCGGTTCTTCGCGCTGGGGGCGGAGGGAACGGTTCGGGCTGCTCGTGCGATGGCTCAGATGCGCGTGACGACGCTCCCTTTCGACGCTGCCGCGATCCAGAACGGTGGTTCCGCCCCGGCTGTAGTCGCGGCTGGCACCCCCGGAACGTGGACGACGTTCAGGGGTACTGCGCTCCGTGTCTCGCGCGGTGGTACTCATAGGTTTCCTCCAGCGTCGGCGGCGATCTTCTCAATGGCACGAACTCGCACCGGGGCGGCCCGCGGGTTCTCTTCGATCTCGGCCTCAGTGGCCTTCTCCGCACCCCGGGTGATCACCCGGAAGCGGGGCGCCGTGCCCGGCAGATCCATGGGGAGGCCGGGCGGGGTCTTGGAGGCGGTCAGATCCTGGAACTGCTTCTTGACGATCCGGTCCTCCAGGGACTGGTAGGACATGAATACCGCACGCCCACCCTGGGTCAGTGCCTCCACCACAGTGGGGATGACCGCAGCCAGGGAATCCAGTTCCGCGTTCACCTCAATGCGCAGCGCCTGAAAAGTACGCTTGGCGGGGTGTCCTCCGCTACGCCGGGTGGCGGCCGGGATGGTGGCGTAGAGCAACTCCACCAGACGGGCTGAGGTGGTGAAGGGTTCCTTCTCCCGTTCGCGTAACACCGCTGAAGCGATCTTGCCTGAGAAACGCTCATCGCCGTAAGCCTTGAGAATATGTGCCAGTTCCCCATGGGAGTAGGTGTTGAGCACATCTGCGGCGGTAATGCCGTGCGTGGGATCCATGCGCATGTCCAGCGGGGCATCAGCGCGATAGGCGAAACCACGGTTCAGCTGATCCAGCTGCATCGAGGAGACCCCCAGATCGAAGAGGGCACCGGCGATGCCGACCTCGTTGTAGAGGTCGAAGACCTCACCCCGGGAGCTGGCGATGGCGTCGGCAAAACCGTCGAAACGGGTCTGTACCCAAGCGAAGCGTTCACCGAAGGGTGCCAGTCTGTCCCGGGCATCAGCCAAGGCCTGTGGGTCGCGGTCAACCCCGATCACCCGGGCTTCGGGGAAGGTTCGGAGAAAATGCTCGGTATGTCCGCCGGCACCGAGGGTGCCGTCCAGGATCACCGCCTTTTCGCCGAGCTCCCGCACCTTGGGTGCAATCAAATCGGCCATCCGGTCTCTGAGAACCGGGACATGCCCGTGATTTTCCTTGAGGTCGAAACTGCGTGCCTCGGTCATGTGGGCCACCCCCTTCGTTACTTACTGGCCCCGCTTGCTCTCAGCCAGTCACCTGGCAACGGGGTGCGTATAGGGCCCTGTCCGAATGCTGATCTGATGTCGGGGAAGTACACCAGAGCCTCCTTCGAACAGAGTCCTTACACGCGCTCCGCCTCCGGCCTCGTCTTATGACGGGACTAGAGCAGACCACCGAGCACATCATCGGCGTCGGCAGCGGAAAATGCTGCCTCCGTCTCCTGCTGGTACGCGGCCCAGGACTCGGAGTCCCAGATCTCGAGAAAGTCCACCGAACCGATGACCACACAGTTCTTGCTCAGCCCTGCGTACTCACGGTGCGCAGCGGAGAGGGTGATCCGGCCTTGACCATCAGGCCGCTGTTCATCCGCACTCGCCGCGAGGTTACGGATGAAGGCACGAGCCTGGGGATTGGTCCGGGAGACGGCTGCCGCTTTTCGGGCGCGCGCCGCAAACTCCTCCCGTGGATACACCGCCAGGCTGTGATCCTGCCCTTTGGTGACCATCAGCCCTCCAGCAAGTTCCTCGCGAAACTTCGCCGGAAGAGTCAACCTCCCCTTGTCATCGAGCTTCGGAGTGTAGGTACCGAGAAACATCTCGGATCCACCTTCCTCTACCCAAAAACCAGAGATTCGATTTTCTTTCTCGCCGTGGTCGAAGCGGAGGATATTCCTCCGATCTCCCAACCGCTGCGCCCCACAATACCCCACTTTCCCCCACTTTTTATAGCTACCCTCCCTCTATCGCAGTCCCCCTTTTCCATAGTTGCAGTTCAAGACACGGAATTAAGGTGGGGCAAAGTTTTACACAACCCTCAATCTGTCCTTGAGATTCAACTCGCACCCCCGCCCCAGCCCCCACCAAGCCCCTCACGAGAGGGTGAAAATATTGCCGCCAGAATCAGTTCACAAATCCCTGACCTGCACCTTTATCCTCACTTCCGCCTCAGGAGAACCAAAGGTCGTTCTCAAATTCCAGAGCGCTTCACCCCCTGATTTTCCCGCAGTGGTGGAAGGTGGGGAACCGGGTTGGGACGGAGTGGGAAACGATTTCCACCCTGCCTTCCCCACCCCTTTTCGGCGACCCCTCTTGAGCACTCCCCGTTGCCGCGACATCCTAAAGCTGATAGGGGTCGACCCCGGAAGCCAGAAAAGGTCCGGCACCCATATGGGTGCCGGACCTGTCCAAGGTGCGTCGGGACTCTGATTCCGCACCTCCGAAAGGTGCGGATCATTAACTAGGAGCGCTTATTGTCCCTCAAAGCGGCGGCGGAAGTTCTCCTCCATCTTGCTCGCCCGCGGTGAAGCTGCGGACTTACGGGAGCGACCCCCACCCATCCCACCGAATCCGGATCCCGTGGCGGAGTCGGAGCGGAGCATCCAGACCCCAGCGCCGAACATCACCAGAAAACCGAGGACGGAAAGGATGATGAACCAGAGGCTCTGCTGCGACAGTGCCACTCCACCAATGAGCATGACCAAACCAAGGACACCCAGGGCGATGCCGCGCAGGGTCAGTCCCCCACCGAACCCGCCCAAGTCCCCGGCTCCGGCGACGGCCGCACCGAATTTGGGATCATCCGCGAGGAGAGACTGCTCAATCTCTCGGAGCGCTCTCTGCTCCTGCTCTGACAGCGACACTGTTCCTCCAGCTTTTTCGATCCGAGCCTGCTTTATTTCTATACTTGCTCAACGTCCAGAGTATCGGGAAAGTTCCCGGTTATGCTAAAAACCCTGTGGAAGATAGATCGAAGCCACTCCGAAGATCTTCCAGTGACTCAGGCGGCAGCCGGTGAGCCGCCAAAATCCAGCTCAACCTCCGCCAGGAAAGCGGTGGCGTGGGCCATGACTTCAGCAATGGCCCCGGAGTCGGGTGCCAGCTCAATCCCGGAGGCCACCCGCGAACGGAAGCGTGAGTAGCCCTCGAAGATTCCCGCCCAATGCACCCCGACCTCATCGACGAGTCGGAGCTGCCCCCAGGCATCGGTGGGCCTGCGCTTGCGTTGTGCCACCGGGCTGTCCGCGATTCGGGCACCGGCCACCCGCAGTGCCGCCTGATAGGCATATTCCAGGGCCAGGTCAATCTCCCCGGCCTCCCAATGTTGCCGGGACTGTTCCAGCAGCGCTCGGGCGCGGGCGAGAAAATCCGAGCGGCGACCACCCTGCCGGATGAAACGTGTGGTTGCGGAGATGACCTGTGCCATGGGACCTGCCCCTTTCCGTTGAGCCCTGTCTGACACCTGAACCTATGCAGTAGTCCGAACCTCCAGGCGGCGAGGCCTGGACAATATCGAACTATTGTTCCAATCTTAAGATGAGCACTTCCCCCGACACAAGAGTCTGAGCGGGATTTTTTCCGAGTTTTCCCATCCGGACCCCGGTTCGTGGTTCTATAAGAACGTGACTGTGTCAATCCGCCGCCTTGCAATCCCCGAGTTCTCGGTGAACTGTCCCGATTTCGTCGACATCTACATCGAGGCGATGGGCTATGACCCGATAATCCGGCACTCCCGCATCAATACCTGGCGTCGCGAAACCTTCCAGCCGGGGTTCACCGCCGTCTGTGCTCTCGAAGACGGTGAGATCCTCGGTGTCGCCTATGGCTTCCTGGGTTCCCCGGATCACTGGTGGCATCTGCAGCTGCGGCGTGGCATCCACCAGAAGGGTGGCCCCTCAGAATCGGAGTTTGAGCTGCTGCGCAATTATTTCGAGGTCGCCGAGATCCATGTCCGCGTCGGAAACCAGGGACGCGGGATCGGCAGGGCACTACTGGGCGAGCTGTTGCGCAATGCCCCTGCCGGGAATGCGGTGCTCTCCACCCCGGAGGTGCCACAGGAGAACAACCGGGCCTTCGGGCTCTACCGTTCCATGGGCTTCTATGATGTGCTGCGCAACTTCCACTTCACCGGTGATCGCCGCCCCTTTGCGGTGCTGGCCGCTCGCCTCCCACTGGCCTCCCCGGCACATTCCCACGAGTCCCCGGAAACCCCCGCCCCGCCAGGTGCAACAGCAGATCAGCTGGGTAGGCATCGACTCCCTCTGAGCCACACCCACCCCGAAGCCTGATCCCCCCTCGGTTGGCCGAGGCTCCGGACCTGTTGCCCCGGTGGGTATCGTGGAGACATTCCCATTGCCATCCATGACCCGGAGGTCCGCTGTTGTCTACCCCTGACCTGAGAACTCTCTCGATCGACCAGATCCCGGATGCTGCACGGGAGATGCTGGCCGAGTATTTCCACACTCGCCAGCCTGAGATCGACCGCATCGGCGATCCGGTTGAGTCAGCGGTCTCCCATCTGCGCAATTTCGTGCTCGGCGGCGGTAAGCGGGTCCGCCCGCTCTTCGCCTGGGCGGGTTTCATCGGTGCCGGCGGCTTGAAGAACACCGCCGAAGATCCGGCGGCGGTGCTCCGTGCACTCAGCTCCCTGGAACTGATCCAGGCCTGCGCCCTGATCCACGATGACATCATCGATTCCTCCGATACCCGGCGCGGCAATCCCACGGTTCACCGCGCTGTCGAGAAGCTCCACCGGGACGGTGACTGGTCCGGGGATGCCTCCCATTTCGGCGAGTCGGTGGCTATCCTGGCGGGTGATCTGGCCCTGGCCTGGGCGGATGACCTGATCTATGATGCCGGGCTGAGCGCTGGGGCACTGGAACGGGTTCGGGTTCCCTGGCGGGCGATGCGCACCGAGGTCATCGGTGGGCAGCTGCTGGACATCAGTCTCGAGGCCGCTGCCACGGAGGATGTGGCGTTGGCGGAGTCGGTGAACCGTTTCAAGACCGCCGCCTACACCATCGAACGTCCCCTGCACCTGGGTGCGGCCATCGCCGGTGCCGGGGAGGACATCATCGAGGCGTTCCGCGGATATGGTCGCGATATTGGTGTGGCTTTCCAGCTCCGGGATGATCTGCTGGGGGTGTTCGGGGACCCTGCCATCACCGGCAAGCCAGCCGGTGATGATCTGCGGGAGGGAAAGCGCACCGTGATGCTTGCGCTGGCGTTGCAGCGGGCGGATGCCACCACCCCGGAGGCTGCGGCGAAACTACGGCAGGGCATTGGTCGGGTCTCCTCCCCCGCTGAGATCGCCGATCTGGCGAAGGTGGTTGAGGACACCGGGGTCACCGAGGAAATTGAGGAGCGCATCAGCACCCTGACTGAGTCCGGTCTGGCACACCTCGCGGCGGTGGATCTGCCGGAGGAGGTCTCCGAGACCCTGCGGACCCTGGCCATCCGTGCCACCGCCCGAAAGATGTGAGGAATTCCGGGTTTCCCATCATGAGTATCAGCATCCACCGGCTTCCCCCTGCCAGCCTCATCGGGTTGAGCGGCGCCATCCTGATCACCCTCGGTTCCTTCGGAGGTGGTGCGACCCGCAACCGAGGTGGGGTGCTGGAGCTCGCCGGTCTGGACTTCCTCTCCTATGGCCACGGGGCCGGTATCTCCAACACGGTCTTCTTCTTCGGTATGGTGCTGTTGGTCCTGGGCTGGGCATTATTGGGCCGCCAGACTGTCTTCAGTGATCTGCGCATCGGCAAAGGTGGCCGTTTCCGGACGGTGCGCCGCAGCATGTGGTTGTGGGTGCTGCCTTTCATCGCAGCTGCCCCGATGCTCTCCCGGGATGTCTACTCCTATCTGATGCAGGGGGCGATGGTCCGGGATGGTTTCGACCCTTATTCCCAGGGTGCGGCCGTCAACCCGGGGCCGATGCTGCTGGAGGTTTCCCATGACTGGCGGAACACGACGACCCCTTATGGTCCGCTGCATCTGTGGATTGGGGAGGTGGTCACCCGCATCGTCGGGGATAATGTCACCCTGGGGGTGATCCTCTACAAGCTGATCTCCCTGGCCGGTTTCGCTGCGATCGTCTGGTCCATTCCGTTGATTGCCCGGCACCTGGGTGGTAATCCCTCCACCGCGCTCTGGCTGGGTGTAGCCAACCCGGTGATGATCCTCCATCTGGTCGGTGGCATGCACAATGAGTCGATCATGGTGGGCATGGTCAGTGTGGGCCTGCTGCTGAGCCTGCGTCGGAAGTTCATCGCCGGTATCGCCCTGATTGCCGTGGCGGTCTCCCTCAAGGCAACCGCGGCCATCGCCCTGCCTTTTGTGGTGTGGATGATGGTCAATCACTTTGTCCCGGATGCCGGGGAGAAACTGCGACGTTTCGGGGTTTTCCTGCTCACCGGTTTCCTCGGGGCGCTGGAGACCATCGTTGTGGTGGCCCTGGTGACCTGGGCCTCGGGTTCTTCCTGGGGTTGGCTGACGGAGATCTCCGGTAACTCCAAGGTGATCAACCCGCTGGCCTTCCCTTCGCTCTTCGCTGGCCTGATCAGTCCCTATTTCCGGTTGTTTGATGAGGATTTCTCCTATAACACCATCCTTGAGGTGCTGCGGAATCTCTCCCTGGTGCTGATGCTGGCTGGGCTGGTCATCAGCTGGTGGCTCTTCCGTCGCAGTGATAAGCATGCGGTGCAGGGAATCACCGCCGCCTATTCGGTGGCCTTCGTGTTCAACTCGGTGACCCTGCCCTGGTACTACGCCAGTGTGATCAGCCTGCTGGGCACTTACCGGCCCCCACTCTGGCTGTTGAAGTTCAGCAGTGCTGCTTCCATGGTCATTGCGCTGAGTTTCTCCGGCAGCGGTAACCACCAGCTCTATAACGTGCCGTGGATAGTCTGTCTGGTGGTGGCTTCCTGGGTGACTGTGGAGTTCATCTTCGCTGAGGTGAAGACTTCCCTGACCACCAGGGAGCCGGAGCAGTCGGAAACCGCCCTCGCCGACCCCCGGCCCTGATCCACCCTCAGCCCTCCTGAAATCAGCGGTGCACCCCTGGGGGCCACACCGACGGGAAGGCCCTGAGGGCATCGCCCGGCTCTTCGGGCTGGGGGAACTTAACCGCCGATGGCCTGCCCCACCAAGGGGTCTTGAGGTCAGAAACACCCTTGTGCTGTGCTCCGGAAAATGTCACTTTCCAGAGCACAGCACAAGGGTGTTGTCAGTGTGCCGGGTTGAGGTCACACTGAATTGAAGGGGACAGCGGCCTCTTAGACCCCCATGCCCTGGGCGCGGCGCACCACCTCCCGTGCCAGGTGTCCCTGCAGGCCGTCAATGGGCCGCCCCGGGAGGGTCTCATCCTCGGTGTAGAGGTAGCGCAGGATGTCCTCGGGGTCATAGCCACCATCGTGGAGCACGGTGATGGTGCCGGAGAGGAACTTGTTCACGGTGGTCTGACCGGGTTTCTTAATGAAGAAGGAGAGCGGGACGTGGCGCACACCATCGCGCACCACGGCCAGCAATTTACCTGCGTTGAGCAGGTCATTGACCCGGGTTACGGGGACGTCGAGCAACTCAGCGACCTCGGGGAGGTTCAGCAGCTTTTCATCAGCGGGCAGAATGTCGTGGGGAACGGAGTGGAGATTCACACCTTCTAATCTATCCCTTCCCTGCCCAGATAAAAACCACCCCGCTCTGGCGAGCACCGGGAAAACTGTTTTCCTCACCCTGCCGGGCCCTTCCTGCTGCCGTCACCCCGGTGTCAGATAACACTTGTTCCGGTCGATCCGTCATACTGTGGGCATGGTTCAACTCAAGGTGGGAGACGTCCTCGACAACCGCTACCGCATCGATCATCCGATCGCCCGGGGCGGCATGTCGACGGTCTACCGCTGCGTGGATCTGCGGTTGGGGCGGGCCGTCGCCACCAAGGTAATGGATCCCCGATATGTTGATGACCCGGTGTTCCGGCAGCGTTTCCGCCGTGAGGCCCGGGCCATGGCCCAACTCTCCCACCCGAATCTGGTCAATGTCTATGATTTCGGTTCCGATGGGGATCATCTCTTCCTGGTGATGGAACTGATCCGGGGAGGGACATTGCGGGAGCTGCTCGCCGAGCGTGGCCCGATGCCTCCCCATGCCGCCACCGCAGTGGTGCGCGCCATCCTCACCGGCCTTTCGGTCGCCCATGCCGCCGGGATGGTGCACCGTGACATCAAGCCCGACAATGTGCTGATCAATGATGACCATCAGGTCAAGCTGGCGGATTTCGGTCTGGTGCGTTCCACCACGCGCAGCAACAACACCACCGACCAGATCGTCGGCACCGTCTCCTACCTCTCCCCTGAGCAGGTTGAGGGCAGTGATATCGGGCCCGCCAGCGATGTCTACTCCACGGGCATCATGCTCTTTGAGCTGCTGACCGGCGCCACCCCCTTCCATGGTCCGACCGATCTGGCACATGCCTTCGCCCGTCTGCAGCAGGATGTGCCGGCCCCCAGTTCCCGGATCGAGGGGGTTCCGCAGCTATTCGATGAGCTCGTCGGCACCGCCACCTCACGGGAGGCTTCGAACCGTTTCAATGATGCCGCGGAATTCCTCGCCGCGCTTGACGACGTCGCGGCCGAACTCTCCCTGCCCGCCTTCAAGGTCCCGGTGCCGCGCAATGCCGCCGCGCACCGCGCCGCAGCGGTCCCCACCGACACCACCGGCATCGTCGGTCCGCTGGAACCTACCGGGGTCATCGACACCGTCGAACCCGGGAGCACCGCTCGCCGCCCCGAGGGTCCTCATGAAACCTCCGTGTTGCCGGTGGTTGCCCCGCAGCCGGATACCGCGGTGGTCCCCACCCCGGAGCCACAACATCCTCCGCTGGGCCCGGTGGCCCCACCGAATCTGCCTGCCCAACGTGGCAGCACAGCGGTAGTGGCGGAAGACGAGGAAGAGGGGGAGAAAGCGGTGAGCAACCGCTCCCCGGTGAAGCTGATCGTCTGGCTGGTGGTGGTGGCGGTACTCACCGCCACTATCGCCGTCGGTGGCTGGTGGTTCGGCTCCGGCCGCTACGGTGAGATCCCCCAGGTACTCGGAATGGAGCAGGTCGCGGCTGTGGCCACCTTGGAGGAGGCCGGTTTCGAGACCGAAACCCGCCAGGTGTACCACGATGACATCGCCCCGGAACAGATCGCAGCCACCCAACCTGCACCCGGTGAAAGCCTGATCCGCGGGGATGTGGTGAGCGTGCTGGTCTCCAAGGGCAAACCCACCGTGCCCGGCATCCCCCAGGACCGGAGCGTGGAGTCGCTGCGCTCCCTGCTGCTGGAACGCACCCTGGAACTGGAGATCGGGGAAGCCCTCTACTCTGATGACGTGGCCGAGGGTGGGGTGGTCAAGCTCTCCCCCGCCCCTGGTGAGGCAGTGTCCACCGGCTCCACCATCACCGCCAACCTCAGCCAAGGCCCGGCACCTGTCAGCATCCCCAAGGTGGTGGGGTTATCCGCTGAGGAGGCCCGGGACGCCCTGGAACAGGCCGGGCTCAGTGTGGCTGAGATCAGTGAACACTTCGATGAGGAAGAGTCGGCCGGCACCGCCACCGGTAGTCAACCCCCCGCCGGGGAGAGCGTCACCCGCGGTACCCCGGTGACCTTGTACGTCTCCAACTCCATTGTGGTGCCCGATATCCTCGGGCTCAGCCGCAGCGAGGCGGAGAAGAAACTTCAGGAAGCCGGTCTGAGCATCAGCGCCGCCGAGACCGATGCCGATGAAACCGCCGACGGTGCCGATGAGATCGTTGCCGTGACCCCTGCCAAAGGCGAGTTCGTGGACCCGGCGAACCCGAGTGTGAGCATCACCCTGCCCGGCAAGGTGAAGGTTCCCAGCGTCCGCGGCAAGAAGGTCGGGGAGGCCCGGGAAATCCTGGAGGAGGCCGGTTTCGGGGTTTCCACCGGGGACGATGAGGATGAGCGGGTCTATAGCCAGGATCCCGGGGCAAAAAAGACCGCCGAGGCAGGCGCCACGGTCACCCTGAAGGCGATTGGCTGAGCTGACCCCTCAAGGGGGAAACCTGGTTCAGTGTCCTTAAGGGTGCCTGGTTTAACTGTTTAAGGAAAAACCCTGGGCCGGTGAGCGGCTTTCCCCATGGCAACCACAGGACTTGCTCCACGGCACCCCCCCCGGGAATCCTGCACATAGGTGCAGAAAATCCCCTGACCCAGACTCACCTTGGTGGGAGGGAGCATGGGGCAGGGGGTTGGATGGGCTCCGGGGGTCTACTGATCCGGGCCGCAGAAGATTTCTCTTCCCGGGTCTTAGTTGCGCAGCATCTCCGCAACGAGGAAGGAGAGCTCCAGGGACTGCTGGGTGTTCAGGCGGGGATCGCAGGCGGACTCATAACGGCCCGGCAGGTCCACATCGGTGATGTCTTCGGCACCGCCGAGACACTCGGTGACATTTTCACCGGTGAGCTCGATGTGGATGCCACCGGGGTGGGTGCCCAACGCGCGGTGCACCTCGAAGAAACCCTGTACCTCATCGATGACCTTGTCGAAGTGGCGGGTCTTGTAGCCGTTGGAGGAGGTGAATGTGTTGCCGTGCATCGGGTCGGACTGCCAGATGACCTTGTGCCCGGCGGCTTCGACAGCCTGGATGATTCCCGGCAGTATGGTGCGGACCTTGTCGTGGCCCATACGCGCAACCAGGGTAAGTCGGCCCGGCTCGCGGTTCGGATCCAGCTTCGCGGCGTAGGCGACAGCCTCCTCCGGGGTGATGGTGGGTCCGATCTTCAGGCCGATGGGGTTGGCGATCATGGCGGCGAAGTTGATGTGGAAGTCATCAATGCCGCGGGTGCGCTCACCGATCCACAGCTGGTGGGCGGACTGGTCGTAGAGCTTCATCTCCCCGTCCTCCTCAGCCAGACGCAGCATGGAACGCTCATAGTCGACGACCAGTGCCTCATGGGAGCAGAAGATATCGGCGGCACGCAGGTTGGTGTCATCGACCTGGCAGGCCTTCATGAAGCGCAGGCCAGCTTCGATCTCCCGGGAGAGTGCCTCATAGCGGGCGCCAGCCGGGGAGTTGGCCACGAACTCACGGTTCCACTCATTGAGGTGGTAGAGGTCGGCGGTGCCGGAGGCGGTCAGGGCGCGCACCAGGTTCATCGCTGCGGAGGAGTTCGCGTAGGCGCGGATCATGCGGGCCGGATCGTGGCGGCGGGACTCCGGGGTGGCCTCGACGCCATTGATGATGTCACCGCGGTAGTTCGGCAGACCATTGGCATCCAGGTCCTGGGAACGCGGCTTGGCGTACTGGCCGGCGATCCGGGCCATCTTGATGACCGGGGTGGAGGCACCGTAGGTCAACACAACCGCCATCTGCAGCAGGGTGCGGATATTCGCCCGGATATGGGGTTCGGTGTTGGATTCGAAGGTCTCCGCACAGTCCCCGCCCTGGAGGAGGAAGGCTTCGCCATTGGCCACATCGGCCAGCTGACGCTTCAGCTCCACAATCTCGGGCGAGACCACGATCGGCGGCACCGACTCGAGGATCTTCCGGACGGTCTCAGCCTGCTGCTTGTCCCAGCTGGGTTGCTGCTTGGCTTCTCGGGAGACGACGTCTTCAAACTGCTCGCGGAGCCCCGCCGGCAGCGGCGGGAGGTCAGGGAGCGCTTCCTTGGGGATATCTACAGTCCAACTCACAAGAGTCATTAAAGCACGTCCCCGGTTTTTCCAGAACCTCTGGCAGCGACTCCCCACCGCCAGCACCCCTTATCGACGGGCGCGGCTACCGCGGTGCAGGGGCATGGCATCCATGCAGGCCCGGAACTTGTCGAGGTTATGGCGGGCATCGACCAGAGCATCATGCACCCCGGCCGGGGCGAGCGGGAGCTTCGGTTTTCCGGCCATCTCCCAGTACTGCTTGAGCTCCCGGGTAAACCGGGGCAGGGCCTTGGGCATCTCAGTCATGTCGCCGAAAAGCTGAGCCAACACCACATGGTCATAGGCACCCACCCAGGCCCAGAGCTCGGGGCGGGTGTTGGCGGAGGTGAGGAAGGCCAGCACCTCACGGCGGATGGCATCCCGGGATTTCCACACCTTGTCCGCCGGGCTGGGCAGCTGGTTGAGAACATTTTCCCGTACCCAGGGGCCGGCCTTGGTGGCATCGAAATCGGTGGAAACGGCATAGTATTCGCGGCCGTCCTCGGCGACGATACCGATGGACACCAGCTCGATGGTCCTGCCGTCTTCAATGAACTCGGTGTCGTAGAAATAACGCACGGCGGCGTCTTGTCCTTCCAGCATCATTTCCCCCGGTATTCACCTGGCACAGGTGCTGCGGGCTAACATTTTCAGCCTAGTCTCCGCCCCGACGCAGCCTGTCGCCGGGGTCCCAGGGATTCCAGGGGAGGCGCGGGCGTCGCAAAGCGAAAGCTGGACACTAGGAGCTGCGGGACTCCGCATCCTCGGGGTGGCTCTCACTGCGCTTGAGGGGGAGGAAGAAGATGGCGGCGACGGCGAGCACGATGAAGGGGGCGATCGCTTCCCGGTGAAAATCGAAGGCCGCGATGAAGACGTAGCCGACCACCAGCAGACAGACGGCCAGAAGTTTCAGAAGACTTTTCCGATCCACAGCTCAGGACCCCCTATTTTCGGTTGATTATTTACGCAGGGACACTCTACTCCCCCGCCGGCAGCACACCCTAAACCCAGTCACCGCCGCCGGGAGGCCCCGGCCCCTTCCCGCAGCTGCACAGCCTGACCCTGCGCCGCCCGGGAACTGCGGTCCGCACCCCGGCTGGCAGGGATGAGACGGTCGATCCGTGGCGGGGTCAGGGTCCACTTGAGCACCGGAACCTTCATCATCAGCCAGAACAGGATCGCACCGATCGCGGAGATCGCCATGGCCACCACCATCCAGGTGCTGGTTCGGCTCCAGACATCCTCCGCACCCAGCTGGATCTGCCAGTCCTCGGCCCGGACGTTGTAGTGGTACAGCACGGTCAGGGCAATGGGGTGCCCCAGGTAGATCGGCAGGGTGTTACGTCCCAGTGACTGCAGCACCGGGGAGACCACCGGCACCTTGGCCAGCAGCACCGCCCCGATGATCGCGGCGGGCAGCATCAGCAGATGCACCGTCATGTTGATGATCATCTGCATTTCCTGGGTGCCGAAACTTCCTCCCAGGGGCAGCAGCAGCCGCTCCGCGAAGGGAGTGTGCAGCGCCACCGCCAGGGTGGATACCCCGAAACCGGTGACATAGAAAACTGCCCCAAAGACGATCCGCCGTGGCTCCAGGGCGGTGGCCGCGAACTCGTTGATCATGGAACGCAGGCGGGCACCCAGGATGAACATCGGCAGATACATCACCGCCTTGCCTATCATGTGCCATTCCGAGTTCAGGGGGAGCAGCAGCAGTGGCACAAAGGCCACCGCGATACCTGCCCAGTGCGAGAACTTACGGGTGGACCAGAGGATCAGGCTGAACACCGTCAGGGCGAAAAGGAACCAGGCCATGTTCCGGGCCTCCACCAGGTGCCGGACATAGGTCCAGGGTCCCGGCATGGGGGTTTCATGGAAGATGTTGTACTCGCGGAACTTGGTCCACAGTTCAATCGGCACCCAGATCACATAGGGCACCAGGAAAAACCACAGCCGGCGGGTGAAGAGTTCGGCGAAGCTGTACTTCAGGATCTTCACCGAGAAGAAACCGCTGACCAGGAAAAAGAGCGGCATCCGCAGCGGGTCCAAGACGTGGTTGATCTCCGCAGCCAGGCTTTCCATGCCCTGCGGCACGGCGAGGCTGACATGCAGCAGCACCACGCCAATGATGGAGACACCCTTGGCAACGTCCGGCCAGGCCAGACGTTCTTTAACTGGGGCCGCGCCAGCTGTGGGCATGTGTCTCCTAAAGTTAAATCTCAGGCCCACCAGCTACAGCTGACTTAATGGAACCTGCTCTCCTGACCACCGCGGAGTATTTCCCTGATGCGGGTTCCAAAAACTTCATGGGGAGAGCTCAAACATCTACTTGCTCCGTTTATCTTAACCCGAGGGTCAACCTTTACTTAAAACTCAGCCCCTGAACCTGAGGTCACCCAGTTGATGGAGGAAACGGAGGAATCAGATCTTTCACCAGAGCTGGCCTTGAGCACTCAGGAAGGTTCTCCTCCCCCAGACCCCGCTTGACGACGTCCCGCAGGGGCACCGGATCCCGCTTCCCCGCTGCCCCGGAAAACACTGCGCCGCCAAAGCCCTGGACAGGGCTTTGGCGGCGTGAGCTTGGACGGTGCAGTGCAAAGGTGCCTAACGCGGTTCCGTCCCCGCGGGGTAACCCTTACCCGCCTCCAGCGACTTCTTGACCTCAGAGGCATAGACATCCACGTACTCAGCGCCCACCAGATCCTTCAGAACCTGCATGATGTGGTCGGTGAGGGCCCGGGGTGCCTGGCGGTCATCCGGCTCCAGACCCTGGGAGCGGACATAAGCCACCGGGTCAATGAGTTCCCCGACCTTCATCCGGACCTTCCGGGGACGCGGCACCCAGGTTCCGATGGGGTTGGCATCCCGGGAACCGATCATGCCCACCGGCACAATCTTCACGCCCGTGGCCAAGGCCACCCGGGCGGCTCCGGTGCGACCCCGGTAAACCCGGCCGTCCGGGGAGCGGGTGCCCTCCGGGTAGATACCGAGCATGCCGCCCTCACCCAGGACCTTCTTGCCGGCAGCCATCAGGGACTCACCGGCGTTATCCGCATCCCGGTCGATCGGGATCTGGTTGACCGCCTTGAAGAACCACCGCTGGATGGCGCCGACCACACCCGGCGCGGTGAAGTACTCCTTTTTCGCCGGGAAGACCATCTGCCGGGGGCACATCAACGGAAAGTAGAAGGAATCCATCACCGACTGGTGGGAGGATGCCATGATGATCGGCCCCTCGGTGGGGATACGCTCCACCCCCTCGAGCTCCGGACGGTTCCAGACACGCAGAAAGGGGCCGATCAGCACGTGCTTGAAGATCGAGTACCACTTGTTGTGCATGTCTTGATTCCTTTGCTCAGGGGGTCTGCGTTCAGGGCTGGACTAGGCGACGGCCACGCTCCGGGCCAGATCAGCTACGCCGATCATACCTGCGTCACCCCCGAGTTCAGCGCTGACCACACGGGGCAGGGGGCGGTATCCTGCCCCCACGATCCGCCCCGCGAAGCGCTCGGTGGCCTCATTGAGGAAGAATTCAGCGTCCCGGGAGACACCACCACCGATCAGGATCAGCTCCGGGTCGAGGACGTCCGCCACAATTGCCAGGGCCTCCCCCAACCAGTGGATGAAGGATTCGACCGCCGCCACGGCCACCGGCTCGCCCTGCTGGGCGGCAGCGAAGACATGTTCCCCGTTGACGGAATCCGGGTGGGCCCTCAGCCTGCGGGTGAGCTCACTCTCAGGGTGTTTCGCCGAAGCCAGCTCCTCCAGGGCAGAGGTGACCAGGGCGGTGCCGGAACAGTAGCGTTCCAGGCATCCCCGCTTGCCGCAGGAACAGGGGCGGCCACCGGGGACCACCGGGAGATGACCGAACTCCGGTGCGGTGCCATAAGCACCCCGGTAGATCTCACCGTTATTCATCAGGGTGGCCCCGATGCCGGTGCCGATCGCCAGCAGCACCCAATTATCGACGTCCCGGGCTGCACCATAGCGATACTCACCCCAGGCTGCGGAGTTGGCGTCATGCTCCAGCCGGACCGGCAGGTCGAGCAGGCCGGTGATGATGCGACGTACCGGAGCCCCCCGCCAGGGCAGGTGGGGGGCGAAACGGACGATCTCACACTCCGGGTCCAGGAAACCAGCCACCGACAGGCCCACCGCCTGAATCGGATGCTCACGGCGCAGCTGGGTGACCAGATCGGCGATGCCGAGTTCCAGTTCCTCGACGGTCCGTGGGGTGGGCATCGAACGGGAGTCGATGATCTCCCCGGCCTCGCTCACGACACCGGCCCGGAGGTTGGTGCCTCCGATGTCTAGGCCAACCGTGTGTTCGGTCGGGAACAAGGACATACCGCCGCCTTAGCTCAGAAATCGGACAAAAACATCAAAGATTACCAAGCAAGTATAACGGGGGCCGGAAAGGGAACCACATTAGCTAAGCCAGGATCCCACGCAGGCGCTCCCCCATCCGCTCCCAGGTCCACGATGCCACCACATGTTCCCGCCCCGCCTGCCCCATGCGGCCCCGCAGTGCCGGATCGCTGAGCAGGAGGTCCGCGGCGTCGATAAGCGCCCCCAGGTCCCGGCCTCCGACGACCATGCCGCTTTCCGGGGTGACTGTCTCCGGGGCCCCTCCGGAGTCGCCGGCGATCACCGCCACCCCACAGGCCTGGGCCTCCAGGTAGACGATGCCCAGCCCCTCCACGTCCAGCCCCCTGCCACGGGTCCGGGCCGGCATGGCGAAAATATCGGCCGCTGCCAGCAGGGAACGCATCCGTTCCAGTCCCACCTTGCCGGTGAACACCACCGCCTCACCCAGAGGTTCCGTCATTTTCCGCAGGGTGCGTTCATAGGAACCCTGCCCGATGATCAGCAACCTGGTGCCAGGGTGTCGACGGCGAATCTCCGGTAACGCTCGGATCAGCTGATCCTGACCTTTGCGGGGAACCAGCCTGGAAATGCACACCAGCAGCGGTCCCTCCCCGAATTCCGCCCGGATCTGTTTCTTCTCATCCTCGGCCAGGGGCCGGAAAAGCTCCACGTCCACCCCGGAAGGCAGATGCTCAAACCTTGGCCGGGAGCCAAAGGCCCGCCGGAATCGTCGCAGCGTGTACTCCGAGATATAGGTGAGCACATCAGTCTCCCGGCCGATGCGGCGCAGCACCTGGCGGGCAATCGGCAACATGGACCACCCCACCTCATGGCCGTGGGTGGTGGAAATTATCCGGCGGGCCCCCGCCTCCCGTGCCGCCCCAGCCATCAATGCCAGGGGGGCCGCCGCCCCGAACCAGACCGTGTCGATTTCCCGCTCCCGGATGATCTTCGCCATGCGGCGGGTGGTGGCCGGGGTCGGCAACATGATCCGACGAGGCCAGCGAACCACCTCATAGCCCACCTGCCGGTCATACTCCGTAGCCGCCACCGCATCCTGGGTGGAGGCGAAGACCACCACCTCCGCAGGATCCAGGGTGGCCAGAAAATCCCGGAGATAGGACTGGATGCCACCGATCGTCGGCGGGAAGTCATTGGTCACCAGCAGAGTTTTACCCATGTCCCCCAACCTTAGTGAGCCGGGGTGGGAAGGGTCAGAAGCGGCTGGCACCAAACCAGGGCATGGGGCTTCTCCGGCACCACCTGAACCGGGGTCCGAGGCGTGCCGACCACTCCGGCCCGGACTCCATCTCCAGGTCACGTCGTTTGACCTTCCCAGGCTTGACTGCCGACCCGGGCGGGAAAGCTCCTGCCTGTCATCGATGCGGGCAGCCATCTCCTCATCCTCGGTGCCTGAAGGCTCAGCTCTGGAGGCAAGTGCGCTCAGCACTGAAACCTGGGTTGGCTGGGCTCTTCCCCTATCTCAGTGGGCAGGTTCCCCTGGCGGGACTGCCCTGGGGTTGCAACGCCGAAACCCCGCTGAACAATGCTCAGCGGGGTTTCATGGCGGGACGAATAAAGTCCTGCCGGGGAGTGCAGTCCTAGAAACGGAATGCGGAGTGGATCGGCATGTAGTTGACCGGACGCTCCTGGACGGTGGAACCGGAGTTAAGGGCATCGATCATCATGCCGTTGCCAGCGTAGATTGCCACGTGGGAAGCACCACCGTAGTAGGCGATGATGTCACCGGGCTGCAGGTCGGAGATGCTGACGGGGGTGCCGGCAGCGGCCTGCGCCTGGGAGGTGCGCGGGATGGACTTGCCAGCCTGCTGGTAAGCCCAGCTGGTCAGGCCGGAGCAGTCGAAGGCGCTCGGGCCGGTGGCACCCCAGCCGTAGGGGGATCCGATCTTGGAACGTGCGGCATCCACGATGGCCTGGCCGTTGGACGGGGCGTGGTAGGCCTGCTGGACCGGGGCGGCCGGCTCAGCGACAGCGGCGACTGCGTTGCCGTACTCGACCGGTGCGGCCTGCTCGACGATGCTCGGGATGAATGCGCCGATGTTCGGGATATTCTCCAGGCCCTGGATCTGGGACAGCATCCGATCGTCAACGTTGACGCTGGAACCGGCGACGCTGATCTCGACGGCGTTGGCCGGTGCAGCTGCGATGGCGGTGGCGCCGACAGCCACTGCGGATGCGGTGGCGATGCGACGGACGGTGGTCAGGTTCTGGCTACGGTGCTTACCCACGAAATAACTCCAAGTTTCTTCCATTGAGCCGGCCGGGTTAGCTGTCGGATTAGAGAACGGAAGCTCTCTTCCACTTCGCCACGAGATCACTCTCGCTCTTGATGCGGATTCACCCCAGAGATCTGAGACTGGTTCCCCGGCTTTCCCACCCCCTCCGGATGAGGCTGATGGCGGAAAATTAGGCATTTAGTTTTCTGTCGGATCACGCGGGCACTTCCAACTCTGACTGGAAATGACAGGCTCCGGTGCCGCAATGTCTCGATCAGGTTACGAAACCACAACGAGATATGTCCACTCTCCGCAGAGAAAGCCGAGTGTTATCGGACCGTTATCGAAAGATTCCGAGCCTTAAATCAAAATTTGCAAGCCTTGCCCTCACCCGACCTCAACCCCCACGCCTTTGATAACAAATTGGTCACTAGCTGCATACTCTGGAAATAGGAAGAATATGCCCCGGGGATGATTCTTGCAAACGTTTCCAGATGGAATATTTTCATTAAGTGCCAATTGTGATTCTGCTCACCCTCACCTTCCTGGGGGTCAAAATCCCCGATCCTTAGGCTTTTGAGGGTCCCCAAGACTCCCCCGGCACACCTTGCCGTCATATCTCGCTGTTCAACCGGGCCGAAGTCAACCATGAAGGGAAGCCCTCCAATCCGACTGCCAGCCATCCTTCTCGGCCTTAGAAAGCTGAGATGGGACACTTGTCCACAACGACAGATCCAACCCTGCTGATTGCCGCACAAGCCGCTTCGGACGGAACCCTCCCCAGAGACACATACTCCGGGGATATCCACCGCAGGAGGTTTTCCACCCGAGGCCACCTCCCCGCTGAGGTGCCCACCCCGAGAGCCAGTCGACAGAGCCCCTCCCCGTACCCCTGCCCAACCTCGCTGGTGTCATGAGTAGGAAAGCTGAGAAATATCCTTTCCTCAAGGGAGATACATATATATAAGGTATGCCAGCGAATTTGGAGGACCGGATCCCCGGAAATCTGGCGAGCTCCCACCACCTCCCGCCTCATCCCGGGACTCCCGAATCCGACCGGAGGAGATACAGATACTCATCGCCACAGTCAGATCCGAAACCACCCGCGGCCGTGACCGGATAACCAGCCAGCCCCCACTCCGCCATCTTCGAACCCTCCCGGGGATGGAAACTCCCCCTTTCATACCGCCCCCGGCGGTTCTTTCCCTGAAGGTCGACGAGATCCCTCCATCCATAACCCACTGCACCGGAACTCGCTGTCTCCCCCACTGCCCGGCAGCTAAACGGAGAAGGTTATCCCGCAGGGAGCTGATCCGCCCCCATTCGGAACTGGGCTCAGGGACAGAGAAACCCAGAAGGACCCCGCACACCCTTATGGTGTGCGGGGTCCTTCTGAGATGTAGTTTCCGAGGAAACCAGGGGGAGCTAGTCGATCAGGCCGTTCTTACGGTCCTCATCGCGGTAGGCGTCCTGCATCTTCTGCAGTGCCTCCTGCTCCTCGCGGTGGTTAGCGTGCTCGATCTCAGCAGCACGTTCCGCGATAGTGGCATCATCCGGCTTAAGGAAGCTGCCGCGACCCGGAGCACCGGCGAAGCCGAGCTCGTTCATCTGCTTCGGCACGACGGCGCCAGCGTACTCGAGCGGGATCGGGTGGCCGTGCTCGTCCACCGGGCCCAGCGGCTGGTGAACCTCGATGAAGGCACCGTTCGGCAGCTGCTTGATGACACCGGTCTCGATACCGTGCTCCAGAACCTCGCGGTCGGAGCGCTGCAGGCCGATGCAGATTCGGTAGGTGATGACGTAGGCGATCGGAGGCAGAATGATCAGACCGATTCGACCAACCCAGGTCATCGTGTTCAGCGAGATCTGGAAGTAGTGGGCGAACAGATCGTTACCGCCGGAGAGGCTGACCAGGAAGAAGAAGGTGACAGCCATTGCGCCGAGGCCGGAACGAACCGGGACATCGCGCGGACGCTGCAGCAGGTTGTGGTGTGCATCGTCACCGGTGATCTTCTTCTCGATGAAGGGATACGCGATCAGCAGGACGACCATGACGATACAAGCCAGGGCCACCCAGAAGGCAGAGGGAATCGTGTAGTTGCCCAGGTAGAGTTCCCAAGCCGGCATGACGCGGGCCAGACCATCAGTCCACAGCATGTACCAGTCAGGCTGCGAACCTGCGGACACCTGGGACGGGTTGTAGGGGCCGACGTTCCAGATGGCGTTGATGGTGGTCAAGCCAGACAGCAGCGCCAGCACGCCTGCAACGAAGAGACCCATCGCAATCGCCTTCACACCGAAGAGCGGGAGGATCCTGATGCCTACGACGTTGTTTTCCGTACGGGCAGCGCCCGGGAACTGGGTGTGCTTCTGGAACCAGACCAGCATCAGGTGCGCCGCGATCAGGGCCAGGATGATACCCGGCAGGATCAGGACGTGAGCGATGTAGAAACGGTCCAGCATGATCTCGGAGGGGAAGTCACCGCCGAAGATCAGCCAGTGCATCCAGGTACCGACGATCGGCATACCCACGATGATGGCGGACATGATGCGCAGGCCGGTACCGGACAGGAGCTCATCCGGGAGGGAGTAACCCATGAAGCCCTCGACCATGCCCAGCAGGATCAGGGCGCAGCCGATGATCCAGTTCGCTTCGCGCGGACGGCGGAATGCGCCGGTGAAGAAGATGCGGGCCATGTGCACGGTCATGGCGACCATGAACATCAGGGCTGCCCAGTGGTGCATCTGGCGGACGAAGAGTCCACCGCGCACCTCAAAGGAGATATTCAGAGCTGTCTCGTACGCACGAGACATCTCCACGCCGTTCAGCGGGAGGTAGGCACCGTCGTAGATGACCTTCGTGATGGAGGGGTCGAAGAACAGAGCCAGGTAAACACCGGTCAGCAGCAGAATGATGAAGGTGTACAGTGCGATCTCACCCAGCATGAAAGACCAGTGGGTCGGGAAGACCTTGTTGATCTGGGTGCGGACCATTCCCGCCCAGGGGTAGCGGGAGTCGAGGTTATTGCCCAACTGGGCTGATTTGGTACTCATTAGGACTTACGCTCCCAGAATGCCGGGCCGAGGCTCTCAATGAAGTTGCCTTCGGCGATGAGGTAACCCTCTTCATCCACGGTGATCGGCAGCTGCGGCAGAGCACGTGCGGCGGGGCCGAAGACCGGCTTGCCGTACTGCAGTGCATCGAACTGCGACTGGTGGCAGGGGCAGAGGATTCGGTTGGTCTGTGCCTCGTAGAGAGAGGTCGGGCAACCGATATGGGTGCAGATCTTGGAGTAGGCGTAGTAATCGCCGTAGTGGAAGTCCTCTTGACCTTCGCGTTCGATGGCCCTTTCAGCATCATCCGGACGCAGACGAATCAGCATGACACCGTTACGCGGACCATGGATGGAGTGCATGTGGTCCTCGTAGACATCGCGGGTCTCATCGAAGAGGTCACCGTCGTTGACGTAGGACTGGGGCAGCGGATACACGGTTTCCATGCCGCCAGCGGAAAGATCCTCGGGACGCACGCGCACCAGACGGGTGATACCGGTGGTGGACATGTGGGTGCCGGCCTCGCTGGTGTGCGGCTGAGCGATGGCGCCGGTATCACGGGCCAGGTACAGCTTCACGTCATTGTTGGCCAGGGTCCAGCCGGAGGTCCACAGGGTGCCGTCACCCTGGATGCCGAGCTCGCCGGCCTTCCACGGGTTCTTGATCATGCCACCGAGCGGAGCGACGATCGCCAGACCGGCCAGCAGGCCGGAGGCGCCGAGCAGGCCCTGCAGGACCTTACGACGACCCAGGGTGGAGGTCTGCCAGGAGTCATTCAGCAGCGCAACCAGGGTGTGGCGGTCGATCTCCTCGGAGCCACCGTCATGACGACGCTGGACAGCGATCTCCTCCGGCAGGAGCTTCTTGACGTAGAGGACCACTGCGAAGCCGAGGGCCAGGATGGCCAGGCCTGCGAACAGACCCAGAGCCGGGGTGAAGAGGGTGTACCACATCAGACCTTCATCACCGTGGGACCTGTACTCCCAGGGCCAGAAGAGATAGGTACCCAGGAAAGCCAGTCCGGAGATGATCGAGATGATCAGCCAAATGGTGATACCGCGGACCGTGCGCTTCTCAGCGGGGTCATTCGGAATCGGGAAACGTTCCTTGCGGTAGGCAATGGTGACATCGTCGAGCTCGGTGCCGAGGCGTGCGAGCTCCTCATTGCTCATGGAACGAAGTTCCTGAGCCGTGTAGTTCTTCTTTACTTCATTACTCACGAGCGCGATCCAATCCACATAGCAGCCGCGATCAGTACGACGATGCCGACGATCCACATGAACATGCCCTCAGCAACGGGGCCGAGACCACCGAGGGAGTAGCCACCGGGGCTGGGGGTTTCACCGGACGCCTTGATGAAGGCGATGATGTCCTTCTTCTCATCAGCGGAGAGCTGACGATCGGAGAACTTCGGCATGTTCTGCGGTCCGGTCAGCATGGCCTGGTAGATCTCCTGCTCATTGGCGGGATCCAGGACCGGAGCGTACTTACCGGAAGACAGTGCGCCACCACGACCGGTGAAGTTGTGGCAGGAGGCGCAGTTGAGACGGAAAAGATCGCCGCCGCGAGCAACGTCAGCGGGGTCGATCTGTCCGTTGTAGCTGGAGCCACGGAGGGACTCCATGGCGATGGTTCCGTCTTCGTTGTAGACGATTCCGGGACCGCCACCGTTGGCTGCGACATAGGCCGCCAGGGCCAGGGTCTGAGCTTCGGTGTAGCGCGGGGTCTTACGTTCAGCCTGTGCGTCATTCTGGTACAGCGGCATACGGCCGGAGTGAACCTGGAAATAGACGGCGCCCTCACCGATACCGATGAGGGAGGGGCCACGCTCCTCGACGCCCTGCAGGTTCGCACCGTGGCAGGTGATGCAGGCGACGTCGTAAAGATCCTTGCCCTCCTGGATTAGCGCCTGATCATCACTCTGTGCGGTGGCGATCTGGGCATCCGGGGTCAGAGCGGTGGCGAGAACGCCAGCGCCGGTGAGACCGAAGGTCAGTGCAAGTGCGCCGGCCGCAGCCTTACGCACCTTGCGCCGAGCCCTGGTCTTCTTGCCCGATGCTGCCGGGGCTGCGGCAGGCTCGGATGACTGTGGATTGGTTTCCATCATTTCCCTTAGAACTCGAATGCGGAAAGTGAATGGCTGTAGGCCGAATACTCGGCTGTCTACGGCCTACTGAACGAGATAAATAACAATGAAGACGCCGACCCAGATGACATCCACGAAGTGCCAGTAGTAAGAGGTCACCATGGCGGCGGTTGCCTGTGCCGGGGTGAACTTGGAGTTCCGGGTCCGCAGGAGAATCACAATGAAAGCGATGATGCCCGCGGTCACGTGGGCCATGTGGAATCCGGTGATGATGTAGAACACCGAGCCAAACACGGAACTCGGGATGGTCACACCGTGGTGAATCATCTCGTAGTACTCGAAGGCAACCATGCCCAGGAAGATAACTCCGAGAAGAATGGTCACCAGGTACCACCGGCGCAGCTTAAATACGTCCCCCCTTTCAGCTGCAAAGACGCCGAACTGCGAGGTAACCGAAGACGTGATCAGGATGGCGGTGATAACAGCGCCATAAATCACGTTGAGGTTAGCGGTCTGATCCGCCCAGTCACCCGACTGGCCGTTGGCACGCGAGGTGAAGTACATCGCGAACAGTCCGGCGAAGAACATCAATTCCTGAGACAGGAACACAATGGTGCCGACACTGACCATATTGGGTCGGTTCAGTGCCGCAACACGTTGTGGTGCTGCCATACCTTGGTTAGAAACTACGCTCGTCACGCCTACCAGTATGGCGCTTCGACGAACTTAAGTCACTTCGATTCCCCCACTCTGGTGGAAGAAACTCAGAATCGACCTGCACTTTTGTCCCCCAGCTAAAAGTTTTAAAAACTTTTGCCAAATTCGGGAACTTTCCCACCGGCTTTTACGACGCATCATTTCCGCTGGTCATAACGTCCCCCCGGACCGTCTTGGAAAAAGTCGAAAAAGATCTGGCAGAAGCTTACCCCACCGCACTCATTTTCACGATGATTCATTCGATTTCACCGGGGAGATTCAAATCACAGTCTGATGCCGCCCTAAACGAAGTCTTCAAACTTTCGGTTGACCCCTTAACCTGCAGCTAGAAGCAGGAATTCCTGCGCCCCTGAAGCGGATACCGCCTGCCAGCTGCTGCCTTCCATCCTGCCTGATTCAACGCATGACAATCCCCCGAAGTTCCCCGGAAGCTCTTTTCTGGCCGGATCACCCCTTGACACGATGCCGCCCCGCCACCACTTCGCACCGGCGGCGCTCCTCCAGATCCGGACCCCTCCCCCACCCCGCGCTCCGCCAATGAGAGGGCTTCACGCCAAGGCACACCGTCCAGCCGATGCCCGTCCAGCCGAAGACTCCCCCTGACCAACTCACAGGGAGAGCAGACTTCACCTACCTGAAGGATCTGAAGGATCTGCATGGGTCTAAAGGAACAGGGTTCCACACCTCAGCAACCCCTGCTCCACGTTCACCCACCCAGGAGATTGTCCCCATTAAGTCGCTGAATCCAGCCCTTCAACTTGATTGAGCCTGCGGGGAGCAACCCAGCGCTCCGCCCCGCCGATGCAGGCCGGAGTCACTCAGCGAGCCCATCCGCCCCGCCTGAAAGCCCAGTTGCTCTTGAAACGCCGGCAACAGACCCTTCAGGCAACCATGAGCTCATCGGGCCGCGGATCCCCGACACCCCCGGGATATGGCCCCAGAATGCCACCCCCCTCCCCCGTAGGAGGGTCCTTCGAGAAGCGCCTCCCAGCCCCGCGAGAAACCTGCCTTCAAACGCAGCCAAAGGCAAGGACAACCAAAGGGTGCCAGAGCACCCAGTTAAAGGCCTGAATGCACGGACAGCCCCGCCCGATTTTCCTCCGGGGCTCTTGGAGGGGCCCGGCGTGCCACACCAACCCCCACTATCCCCCCAGGGGGCCCACATGATGGATCCCAGGCCCAAGTTCATCGCGCAACCCCACGATGACAGCGACGTGCCAGATCCTCTTCGCGGGGGCATCAGGGCATGGAAAAGCCGGGATCCTTAGTGGATCCCGGCTTTTGAGCACTGGTCTAGATTAGTGCTTTTCCTTGGGAATGCCGTACTGCAGGTTCATCATCGCTGCAGTGTAGATGAGCAGCAGAGCGCCGAGAGCGATCAGCCAGTACAGCCAGAAGGCAATGCCCAGGCCGAGAAGCAGAATCGCACCGGACATGGCTGCCGGCCAGATGGAGCCGGGGCTGAAGAAGCCCAGGGTTCCAGCCTTATCCTGAACCTCAGCCTCTTCCCAGTCCTCGGGAAGGACATCGGAGCGGCTGTGGGTGAAGTGGAAGTAGACACCGAGGAAGGTGGTCAGACCGAAGCCGAGGACCAGGCCGACAACGCCGACCCACTCGGTGCGTCGCAGGTAACTATCATCCTGCATGTAGGTGGTGCCGAAGATGTAGATCAGAGCCGTCACCGCTAAGAAAGCGGAGAGCGAGTACATGATCTTTGCACTTGAGTTCATGGTTTTGCCTTTACTCCTCAGCCTTAGAGGTTTGCAGCCGGATCGACGTAGTTGTTGCCATCGGCAGTGTTACGGTCGGAGCTGAACGGGCGGGTGGTGATTGCGTAGGGATCTTCACCGATGGCCTGCAGAGCCTGGGAGTTCGGAGCATCCGGGTTGTCCTGACGGAATGCCAGGTACTCGGTGAAAGCCTCCGGAGAGACAACACGCAGCTCGAAGTTCATCATGGCGTGGTAGGTACCGCACATCTCGGCACAGCGGCCCACGAAGGCGCCCTCTTCCTCGATGGCCTCGATCTGGAAGGAACGCTGCTGCTGGTTAGCTTCGGGATGAGCGAAAGCATCACGCTTGAACAGGAACTCCGGGACCCAGAAGGAGTGCGCAACATCGCCGGAAGCCAGGTTGAACTGGATCGGGGTGTTGGAGGGGAGAACCAGAACCGGGATCTCATCAGAGGTACCCAGGGTCTCGATCTCGTTGTAGTTGAGGAAGGAGAGATCCGACTTGGACTTGCCATGGATCGGGTTGACGCCACCCTCCTCCACCTTGGAATCCTCGGCGGTTGCCTGACGTTCCTCGTCGACACCGACGTATTCCTGACCATTCTCGGTCAGGGAACCGGAGACGTTGGAGTAGCCGAACTTCCAGTTCCACTGGAAGGCGGTCACATCCACCTCGACCTCAGGGTCCTTATCAAGGGCCACAACCCGTTCCTGGGTCTGAACCGTGAAGAAGAAGATCACCATCACGATGATGATCGGAACAATTGTCAGCACAAGCTCCAGGGGAACGTTGTACTGCAGCTGCTTCGGGAATTCACCCTCTCCCCGCTTCTCCGCCTTCTTGGCGTTCCACTTGCCGAAAACGGCGTAGAGGAAGATGCCCCACATAATGAAGCCGATGATCCAGGCTGCGACCCAGACCCACACCCAGAAGTTACCCATCGCAGTGGCCTCCGGGGTGATGCCTTGCGGCCACCCCATGCGGAGGAAATCGAATACGGCGTTCTCCGGCGGAGCCACATCGCAAGCCGCCATGGCGGCACCGGCCAAGCCGATAACGCCGGCGAGCGATGCTTTACGCCCGAAACCGCGCTTCTTTCGCTGATCCACGTGTGTCTGCCTTCCTGTCCACACAAATTCTTAGAACACTTTGGTCCTGTCCTAACTAGGCAGGATAGCCGATAGGAGGAACGTTTCCCTGCACAAGCATCCCGCGGCGTCAGTAAAGGACAGACCAGAGTCTTATTAAGCACTTAGGATGTTACAGCCAGTGGGCTTTTCCAGCGAACGGCACCCCCCGCGCGCCTGTTTCCCAAATCACAGCGCATCATACTTAAGATTGAACCCCTTTTTTCAGCCCCGGAGCAGGCCTTCTAAGAACACTCCCCCTTCTGCGGCCTCATAATTCCCCCGCGACTCCTCGCCATTTCCCCTTTTGGCCCTGATCCGCCTCATCCCCGGGGCCCCGGGGCGGGCCCCCAACGCCCAAGGGGCCTGGCACTGCCTTCCATCTCCCGGCGGTCCCCATCACTGAGGTGTCCCTGGCATGGACCTGGATCGCGCGTGCCCGTTTAACACGGCGGCCCGCCGACCCGTATCGTGAAGTAATCAATCTTCTGTCCGGTTACCTAGAGGAGGACCACCAAGACCATGTGCGGGCTACTTGGCTTTTTGTCGAGCAATGAGAATGCGGCCAGCTTTGTCGATGCCGTGGAAAGGGCTCTGCCGTGCATGCGTCACCGCGGTCCCGATGATGCTGGCACCTGGCATGACCAGGATGCGGTCTTCGGTTTCAACCGGCTGTCCATCATCGACCTGGAGCATTCCCACCAGCCGCTGCGTTGGGGGCCGCCGGAGAACCCGGAGCGGTACGCGCTGACCTTCAACGGTGAAATCTACAACTATCTGGAGCTGCGTGAGGAACTGCAGGCCGAGGGGCATGAGTTCCGCACCCAGGGCGATTCGGAGACCATCGTCGTCGGTTTCCATCACTGGGGTGAGAAGGTCGTCGATCATCTGCGCGGCATGTTCGGCATCGCGATCTGGGATACCGAAACCCATCGCCTCTTCCTGGCTCGTGATCAGTTCGGCATCAAACCGCTCTTCTACGCCACCACCGAGGCCGGCACCGTTTTCAGCTCCGAGAAGAAGACCATCCTGGAGATGGCACCCGAGCTTGGTCTAGGCCTTGAGCTTGATCAGCGCGCCATCGAGCATTATGTGGACCTGCAGTATGTTCCGGAGCCGGAGAGTCTGCACCAGAAGATCCGTCGCCTGGAGTCCGGTTCCATCGCCTGGGTGGAGCCCGGTGGCAAGCTGCAGGAGGAGCGTTACTTCAAGCCGCAGTTCCCGGTGCAGGCGGTGCCCAAGGGTAAGGAACAGGATCTCTTCGACCGGATCGCCCGGGCTCTGGAGGATTCGGTGGAGAAGCATATGCGTGCCGATGTCACCGTGGGTTCCTTCCTCTCCGGCGGTATCGACTCCACCGCCATCGCCACCCTGGCCAAGCGCCATAACCCTAACCTGCTGACCTTCACCACCGGTTTCGAGCGGGAAGGCTACTCCGAGGTTGATGTTGCCGCCGAGTCGGCTGCGGCGATCGGCGTGGAACACATCGTCAAGGTCGTGTCTCCGGAGGAGTATGCCGGGGCCATTCCGAAGATCATGTGGTACCTGGATGATCCGGTGGCTGATCCTTCCCTGGTCCCGCTCTACTTTGTGGCGGCTGAGGCCCGTAAGCATGTGAAGGTGGTGCTCTCCGGTGAGGGTGCCGATGAGCTCTTCGGCGGTTACACCATCTATAAGGAGCCGCTCTCTCTGGCTCCCTTCGAGAAGATCCCCTCTCCCCTGCTCAAGGGGCTGCGCAAGCTCGGTCAGGTGCTGCCTGAGGGAGTGAAGGGCAAGTCCCTGCTGGATCGCGGCACCCAGAGCATGGAGGAGCGTTACTACGGCAACGCCCGTTCCTTCAATTTCGAGCAGATGCAGCGGGTGATCCCCTGGGCCAGGCCGGAGTGGGATCACCGTGAGGTGACCGCGCCGATCTACGCCCGTTCCACCCACATGGATCCGGTGGCCCGGATGCAGCACCTGGATCTCTTCACCTGGATGCGGGGTGACATCCTGGTCAAGGCAGACAAGATCAACATGGCAAACTCCCTGGAACTGCGGGTGCCCTTCCTTGATAAGGAGGTCTTCAAGGTCGCGGAGACCATTCCGCATGATCTGAAGATCGCCAATGGCACCACCAAGTACGCGCTGCGTAAGGCGATGGAGCAGATCGTGCCGCCCCATGTGCTGCACCGCAAGAAGCTGGGCTTCCCGGTGCCGATGCGTCATTGGTTGGCAGGGGATGAGCTCTTCGGTTGGGCGCAGGACACCATCACCGAGTCCGGCACCGAGGAGATCTTCAATAAGCAGGCGGTGCTGGAGATGCTCAAGGAGCACCGTGACGGGGTCTCCGATCATTCCCGTCGCCTGTGGACCGTTCTGGCGTTCATGGTCTGGCACGGCATCTTCGTGGAGAAGCGCATCGACCCCCAGATCGAGCACCACGACTACCCCGTCGACATCTAGTCTGCTTATCGACGCTCCCCTGCCCCTGCCGCAGCATTCACTGTGTTGCAGGAGGGGGGAGGGTCGGCGCCCAGGTACCACGGATAAGGCCCCGGCCCGGACTCCCCCACAGCGGGGAGGTTCGGGCCGGGGCCTTTGAGCCGTCGGAAGTTGGGTGACCTAGTTGAAGGAGTCACCGCAGGCGCAGGAGCCGCCGGCGTTGGGGTTGTCGATGGTGAATCCCTGGGACTCGATGGTGTCGGAGAAGTCGATCTTCGCCCCCATCAGGTAGGGGACGCTCATCTTGTCGACGACGAGACGGACGCCGGAGATGGTGTCGGACTTGTCACCGTCCAGGGTGCGGTCATCAAAGTAGAGCTGGTAGCGCAGTCCAGCGCAGCCACCCGGCTGCACGGCGATGCGCAGCGAGAGGTCATCGCGGCCTTCCTGATCCAGGAGGCTCTTGGCCTTGGCGGCCGCCTCATCCGAGATAATGACACCGGTTTCGGTGGAGGGAGCGGTCATAAGGGAATCTCCTTGCCTTGAAAACTACTGCTATGTCTGGAATCTTCGCTGCGGCGCTGGGACCGCGGGAAAAACTTCCACGCACTTGTTCTGATGCTTAAAGCCTACTCCGCATTGAGCGGATGGGGCACCCACCGGCCCCGGGCGAGGGAGTTCCCCTCCCCCTGCGGAGATGGGAGCACCAGACACCCGGGGAAGTCCTAGGTACAACCAGTCCAACAAGCACTCCCCCACCCTTATTCCCGAAACATTCCGCAGGCTTGTAGCCTATGGGGTGTGAAACTCCCGTGGCAGAAAAACGAAGACACCCCTGAAACCGAGTCCCTGAGCGGTGGTGCACCCGAGGCTGACCAGACTTCTGGGCAGCCGCTCCCCAAGGGCTACACCCCGCCGAAGGGTCGCCCCACCCCGAAGCGTCGTGAGGTCGAGATTGAGCGTGGTGTGATTCGTCCGGCCGGAGGCGTGCAGTCCCAGGCCACGCTGCGGGAACGCCGCAAGGAGCTCAAGGCCTCCATGTCCAAGGATGAGTGGAAGGAATACAAGCGCAAGGAACGCGATGACGCCGCCAAGTCCCGCCGTGAGGCTCAGGTCCGCATGGACAAGGGCGATGAGCGTTATCTGCTCCCCCGCGATCAGGGGCCGGAACGTCGTTTCGTCCGCGACTGGGTGGACTCCCGCAGCTTCATCAACAGCTGGGTGATGCCGGTGGCCCTGGTGCTGCTGGTGGTCATGCTGGTGGGCACCTGGGCCCCGACCTTCGCCAACATCGTCTCCATGTTCGCCATGGTGCTCATCGTGGTCTTCGCCATTGAAGGTGTGATCCTGGGCCGTCGTGCCGCCGCCGCGGTGCGCAAGAAGTTCCCGGACACCAATGTCGGTGGATTCAGCATGGGCTTCTACGCCTACTCCCGGGTCACACAGCCGCGTCGTTGGCGCACCCCGAAGCCGCAGGTGGAGGCCGGCTCCAAAATTGAGCCCTAAGCGCTGAGAATTATGTTTCCCGTCCCCCGGGGTGTCTGAAGATGGTGCCGGTGGGGCGGGATTTTCATTCCCGAACTAAGGTTGGGAAGTTGAGACTTTCCCGCCAGAAGGAGAATTTTCATGGATTCGGCAGCGCTCTTCGCTCCCGTCAGGGAACCCTCGGCGGAGGCCCGGGGACAGTTCGCCCACTTCGCGGTTGCGGCCCCGGCAGGCCAGAACGGGCTGGGCCAGCTGAGCGAGCCGGGGGCCTGGTTGGCTGCGTGTCAGGAGGTTCATCCGCCGCGTCCGATCACCCGGCCCCGGGTCCTCATCTTCGCTGGTGACCATGGCGTGAACGCCCAAGGGGTGGATACCCGACCGGAGGACACTTCCCGGCAGCTGGCGGAGCAGATCACCTCGGGCCAGGCCCCACTGAACTCCCTGGCTGCTGGGGCGGGAGCCGGAGTCCGGCTGGTGGATGTCTCCCTGGCCCATGAAGCCTGGGGCCCGGAGCGGGTGGCCGAGGGTTCCGGCCGCATCGACATCGAGGATGGGTTGAGCCGGGAACAGTTGGAAAAGGCGCTTGAGGTGGGATCCAGGGTCGCCGATGAAGAGGTTGATTCCGGGGCTGAACTGCTGATTCCAGGCTCCCTGGGAATGGCTGCCGAGACGGTGGCTGCGGCGGTGGCCGGAGCCCTGACCCGCACCGAGCCGGTGGTGATGGTCGGGGCGGGCTATGGGATTTCGGAGGCCATGTGGAAGCAACGGGTCGGGGTGATCCGGGATGCGATGTTCCGGGTGCATTCCGATATTTCCCAGCCCCTGGAGGTGATGCGCAAGATCTCCTCCCCCGATATCGTCGCGCTGGCGGCCTTTTGCGCCCAGGCTGCGGTACGTCGCACCCCGGTGCTTATCGACGGCCCCGTCCCCGCCCTGGCAGCGCTGCTCGCCGACCGCCTCGCACCCGGCGCCCGCGCCTGGTTCTACGCCGCCCAGGACAGTGGAAACCCGGTCGAGACGGTGGCGCTGCGGGATCTGGGACTTTCCCCCCTGTTGGACCTGGACTTCGACTTCGGGCCAGGCAGTGCTGCCCTGCTCGCGCTGCCGCTGCTGCAGACCGCCGGGCAGCTGGCACGGGAGGCGGCGGGCACCCAGCCCGAGCCGAACTAGTACGGGGCGTCGATAAGCGCCCGAAAAAGGCCCCTGACCAATGTGGTCAGGGGCCTTGAGTCTTGCCGGCTACTACTTAACCAGGGTGTGCATCCAGCCGTGGGTGTCAGCCACGACGCCACGCTGGATACCGGTGAGGGTCTCCCGCAGCTTCATGGTCACTTCACCCGGCTCATTACCGTTGACCTCGAAGTTCCCCTGGTTGGACAGCACCTTGCCCACCGGGGTGATCACCGCGGCGGTACCACAGGCGAAGGCCTCGGACATGGCGCCGGTGGTGGCGTCCTCCTGCCACTCGGTGGTGGTGATGCGACGCTCCTCGGTGCTGTAACCCAGATCGCGGGCGACCTGCAGCAGCGAATCGCGGGTGATGCCCGGCAGCAGCGATCCGGAGAGTGCCGGGGTGAGCACCTTGGTCTGCTCCCCCTCCTCGTAGACGAAGAAGAGGTTCATGCCGCCCATTTCCTCGATGTACTTACGCTCGATGGCATCCAGCCAGACCACCTGGTCACAACCCATGTCGGCGGCCTGGGCCTGCGCCAACAGGGAGGCGGCGTAGTTGCCGGCGAACTTGGCGTCACCGGTGCCACCCGGGGAAGCACGGACATAGTCCTCGCTGAGCCAGACACTGACCGGCTTGATGCCACCGGTGAAGTAGGCGCCGGAGGGTGATGCGATGACGATGAACTTATAGGCATCTGCCGGGCTGACCCCCAGGGAAACCTCGGTGGAGATCATGAAGGGGCGGATGTAGAGCGCCGCCTCTCCCCCGGCCTCCGGGACCCACTCCTGGTCGATGTCGACCAGCAGACGGATGGCCTCGACGAAGTCCTCCACCGGCAGCTCCGGCATGGCGATGCGGCGAGCGGAACGCTGCATCCGCTCCGCATTGGCGGTGGGGCGGAAGGTGGCGATGGAACCATCGGGCTGTCGGTAGGCCTTGATGCCCTCAAAAATTGCCTGACCGTAGTGGAATACAGTGGTGGCCGGATCCATGGAGAGCGGGGCGTAGGGCTGTACCTGGGCGTTGTGCCAGCCAGCTTCCTCGGTCCAGTCAATCGTCACCATGTGGTCGGTGAAGTTCTTGCCAAACTGCGGGTTGGCCAGGATTTCCTTCAGGCGATCCGGTGACGTCGGGTTTTCGTTATTATGCACGGCGAAGTTGAGGGACGTCATGACAGATAAGTTACACCTCGGGCAGGAGCTCCCGGCCATCAGTACCGAAAACCCGGAAATCACGGATGTGGTTAAGCTGGCTGGTAATTCCCCGTAGTTCACCAACAAGTGGAGGTAATACACCGGTGAGTGAAAAGTTCGAACTTCCGTCCCGCAGCCCGATCCCTGAGCTGGAGCTGGCGAAAAAACTGCCGAAGAAGACCGAGGCTCTGCTGGTCCCGCTCTTCAAGGGTGAAGAAGGCCCGGAGCTGGCAGCCACCGGCCTCTTCAGCGATGAGGTGGAGATGGCCCTGCTGCGGCAGCTGATCGCGGTAGGCGCCACCGGCGCAGTCTGCGAGCTCACCCGGATCCCGGGGACCGCGGAAAGTGAGGTCGACTTCATCCTCGCCATCGGCCTGGGAGCTTCCGAGGACCTCGATGATGAGAAGCTGCGCCGGGCCGCCGGTGCCGCGGGCCGCTCCCTCAAGGGTCTGCAGTCCGTGGCCACCACGCTCGGAGCCTTCGGCCTGGCTGCTGCTGTAGAGGGTCTCGCCTTGGGTGCATACGCTTACCCCGGTATCCGCAGCGAGGAGCCGGAAGAGGCGAAGGAGCCCGTCAAGAAAATCACCTTCCTGGGCGATCCGAAGGTCGATAAGGATGAGTTCCACACCGCCCAGATCACCGCTGAAGCAGTCATTCTGGCCCGCGACCTGGTCAACACCCCCTCCTCCCATCTCTACCCGGAGTCCTACGCCGCCATCATCGCCGCCGAGGCGAAGCAGTATGGGGTCGATGTCGAGGTACTCGATGAGAAGGAACTGAAGAGGCAGGGCTTCGGCGGCATCCTCGCCGTGGGCCAGGGTTCTGACCGCGCCCCGCGCCTGGTGCAGCTGCGCTGGGCCCCGAAGAAGGCGAAGAAGTCGCTGGCCCTGGTGGGTAAGGGCATCACCTTCGACACCGGCGGCATCTCCCTGAAGCCGGCCTCCAAGATGGAGGACATGATCTCCGACATGGGTGGTTCCGCAGCTGTGGTCGCCACCATCCTGGCCGCGGCCCGCCTGAATCTGAACCTGAAGGTCACCGCCACGGTGCCCCTGGCTGAGAACATGCCCAGTGGTTCCGCCACCCGCCCGGGTGATGTGATCACCCATTATGGTGGGCTGACCTCGGAGATCATCAACACTGACGCGGAGGGCCGCATCGTGCTCGCGGATGCCCTGGCCCGGGCCAGCGAGGATGAGCCGGACTTCCTCATCGAGACCGCCACCCTGACCGGTGCCCAGATGGTCGCCCTGGGTGCCAAGACTTCCGGTGTCATGGGCTCCGATGAGTTCCGTGACCGAGTGGCCGAAACCGGCCGCCGGATCGGTGAACCCGCCTGGGCGATGCCCCTGCTCGAGGAGCAGGAGGAGGAGCTGAAGTCCCCGGTCGCCGATATCCGCAACTCCCATAACTCCCGCAATGCCGGCATGCTCTTCGCCGGCCTCTACCTCTCCCGTTTCATCGGTGAGGACATTGAGTGGGCACATGTGGACATTGCCGGCCCCTCCTTCAACAACGGTGGGGTTTCCGGCTACACCCCGAAGCGTGCCACGGGCGTTCCGGTCCGCACCTTCCTCACCCTCCTGCAGGAACTGGCACAGGAGAAGTAACCCCCCCTAACCCCTCAGGACGGGTTAATCCGGAAGCTCGCCGCGTTCGAATTTCGCGCGGCGGGCTTTTTGCTCCTCCCGCTTCCGCAGCAGACTTTCCCGCTCGATCCGGGCCCGCATCCGTTGGGGGTAGCCGGTGACCTCGATGTCGTAGACCGGGCAACCGAGCAGCTTGTCGACGGCGTCGATGCCCTTGGGTCCGCCGATTCTACGGCGGAGGAATTCCCCGCGCTCATCGACCAGCACCACGGACATTTCATTGACCAGGGTCTCCGGTTCGATATATGCCTCAACAAAGGCCCGGCCCGCAGCCCAGTTTTTGAGAGCTTCACGATCCTCAGGCCGGATGGTCTCACCGGGGCCGCGAGGGGGACGCAAATTGGACTTGGCCTTCTTTCGGCCGAAAAGACTGAACACGACTTACAATTGTAGAGACTTACCGCACCTAACTGGGTACCTCCGGGTCACACGCGTTTGGGCGAAGCGGTACGCTCTTAGTTATTAGCATTCTTTTTACGACACGACTTTCGAGGAGTCTTTAATAATGGCGTTCTCCGTAGAGATGCCCGAACTGGGCGAATCCGTCACCGAGGGCACAATCACTCAGTGGCTGAAGCAGGTCGGTGACACCGTCGAGGTTGATGAGGCACTGCTCGAGGTCTCCACCGACAAGGTCGACACCGAGATTCCCTCCCCGGTTGCGGGCACCATCATCGAGATCAAGGCTGAGGAAGACGACACCGTCGATGTCGGCGCCGTGATCGCCATTATCGGTGAGGAGGGCGATTCCGCCGAGGCCGAGGCTGAAGAGCCGAAGCAGGAGGAACCCGAAGCTGAGGCTGAGGAGCCGAAGCAGGAGAAGCCCAAGGCTGAGAAGAAGCCTGCCGCTTCTTCCGCTGACGCCACCGATGTTGAGATGCCGGAGCTCGGCGAGTCCGTCACCGAGGGCACAATCACTCAGTGGCTGAAGCAGGTCGGTGACACCGTCGAGGCTGATGAGGCACTGCTCGAGGTCTCCACCGACAAGGTCGACACCGAGATCCCTTCCCCGGTTGCCGGCACCATCCTCGAAATCCTCGCGGAGGAAGACGACACCGTCGACGTCGGCGCCGTGATCGCCCGCATCGGCGACGGCTCGGCCGCTGCCGAGTCCGAGGAAGCCACTCCGGAAGAGGAGCGCGAGGTTCCCTCAGAGGAAGCCATCGAGGAAGCTGAGTCCAAGGACGAGAACGAGACCGTCGATGAGGCAGCCAAGGAGGAGTCCGCTCCGGAAGCTTCCGGCGACGCCACCGATGTTGAGATGCCGGAGCTCGGCGAGTCCGTCACCGAGGGCACCATCACCCAGTGGCTGAAGCAGGTCGGCGACACCGTCGAGGCTGATGAGGCGCTGCTCGAGGTCTCCACCGACAAGGTCGATACCGAGATCCCTTCCCCGGTTGCCGGCACCATCCTCGAAATCCTCGCTGAAGAAGACGACACCGTCGACGTCGGCGCCGTGATCGCCCGCATCGGCGACGGCTCCGCCCCGAAGAAGGAGGAGCCGAAGAAGGCAGAGCCCAAGAAGGAGGCTCCCAAGAAGGAGGCTCCCAAGGCTGAGGAGAAGAAGCCTGCTGCTCCCAAGGTCGAGAAGACCGAGGAGAAGAAGGCAGAGCCCAAGAAGGAGGCTCCCAAGGCTGAGGAGAAGAAGCCTGCGGCTTCCGCATCCGGCGATAACATCCCTTATGTGACCCCGCTGGTCCGCAAGCTGGCCGAGAAGCACGGCGTTGACCTCAACACCGTCACCGGCTCCGGCATCGGTGGCCGCATCCGCAAGCAGGATGTCCTGGCTGCCGCTGAGGGTGGCACCGAGGCTGCTGCGGCACCGAAGGGCGAGCGCGCCAACTGGTCCACCAAGTCTGTTGACCCGGAGAAGGCGGAGCTGATCGGCACCACCCAGAAGGTCAACCGCATCCGCCAGATCACCGCCGCCAAGATGGTTGAGTCCCTGCAGACCACCGCACAGCTGACCCATGTGCAGGAAGTCGACATGACCAACATCTGGGACCTGCGCAAGGCTTCCAAGGCGAAGTTCATCGAGAAGCACGATGCCAACCTGACCTTCCTCGGGTTCATCGTCAAGGCCACCGCGGAGGCCCTGGTCTCCCACCCGAACGTCAACGCGTCCTACAACGCAGAGACCAAGGAGATGACCTACCACGAGGACGTCAACATCGGTATCGCCGTTGACACCCCGCAGGGTCTGCTGGTCCCGGTCATCAAGAAGGCCCAGGACAAGTCCCTGCCGGAGATCGCCAAGGAGATCGTCGACCTGGCGGAGCGTGCACGCAGCAAGAAGCTGCGTCCCGATGACCTCTCCGGTGGCACCTTCACGGTGACCAACATCGGTTCCGAGGGTGCCCTGCTGGACACCCCGGTCCTGACCCCGCCGCAGGCCGGCATCCTGGGCACCGCGGCCATCGAGAAGCGTCCGGTCGTCGTCTCCGAGAACGGCAATGACGCCATCGCCATCCGCCAGATGTGTTACCTGCCCTTCACCTACGACCACCAGGTCGTTGACGGTGCCGACGCGGGTCGCTTCATCACCACCATCAAGGACCGTCTGGAGACCGCCGACTTCGAGGCGGACCTGGACATCTAGAAGCACCTTTGCGGCTGAGTGATTAAAGCAACACAGCCCACCGCCTGCCGCCCCCTCCCCCTATCCCGGGGAGGGGGCGGCAGCTTTGTTTTCCCAGGTCAGCTGGAGGGAACATGCTGTCGTTGGCGGCCCGCGGGCACCCACACCCCAAACGGTTGAGAAAGGACCCGGCTTTGGTGACCCCAATCAGACATACGGGTGTTGATAAAGCCATATAATGACGGCGAAGAATGAATCATTCCCCTAACTAAGGAGATACTGAGCCGTATGTCATTGACACCGGTCACCGATCCCGCTTCCTACCTGGCCCGCCACCTCGGGCCAGACAACACCGAGCAGCAGGCTTTGCTCAATGCACTCGGTTACTCTTCCCTGGATGCGCTGATCGATGCTGCCATTCCGGCCGATATCCGCGCCAACCAGGTCTCCTCCATCGGAGAGCCGCTGAGCGAGGTTGAGGCGCAGGCCAAGCTGCGTTCCTACGCTTCGAAGAATGTCGTCCTGAAGTCCTTCTACGGCCAGGGCTACTCCGATACCCTCACTCCCCCGGTCATCCGCCGGGGCGTGGTTGAGGATGCCGGCTGGTACACCGCCTACACCCCCTACCAGCCGGAGATCTCCCAGGGCCGACTGGAGGCCCTGCTCAACTTCCAGACCATGGTCAGCGAGCTCACCGGCCTGCCGGTGTCGAATGCCTCCCTGCTGGATGAGGCCTCCGCCGTCGCCGAAGCCGTGGGCCTGATGTCCCGCGCCCAGAAGAAGGGCCGTCGGGTCATCCTGGATGCCCGCCTGCACCCCCAGGTTCTGGGTGTCGCCGCTGAGCGTGCCCGCGCCATCGACCTCGAGGTCGAGATCACCGAACTCAGTGATGATCTGGTGGGCGAGGATCTGGTGGGCGTGGTCATCGCCTACCCCGGTACCGAGGGTGATATCAGTGATCCCCGCGCCATCATCGAGGGCATCCACTCCCGTGGTGGGTTGGCCACCATGGTCACCGATCCGCTTTCCCTCCTGCTGCTGACCTCCCCGGGTGAACTGGGCGCGGATATCGCGGTCGGTTCCTCCCAGCGTTTCGGTGTGCCGATGTTCTTCGGTGGCCCCCACGCCGCCTACATGGCTGTGGCTGACAAGCTCAAGCGCCAGATGCCGGGACGCCTGGTCGGTGTCTCCGTCGACGCCGAAGGCTACCCCGCCTACCGTCTCGCCCTGCAGACCCGGGAGCAGCACATCCGTCGTGAGCGTGCCACCTCCAATATCTGTACTGCCCAGGCACTGCTGGCGGTCACCGCCTCCATGTACGCGGTGTACCACGGCCCGCAGGGACTGAAGAACATCGCCGAGCGTATCCACGGCCTGGCCGTGGACTTCGCCGCCACCGTGTCGGGTGTCGAGGGTGTGGAGCTGTCCAACCGGACTTTCTTCGACACCGTCACCGTGAAGACCGCAGGCCGGGCCCAGGAGATCACCGACGCCCTGGCTGAGGCCGGTTACCTGGTGCGCCCCGTGGATGCCGACAAGGTCTCCGTCTCCTTCGGAGAGTCCGCCACCTCCGGGGACGTCGAGCAGCTGGCCGCCGCTTTCGGTGCCACCTCGGTCGTCGAGGGTGACGCCGCTACCGCCATCCCCGACACCCTGGTGCGCGCGGAGCTGCCGCTGACCCACCCGATCTTCAACCAGATCCACTCCGAGACCCAGATGATGCGCTACCTGCGCACCCTGGCGGACAAGGACCTGGCCCTGGACCGCACCATGATCCCCCTGGGTTCCTGCACCATGAAGCTGAACCCGACCGCCGGTATGGAGTCCATCACCTGGCCGGAGTTCGCCAATATCCACCCCTACGCCCCGGATTCCCAGACCGCCGGTTGGCGCGAGCTGATCCACGAGCTGGAGGACTGGCTGGCCACCCTGACCGGTTATGCCAAGGTGTCGGTGCAGCCCAACGCCGGTTCCCAGGGTGAGCTGGCCGGTCTGCTGGCCATCCGCCGTTACCATGTCGCCAACGGTGACACCGAGCGTGACATCTGCCTGGTTCCGGCTTCCGCCCACGGCACCAACGCCGCCTCCGCCACCCTGGCCAACCTGCGCGTCGTCGTGGTGGCCACCGCCGAGGACGGCTCCATCAACCTCGATGATCTGGATGCCAAACTGGAGCAACATGGTGAGCGCGTCGCCGCCATCATGATCACCTACCCCTCCACCCACGGCGTTTTCGAGGACACCGTCCGCACCGTGTGCGAGAAGGTACATGCCGCCGGTGGCCAGGTCTACATTGACGGTGCGAACATGAACGCCCTGACCGGTCTGGCACAGCCGGGCCAGTTCGGTGGGGATGTCTCCCACCTGAACCTGCACAAGACCTTCACCATCCCGCACGGTGGCGGTGGCCCGGGTGTCGGCCCGGTCGCAGTTGCCGAGCACCTGATCCCCTTCCTGCCGACCGACCCCAACGAGGCTGTCCCCGAGGATGCCGCACCGGGTGACCGTGGTGTGCCGATCACCGCCACCAACTACGGTTCCGCCGGCGTGCTGCCGATCTCCTGGTCCTATATCGCGATGACCGGTACCGAGGGCCTGGCCTCCGCCACCGCCCACGCCATCCTCACCGCGAACTACCTGGCCAAGGAGCTCAAGGATTCCTTCCCGATCCTCTACACCGGCGCCAATGACCTGGTCGCCCATGAGTGCATTCTGGATCTGCGTGCCCTGACCGACGCTTCCGGGGTGTCCGCCGCGGACGTCGCAAAGCGTCTGGTGGACTTTGGTTTCCATGCCCCGACCCTGGCTTTCCCGGTGGCCGGCACCCTTATGGTGGAGCCCACCGAGTCTGAGGATCTGGCTGAGCTGGACCGTTTCATTGAGGCCATGCGCACCATCCGGGCCGAGATCCAGGAGATCATCGACGGCAAGGTCGAGTATGAGGATTCCGTGATCCGTCACGCCCCCTACACCTCCTTCTCCGTCACCCGCGATGAGTGGGAGTACAAGTTCTCCCGACAGCAGGCCGCCTTCCCGGTTGCCGAGCTGCGCAAGAACAAGTACTTCCCGCCGGTGCGCCGCCTGGATGAGGCCTACGGCGACCGCAACCTGGTCTGCTCCTGCCCGCCGCCGGAGGCTTTCGACTACAGCGACGAAGACGACACCGAAAACTAGGAAGGTTTCAGACCCATGACTGAGCACACCCTGCGCGAATCCCCGCTCCACGCCGAACATGAGAACCTCGGCGCCAGCTTCACCGCTTTCGGCCCCTGGAACATGCCCCTGAAGTATGATTCCGAGCTCGCCGAGCACAAGGCCGTTCGGGAGGCCGCCGGCCTCTTCGATCTCTCCCACATGGGTGAGGTCCGGGTGACCGGCCCGGAGGCGGGTGCCTTCCTGGACCACGCCCTGATCTCCCAGCTCTCCAGCATTGCGATCGGGCGCGCCAAGTACTCCATGATCGTCAATGAACAGGGCGGCATCATCGATGACCTGATCACCTACCGCCTGGGTGAGAATGAGTTCCTCGTGGTTCCCAACGCCGGAAACACCACCGCCGTGGTCGCCGCGCTGCAGGAACGTGCCGAGGGCTTCGACGTGGTCGTCGGCGACGAGTCCCTGGTCACCGCATTGATCGCGGTCCAGGGCCCGAAGTCCCTGGAGATCCTGCTCTCCCTCACCGCTGAGGAGGATGTCGAGGACGTCCGCGAGGCCAAGTACTACTCTGCGGTCCAGGCCAACATCGCCGGGGTGGACATGCTGGTCGCGCGCACCGGTTACACCGGCGAAGATGGCTTCGAGCTCTACATCTCCAACACCGAGGCCCCTGCCCTGTGGAATAAGCTTCTCGACGCCGGTGCCGGCCAGGGTCTGCTGCCCTGTGGCCTGGCCGCCCGGGATTCGCTACGTCTGGAGGCCGGCATGCCGCTCTACGGCAATGAGCTCTCCCTCGACCTGACCCCCAAGGATGCTGGTCTGGGGGTGCTGATCGGCAAGAAGAAGGAGAGCTTCTTCGGCAAGGAGGCACTGGATGCCCAGGCCGAGCCGGCCCGGGTGCTGGTCGGCCTGAGCAGCGAGGGACGTCGTGCCGCACGCTCCGGCGCCCAGCTTTTCGACGCCGCAGGCACCGAGGTCGGCCAGATCACCTCCGGCCAGCCTTCCCCCACTCTGGGGTACCCGGTGGCACTGGCCTATGTGGACCGGGAGTTCGGCGAGACGGGCACCGCCCTGGAAGCTGATATCCGCGGTAAGCGCTACCCCTTTACCGTGGTGGACACCCCCTTCTACAAGCGGGCCCAATAGGCCACTGCGCTGAAGCTTCCGCGCTAAACTCATTCATCGACGACAATCCCTGATCAGGAAGGCTTAAAGCCATGGCAAACCTGCCCGAGAACTTCTCCTACTCCGAAGACCACGAGTGGATCAACACCACCGCTGAGGCTGCCACCGGCAGCACTGTCAAGATCGGCATCACCTCCGTGGCAACCGACCGTCTCGGCGAGGTCGTCTTCGCCGAGTTGCCCGAGGTCGGCGACACCGTGACCCACTCCGAGACCTGTGGCGAGGTGGAGTCCACCAAGTCGGTCTCCGATCTCTACTCCCCCGTCACCGGCACCGTCACCGCCGTCAATGACGCGGTCCACGATGACTACTCGCTCATCAACAACGACCCCTTCGGTGCGGGTTGGCTCTTCGAGGTCGAGGTCTCCGAGGCCGGTCCGTTGCAGACCGCCGATGAGTACGCCAAGGCCAATGGTGTGGCTTAAGCCTTAAACACCTGAGGAACCCGCGGTGCCCCGCTTCATACCGGCATCCCGCGGGTTTTTTCTTTTCCGGGCATCTCTCCGGCAGCTGCCCTGTTCAGGTAGTGCTTTCTCTGGGAAGCATCCCCGGGGCTGAGTATGCTGTTCCTATTATGAGTGCACCCCGTGATCCTTTCTTCCCTGCTGATAAATCCATCCGGGCCGCCACCGGACCCCTGCAGATCCGCCACCTGGGCCGGATCGGTTACCAGGAGGCCTGGGATCTCCAGGCGGAGCTGGCCGCCCAGCGGGCCCTGGGGGAGATCGGCGACACCGTCCTCGTCCTGGAACACCCCAATGTCTACACCGCCGGGAAACGCACCCAGCCGGAGGACCGCCCCAGCAATGGGTTGCCGGTCGTCGATGTGGACCGGGGTGGGCGTATCACCTGGCATGGCCCCGGCCAGCTGGTGGTCTACCCCATCCTGAAGCTGGCGGAGCCGGTCGACGTGGTCGACTATGTCCGCCGCCTGGAGGAGGCCCTGATCCACGTGGTCCGCCAGGCCGGTGTCAGCACCGCAGGTCGTGTCGACGGCCGCTCCGGGGTCTGGGTTCCCGCCCATGACGGCCGTGAGGACGCCAAGGTCGCCGCCCTGGGCATCCGCATCACCCGCGGGGTGACCATGCACGGCATCGCCCTGAACTGCGCCAACACCCTGGAGTACTACGAGCACATCATCCCCTGTGGCATCACCGATGCAGGGGTGACCACTCTCAGCCGCGAACTCGGTCGTGAGGTGAGCATCGAGGAGATGACCCAGCCCTTCCTGGATGCTTTGGAGGAGGTGCTCTCCGGCCGGATGCAGGTCGCTGACCACACCTTCGGTTCGGCACCAGACCCGAGTAAGGGGCTGGGCCGCCGGGTCCGGCAGGATTAATCAGTTCTATTCCCCTTATCAGGGGAATGTGTGCCATTCCACAGCTGTTAGACCCCTCTATTTTTGAAAGGTAGGCTGAACTTCGTGACTACCACTTCTGAAGGACGCAAGCTACTCCGTATCGAGGCCCGCAACTCGCAGACCCCGATCGAGGCCAAACCGAAATGGATCAAGACCTCGGTTAAGACGGGACCGGAGTACCAGGACATGAAGAAGCGCGTCTCGGGCGCTTCGCTGCACACCGTGTGTCAGGAGGCCGGTTGCCCTAATATCCACGAATGCTGGGAGTCCCGTGAGGCGACCTTCCTCATCGGTGGCGCGAACTGCTCCCGCCGCTGTGATTTCTGCCAGATCAACTCCGCCAAGCCGGATCCGCTGGATCGCGATGAACCTCGCCGCGTTGCCGAGAGTGTCCGCGAGATGGGCCTGAATTACTCCACCATCACCGGTGTCACCCGTGATGATCTCGAGGATGAGGGTGCCTGGCTCTACGCCGAGGTGGTCCGCCAGATCCACGAGCTCAACCCGAACACCGGCGTGGAGAACCTGGTGCCGGACTTCTCCGGTAAGCCGGATCTGCTGCAGGAGGTCTTCGAGTCCCACCCGGAGGTCTTCGCCCACAACCTGGAGACCGTGCCGCGCATCTTCAAGCGCATCCGCCCGGCCTTCCGTTATGAGCGTTCCCTGGATGTCATCCGTCAGGCCCGTGACTTCGGTCTGATCACCAAGTCCAACCTGATCCTGGGCATGGGTGAAACTGAGGAGGAGGTCCAGTCCTCGCTGCGTGACCTCCACGAGGCCGGCACCGACATCATCACCATCACCCAGTACCTGCGCCCCGGCCCGCTCTACCATCCCATCGACCGCTGGGTGAAGCCGGAGGAGTTCGTGGCTCACTCCGAGTACGCCAAGGAACTTGGTTTCGCAGCCGTCATGTCCGGGCCCCTGGTTCGTTCCTCCTACCGTGCCGGCCGCCTCTGGGCTGAGGCCATGCGCTTCCACGGTCGTGAGATCCCGGAGAACCTCAAGCACCTGGAGGTCACCTCCCAGGGCAGCACCTCCCAGGAGGCCTCCACCCTGCTGGAGAAGTACGGTCCCTCCAAGGACACCCCGGTGAACACCTTCCGTTAGGGAAGTAACTTCGCCCTTTGCCCGCACGGGGCCCCAGGGGCGCCGCGTATTCCGCGGCCCCCCTGGGGCCCCGTTTCTGGTTTCCTGCTTTAAATCGCCTAATGTGTATGTCATGGCAGATGCGAAGAAGCAGGCCGACAAGGCCGCAAAGAAGGAGGCCCGCAAGCAGAAGCGGGCGCAGCGTAACCAGACCTGGAAACAGCTGTGGCAGGCGTTCAATATCCAGCGTAAGCAGGACAAGAAGCTCATTCCGTACATGGCCCTGGCCATCATCGGTATGGGTGCACTGTTCTTCTTCATCGGACTGATCTGGGGCGGCCAGTGGTGGATGCTCATCCTGGGCCTGGTCCTGGGCTTCGCCCTGGCGATGTTCATCTTCACCCGCCGCCTGGAGTCCTCCATGTATGACCGGGCCTCGGAGCAGGCCGGTTCCGCCGGCTGGGCGGTGGAGAACCTGCGTAACTCCCCCGGTGTGGAATGGCGTTCCAAGACCATGGTCGCCGCCACCACCCAGATGGATGCCGTGCACCGTGTGGTGGGTGTCCCGGGTGTGGTGCTGGTGGGCGAGGGTGAGATGCACCGTCTGCGTCCCCTGCTCAACCAGCAGAAGAAGCGCATCAACCGGATTGCCGGTGGGGTCCCGGTCTACGAGGTCATCATCGGTGACGGTGAGGGCCAGACTCCGCTGCGTAACCTGCAGCGCGAGATGCTGAAGCTGCCCCGCAACTACAAGAAGGCTGAGGTCGGTCCCATGGCCGCGAAGATCGAGGCCATGGATGCGGTGGCCGGTGGGGTGGGTGCCGGACTGCCGAAGGGCCCGATGCCCAAGGGTGCCAGCATGTCAGGCATGAACCGTCGTGCCCGCCGCGCCCAGGAGCGCAAGGAGAAGTAGGTCCTTCGCTTCCCCGCATCAGGCAAGAAGCCCCTTCCCGCCCACCAGAGGTGCGGGAAGGGGCTTTTCTGCTTGTCCTGCGGCAAGGGGGTGCCGCCGGCAAGGTGTTTCCTAAGGGGTCAGCCGTGGATGACGGTGGTGCCGGTGCCACGATCGTGCATGCCGCGACCATCGGAGTCGACCAGGACCGCCGGGAGGAGGAAGGCGGTGAGCACGGTGCGCAGCAGCGCACGGATGAAGCCGACCCGGGTGCCGGGGACGTCGACACGCGCCACGCCCATGCCCAGAGCTGCCTGACCGGGGGTGCGGGCGAAGAGCCAGACCGACACCACGCCGAGGATGACGAAGATGATCAAGGTCAGAGTGGCGGTGTCGCCGAGCCAGTCGGTGAAGAGATTGATGAAGGCCGCCAGTCCCCAGGAGATCAGCCAGTCAATGACCACGCCCCAGAGACGCCGCATGACAGAAGCCAGGGCCCCCTCCCCCTTCTCCGGGAAGCCGAGCTTCTCGCCGGGCCATTTACCTGGTGCCGAGGGGTCATCGTTTTCCCCGGGGATCTGCGGCCCCTCAATCCAACTTCGCTTCTGCTTCGCCATGTCTACCAATCTAGTCGGCGTGGCTGGGGGTGGGAAACCACACACTTTTGATAGACCGACAGATATTGTTCTAAGGTGGTAGCTGCAGTTAGGACCAGGACTGTAGGAAAGCTGGATGTGTCGCCGACAACCTGAAATCCTACTCCCACCTAGAATGAAGCTATTGCACCCCCCGCACCCGGAATCCGCAAGGAGTCACCATGACCTTCAAGTCCAATGAAGAAGTCATCAAGTTCATCAAGGACGAGGGCGTTGAATTCGTCGATGTCCGCTTCACCGACGTCCCCGGCATCGAGCAGCACTTCTCGATCCCCGCCGAGGCCTTCGACGAAGACGCCGCCGAGGAGGGACTGGCCTTCGACGGCTCCTCCATCCGGGGCTTCACCACCATCGATGAATCCGACATGAATCTCCTGCCGGATCCGCAGACCGCGAAGATCGACCCCTTCCGCTCTGCGAAGACCCTGAACATGCAGTTCTTCGTTCACGATCCCTTCACCCGCGAACCCTTCTCACGGGATCCGCGCAACGTGGCCCGCAAGGCCGAGGAGTACCTGACCTCCACCGGCATCGCCGACACCTGCAACTTCGGTGCCGAAGCCGAGTTCTACATCTTCGACTCCGTGCGTTACAGCGCCGAGACCAACTCCGCCTTCTACGAGGTCGACTCTGATGAGGGCTGGTGGAACCGCGGCGAGGAGCACAACCTCGACGGCAGTCGCAACACCGGCTACAAGACCCGCCTCAAGGGTGGCTACTTCCCCGTCGCCCCCTATGACCAGACCGTTGAGCTGCGCGATGAGATGGTTCGCCATCTCCGCAACTCCGGTTTCCACCTGGAGCGTTTCCACCACGAGGTGGGCACCGGTGGCCAGCAGGAGATCAACTACCGCTTCAACACCATGCTGCATGCCGCGGATGATCTACAGACCTTCAAGTACATCATCAAGAACACCGCAGCCCGGGCCGGCAAGTCCGCCACCTTCATGCCCAAGCCCCTGGCCGGTGACAACGGCTCCGGCATGCACGCCCACCAGTCGCTGTGGAAGGACGGCAAGCCGCTCTTCCATGATGAGTCCGGTTACGCCGGCCTCTCCGACCTGGCGCGCTACTACATCGGCGGCATCCTGCACCACGCCGGCGCGGTCCTGGCCTTCACCAACCCGACCCTGAACTCCTACCACCGTCTGGTCCCGGGTTTCGAGGCCCCCATCAACCTGGTCTACTCCCAGCGCAACCGTTCCGCCGCGGTGCGGATCCCGATCACCGGTTCCAACCCGAAGGCCAAGCGCATCGAGTTCCGCGCCCCGGACCCCTCCGGCAACCCCTACTTCGGTTTCGCCGCCATGATGCTCGCCGGTCTCGACGGCATCAAGAACCGCATCGAGCCGCACGCCCCGGTGGACAAGGACCTCTACGAGCTCCCCCCGGAGGAGGCCGCCTCCATTCCGCAGGCCCCCACCTCCCTGGAAGCCTCCCTGAAGGCCCTCGAGGAGGACAATGACTTCCTCACCGAAGGCGATGTCTTCACCGAGGATCTGATCGACACCTACATCGGTCTGAAGTACGACAACGAGATCTCCCCGAACCGCCTGCGCCCCACTCCCCTGGAGTTTGAGCTCTACTACGACTGCTGATCAAGCAGCTCCGAAAGCGCCGAAGAACCCGGCCTCCCCCTGAAATGAGGGGGGAGGCCGGGTTCTTTCTTTTCTGTCCGCCCCCGACCGGTGGATGAGGGAGGCTGCTTCACGACGCCCCCACCTCCGGCTGTGACTTGCAGCTTTGTTTGGCGGCTTTTTAGCAACTTCAGTTGGCGGTTTTAAGCGATGTCAAAGCGGGACCGAGTAGGTCGAATAGATGATCGGAATGAGTGTTAGCCCGAATTTTTCATGTGGGGTCATGGCCCGGCAGTTCAGTGAGGGTGGCTGATTCTGGGGTCGAGAGAATCTCGGCGGGTGTTGGTGCCGGGGAAACCAGGTTCGAAGGTCCTTGAAGTAGTGGTGGCTGTGGACTGCGCGTTGATAAAAAAGGCGGGGCAACAAGGAGCCGGGGTCAGGCCGTGGATCTCAGCCGCGATAAACCGTGCTCCAGCAGCTCACGGTGAGCGGCACCGCCATCGAAGCGGATGTATAAGCGTCGGGCGTGCCGGACCACGACACCGGCGATCGATAGCATCCTGGCCCGCAGGGTTTTTGGTTCCCAGACCCACCATCGTTGCCGGGGCGTGGTTGAAGGCGGTGGTGTGGCTGCGGTGATCAGTCCTGCCCAGGTGATCAGGTTCATCGACAGCATCGCGGAGTAGGCCCACGCCTGAGCTTTCCCGGGTTTGATGGAGGGTGGGAAACCACGGAAGGATAGATCCTATGCCCGCCCCGAAGAAGTACTCCGACGAGCTCAAGGCCCGAGCAGTCCGCCTGACCCTCGATGCCCTCGGCGACCCGGCCACCAAACACGGCGCCTACAAGCGCATCGCAGCCCAGCTCGACCTCAACGCTTCAGACCCTGCGAGCCTGGGTCCGCCAAGCCCAGATCGACAACGGTGACCGGCCCGGCAACACCACCAGCGACGCCGAGCGCCTGGCCCAACTGGAGAAAGAAAACAAAGAACTACGTCGAGCCAACGAGATTCTGAAGTCTGCGTCGGCTTTCTTCGCAGCGGAGCCAGGCCGCCCCTCCCGGCAGTCATCGACTTTCGTCTCTTCCCACAAGGACTGCTTCGGTGTCGAGCCGATCTGCCGGCAGCTTGCTCAAGCCGGCATCAAGATCGCACCGAGTACCGACTACGCCCGCCTGAACCACACCCCGTCCACGAGGGAGAAACGAGACCGCGTGCTGATCAACTATCTGATCTGGTTGTTCGAGAAGAACTTCTACGTGTACGGCGCCCGCAAACTCCACGCCGTGATCAACCAGCATGAACATCTTGATACCCACGGCCAAGGCTCGGTCGCGCGCTGTACCGTCGAACGGTTGATGCGGATCGCGAGAATTAAAGGCCTGGTCAGAAGGAAAAACCCGAATACAACCTATTCCGCGCCGAAGGATTCCTGCCCACTGGATCTGGTGGATAGGAAGTTCACCGCCACCCGCCCGAACCAGCTGTGGGTCGCTGACATCACCTACGTCCGTACCCATGCCGGCTGGATGTACACCGCGTTTGTCACCGACGTGTACTCCCGCAAGATTGTCGGCTGGAAGATCAGCGACACCTTGTACGCCGAATTAGCTGTGGATGCCCTGACGATGGCGATCGCCGCTAGAAGACGCGCGGGGCAGTCCGTGGCTGAGCTTGTCCATCACTGAAGATCGCGGGGTGCAATATCGCTCTATTGCCTACGCCACCGCCCTGGACGAGAACGAGATTGTTTCCTCTGTCGGGTCTCGTGGGGACACCTCATGACAACGCGCTGGCCGAAGCGCTCAACAGTCTTTACAAGGGCGAGGTGATCCACAATGCCAACGTCTATCCCGATGCCTGGCAGGGGATCAAAGACGTGGAGAAAGCTACCTTGGAATGGGTGGCTGGCATAACACCGAGCGCATCCACTCGAAGCTCGGGAACCGCAGTCCAAATAAGTTCGAGGCTCTGTACTGGGCCGATCATGGATCCACCACCGCTTACGCAGCTTGACCTGAACCCAACAAAAACAGACTAACTACTCTCTAGAAAACCCGGGGCTTGACATCCCCTCAAATTCCCAGTTAGCCCAGGATACGAAAAATCGGGGCCGTTGACAGTCTGCTTTGTGTGATCAATTGCTGGTCAGGAGTTTTTTCAGCCTGGACGAGATGGCCTTATATGTAAGGTATAACCGCGAAAAATTGAAAGAAGAAGTCCACAGCACACGAGCGATTAGCCCTGATGTCCACGCAGCTGGCGTCGCGCCAGCTGCGCCATCTGCTCCGACTCCTTGGCGAATGCCTCCAGCTCCTGGAGGTGCCCAGTGTCACGGTCATTCGATGCCCGGGACAGATCTACGTCCAGGAGCTGGTCAAGCCCACGACTCACCGACTCCAGCACCTCACCCCACACCCGCCGATCCGCAGGGTCCACAACCCCGGGCGGGGCAGGCTTTGCCGCCAGGCGACGGGTCACGCTGATCCAGCTCACCCAATCCCCGAAGGCGTGGGGAATCTCTGCCCAGCTGTGGCGCTGCATGCGCTGATCGCCAGTGAGGAGGTCATTTTTGGGATCGGCATCGACATCAGCGTAGAGGGTGAGCTGGTGCTTGAGCTGATCGTGGATCTGGTCGACGGTGATCTGTCCCGCGTCGCGGTCGGAGAGTGCCTGGTCGATGATCCGACGCAGCTCAGCATGGATAATCGTGGAGAGGGTGCTGTTGCAAAGTCGGGACAGAGACGGCGACTCCCGACTGGGGGCATCGGTCGCCCTCACTTCCGGAGCTCAAGAGAATGGAGACAATGCACTCATTCCGACTCGAAAACTCAAGCGAAAATCTAGCTGAAGACCAACCGCGAGGGCTATGCACCTTCCCCCAACAAGCTGCGGTTTCTGGCGCCTCCCCGGAGCTCTCGCCGGCCCCTCACACTCCCCGCTTCAACCCTTACCTGCCCCGGATGAGTATGCCCCCTTCGTCTATCTTGGCGTGAGTTACCCCTTGATTCTAGGTAGAAATCTGTGTAGATTATGGGCATGAAGACGTTACCGATCGCCGAGGCATCACGCAGGGGCATCTCCGGCCTGATCTCCTCTGCGGAAGCAGGTCAGAAGGTTGCCCTCTCCCGCCACGGACGAGTGGTGGCTGAGATCGTCTCCGCCCAGGAGATGAACAAGCTCCGCAAAGACCGGGACACTCTGCGTGACGCGGCGCTGGTGATGGCCCGCTTTGCGACGGACTCCGGTGTTCGCACTGACCTGGACCAGGCGATGGAGGATTTTGGTCTTACCCGCGCGGAACTCGAAGCTGAACTCGCGGCCGAGATTCACTCCTTTTGATCTGCGCCTGTGTCTTACCTCGAACCCCGCGCCCGAGTGCGCCTGACCGATGATGCTGTCTCTGACCTGCGTCGACTCCAGAAAAAAGACCCCCAGATCGTCCGCGAGGTCTTCAAGAAAATGCTCCTTCTGGAGCGTTCCCCCAACGCCGGAAAGCCCCTCTTGGGCACCCTTGTTGGTTTTCGGAAACTAGTCGTCGGTGACCATGACTATCGGATCGTGTGGCGAGAAACCACCGACGATGCTCACCTGCCCGTGTTAGACATTGCGGAGATCTGGGCGGTAGGAGCCCGGGCGGATAGTGAGGTTTATGAAGAGATGACCCAGCGGGTCAACCAACTAAAACAATCGGGCCATCCCCAGGCACGTGCACTTACCGCCGTCATTTCGGATATGGGCAGACTCTACAGTGGGGTCTCAGCTAGCCCTGAGCCGGCCATAGTGCCTGATTTTCCCGGCTGGTTGGTTCAGGCACTGCAGGAAAATCTTCAGCTTTCGCCTGAATCCATCAGCAGACTCAGCCAGGATGAAGCGCAACAGCTTCTGGCTGAACATTGGGGAAAACCCACACAGTAAGAGCGAGGCTTCCCCTCCACCTGACTATCGCCTCGAATTCACACAAAGCAAGTAAATCTTTCTAGAGGATACGTTAAGGACACACTTTCGCGAAGAACGATACCGCTGTCATCTCAACACCGGCTAAAAGGAGCGCGGCAATACAAAGCTATGTGGTCACCTATTACCTGTCCACACCAGGACGCAACTACGACGACTTGATCGAACACCTGAATTCCTACGGAAACCTATTCGCATTCTCTTGAGAGTGTCTGGTTGATCGTGTCTGCCGGGTCAGCCACGGAGATCCGAGATGCGGCTGCTGCGTATGGCGATCGTCAAACGCACGATGCGGGACGACTGCCCGAGGGGCTATTTCTATAGGTCAGTTGATGTCAGGATCTTCTAATCTCGGCACCGTGCAAGAAGTTCACCATCCACCAATGCGGACAAAGAAGTGAAGATTTGCCCCTATGGGAGAGGCGGTGACACCGACAATCAGGACGATTAGGGGGTCCCGGGAATCCGCATCATCTGAGAATAGGTGGGGTGACCTGATAACCGGCTGGGGCCAAAGGTGTGAATATAACGTCGCTGTGATCATTATTGCGGGATTGTCCCAGGTCGCTATCTAAAAGAAACGAAAGGTCCCACCCAAACAGGGGGCCCACTTTGGGGGCATAGCCCACATCCTACATGCAGGAAACTTGTTGGATATGTTCAGCTGGTCCACAGTTTCTGTACAGAGGAGTTCGGGTGAGAGTGCATCGGAAAGTGCTCGCCGCAGCATCAGCGGTGTTCATGAGTGTGGGGTTAATGTCCCCGGTGGCCACCGCGCAGACGGAGCGGGTGGTGGCGCCGGAAGAACAGGATGCCTACGTCGCGGAGTTCAACTACGACCCGAATGATCCCCCGGTGATCGACGGGGTCAAAGGGTTGACCGAAGAGGAAATCGCCGAGGTTCAGGAAAAGATTCGCCAGGCGCAGGCCTCGGGCCCGCCGCAGGACGAGATTATCCCCGGTGAGATGTGGTCGGACAAGGTCGGCGTGCCTGAGGGTTTTGATAAGGCCGAGGCCGATCAGTCTGAGGTCGCAATCGCCGAATAGCAGTCCCAACCGCAGACCATGAGTTTTCAGGCCACCGCGGAGCGGTGCCAGTCCTTCTGGTTGATCCCCTACAAGGTGTGTGGGGAAATCCTCAACCGCTACGAGCAGCTAGGTGGGGCGACCAGCTGGCTTCTGCTTCCCATCGAGCACCAGGCAAACAATCCTGATGGTCAGGGGCATCGCCAGCGGTTCGTGGGCGGGTTTATCTACTCGCACCCGGAGGTCGGCACCCATGCGGTGGCCAACCACACCGTCAATGTGTGGCAGCGCCACGGTTGGGAGGCCGGCTGGCTGGGCTACCCCACCCACGGTGAAGTCCCCGTTCAGGGGTCGAACTCTATTGACGGTGAGATCCATGGCTGGGTGCAGCAGTTCCAGGGCGGACGGATCTACCGCAGTCCAGCCATGGAAGGGTTCCAGGTCGCCAGCATTAACGGTGTGATCCTGGATAAGTGGCTCGAGCTTGGGGGCACGAACAGTGAGCTTGGTTTCCCTATCGCTGATGAAGCGAAAACTGCAGACGGCGTTGGACGCTTTAGTGTCTTCCAAAACGGTTCAATCTACTGGCACCCTAACCATGGTGCTCACCCCCTCAGTGGTGACATCCTTCGCCAGTGGTCGGCAGCAGGGTATGAAAATGGATCGCTTGGCTATCCCATCGAAGATCCGGTGACGACTTCACCTCTCTCCGCCAGTCAGCGGTTCCAGGGCGGATACCTCAGCTCACCGTCCATCCCGGTAAACCTCTTCGGCGGTCAGGGCAACTACTCGCTGGGTGTTCCTTCCCTGGAGGAGTCCCAAGCCTCTATCGAGGGCGCGTCCGCAGTGGTGGAAAACAATGACTTCCGAGTGGCTCTGACTCCAGGTGGAAATTTCGACATAAACTTCGATGTCACCTACAAAAACCCTTCCACTAATCCTGATTTCCGGTTCCTTGTGGGTCTGCCTGAGGGTTTGCACCTCGAGTCCAGATATACAAGCCGAGTCAGTGTTGTCAATACGGAAGGCCGAGAAGTTGGTGCGATCGTGACGCCGACGTCTCTTCCGCATTCAGATAGTTGGGTCAATATTGAGCCCCAGGTCAACGGCAATGAAGTTACGTTTCATTATGCGGGAACGGAACCAGCACAAACTATGCGCACCCAAGCACAAGCGCAAAACACTGAAACTCGAGCGAGTGGAGTGGCCGTAGGTGACTCGGTCTCCAACTACGTAGGAATTAACGCCGGGGAAAATGAAACTGCAGTCTGCGCAAATGAACCTTACGACTGTGCGCGAGTTTATCGATCAGGTGTTACAGACCAAGCGCATGCAATAGGAGAAAATACGGTATCGCCACCTCATGACAATGAAGGTGATGCTGCACGACACTGTGTCTGGCAGGGTCTGACTACCGATGTCTCAAATGCTGGATTCGCATCGCGACTAGCAGAAGCACATGAGCGAGATAACATCTCTGATCCGAACGGCGTGTACACTCCTGCGCAGACCGCAGGAATGGACATCTACAATAATTACACAGGTCGTCAGGTCGGAATTCGGTTGGATGGAAACCCCGAGGCCATTAAACAGGTGTGCGTAAGCTATGCCCTGGCGGCTCGGGTGACTAAGGCTCCCCAAAATGAGCTCCCCGTCGGCGGCACCGATTTGGTAATCTTGAGAAGTGACCTTAACTAATGCATGGAAGCGAAAAGTAGGCATTGTCCTGCTTTTTCTTCCTGGGTTAGTGATTGGATACTTCCTCCGTGACAGCCTAATCCCACTCGAATTTATTCTTGAGCGGGAAATGCCGTGGCTCTTAGGATTTTCCATCAACCAGATTATTTTGTTTGGAATATCAGCCGTCACGGGCACCGCTTTATACCGTTATCGCCGTGGCCATTATTCTATCCGTGCTCTGGGATGGGGAATTTGGGGAGGTTTCCTCGCTGGTAATCTCCTTTTTTTCATGTTGGTTCTAGCTGTGGCTACAGGCGGGCTGACTCCCTGATGAAAAAGCGACTCCACTCATGGGGTCGCTTTTCAATACAATGCGCGATATTTCAAGGGTTAAGTAAATGCGACAGCACCTGCAAATTTTGGAGGGTGAGCCGATTATTTTCCTGGGGCTTGTGTTGCTTGCCGGGATGAGCATGGTCCTGTCTGGTGCGCCGGTTGGTGGCCTTTCTTTTCGCCAGCCGCAGACAACGGTCCGCGATCAAGGCTGCGCAGTTTGATCAAGATCTGTGACCTAGCGGGGTGATCTCCGCTAGGGCCAGAGGGCACCACCCGAATGCAGGGTGGTGCCCTTTTGGTTGCGCTGTTCTTTGGTGGATTCCAAGGGGTGTCCCATCCACTTACCGGTACTGAGGACAAACGGACTGTGAGGCGATCCAAGAGCCAACTACAGCCCTATTGGACAATGTCGATGCGGTGGAGGTGGAGTTGTTGGCGTCCGTCGGTGGTGGTGGGTGGCCAGGTGGCTCCGCGGGGTGCGGGGAGGGTGGGGTGTTCGCAGCCGAGGGAGCCCACGTAGATCGCCTGCTCCACCGGAAGATCAAAAACCGTCGTCATCATCATCGAAAGGATCCGCCGGCTTCGGTGCGGCAACTACGGGGATGATGCGGGTATCAGCAGCACTGGGGGAGTCCACACCAGTGGCATCCACGGTGGCTTCCAGCTGGGGTGGCGCCGCCGGCTGATCGGCGACGGGCACGACGGGCACTGGGTTTTCCCCAGCAGTCGACTCGGGTGCCCCCACCGGCTTCGCCAACTGCTCGGGCGCGTCGACAGGGGTCACGGCGGTCGGCTGGGGCGCAGGCGCTGCAGGAATCGCCGCGTCCGGTTGGGGGCCGGGCTCGGCGATAACGGCCGGGGTGGCCTCAGTGATCGGCTGCTCCGGGGCGGCGGGGACTTCCCCCTGTGGGATGGACGTTTCCGCCGCTGCCGGCGCCGCTGCCGCGGGAACCACCGGAGGTTGCACTGCTGCAGGCTTCGGTTCGAGTCTTCCCGCCGGGGCTGCGTACTCGTTGAAAGCATCGCTCAGGTCATTGCGGTTGAGTAATTCAACGGGCAATGCACTTTTGTTCCTGCCGGTGATTTCCGCGAGGATTCCGCCCAGGCTGTTGATTGCAGTTCGATAGCTGCGAATCGTGTTTGGTGACTTTCTTTGACTCTGGCATATGGAAAGAAACCAGGTGGCCACATCGGTAATTGTGCTCACCGGGGATCCGGTCCTCCACCTGTAGCGTTCCCGTTCTTCAATGACAAAGCTCGGCGTAGTGGATTTTCCGTCTTCATGCTCACTCATCTTTGTCTCCCCTTTTTCGCATTTTCTATCCAAATCTTCCAGATAGTCAATTTTCCATCGTTCGTAACTTTTCTAGATTTTGTTCATTTATTCACACTTGTTCACATTCTGACTTTTCTAACAAAATATCCATTAGCCCGGTGTTTTCACGGGAATTAGGGAAATAGGGCCCTAAAAAGACAAAGAAAGTGATCCTGAGCAGGTAAAATGGGAGTTCTTCACGCTTCCACACACCTGCCCGAAAGGATCACCTTCACGGTGAAGATTACCAGCTTTCATATCGATACCCCCACTACATCCCAGCTATGTTCCAATGCCGGACTCATGCTATTGGCCCAGGCCGCCGACCGGGTCGGCGTCGCCGACGCAATCGACACCGCACTCGGTGACCTTCAGAAACCACACCTGGTCCACACCACCGGCCACACCATGACCTCACTCGCCCTGGCCCTGGCCCTGGGCGGGGATGACGCCAGCGACATCGAGCTGCTCAACCCGCTGGTAGCCGCCGGGTTGATCGATCAGATCCCGTCTGACTCCACGATCCACCGCCGATACAAAGAACTCCACGATTCCGAAGACGATGATCACAACGGCCCTGAATTAATCAATGATGCCAGCACTACAGCAGTACTCGCCGGGATGAACACCGCCCGGGCCAGCCTGAAAAATCCCCTGGTCATCGACATCGACGCCACCGAAGTCACCTCCCACTCGGACAAAGAACACGCCCGTCCGACGTGGAAGAAACACTTCGGCTTCCACCCACTAGCAGCAATCATCGATCACGGACCAGGTTTGACCGGGGAGCCCGCGGCGGTGCTGCTGCGCCCCGGCAACGCCGGGTCGAATACCGCTGCTGACCACATCACAGTGCTGGATCAGACTTTGTCCACGATCCCGGACCACACCGACGGCCACGACTGGGGCCGACGTCTGCTGGTGCGCACCGATGCTGCCGGTGGATCAAAGAAATTCATCAACCACCTCGACCAACAAGGCCTGGCCTACTCGGTCGGGATCGGTACGTTTTGGCAGATCGCCGACATCGCCTCAACCCTGGGTGATGCGGTCAAACAGGGCATCATCCGCCCGGACGGCACGATCAGCGATATTGATGATTCCTAAGTCGCGGACATCACCAGCCGGGTGCGCTGCTGGGCCGGGGAACCCCTCGGCCTTACCCTGACCGATTACCCACCGGATATACGGTTTATCATCCGAGTCGAACACGCCGCATCCGGTGCGCAGCTGCGCACCACAGATCTGGATGGGCGACGGGATCGCAGATGTTTGTCACCAACCGGCACGGGCACGCCCAGCGCTTGGATGAACTCCACCGGGCACGCGGTCGGTGCGAGCAACGCATCCGGGACTTCAAGGACTGTGGCCTGGGAAAACTCCCACACAAGGCGTTCGCCATGAACCAGGCGTGGGCCTACTCAGCCATGCTGGCGATGAACCTGATCACCTGGTCCGGACTGATCACCGCAGCCACACCGCCACCATCAACCACATCCCGACAACGATGGTGGGTCTGGGAACCCAAAACCCTACGCGTCCGAATGCTATCGGTCGCTGGTGTCGTCGTCCGACACGCCAGACGCTTAAGCATCCGCTTCGATGGCGCTGCTACCCACCGTGAGCTGCTGGAGCACGGCTTGTCCCGGCTGAGATCCACGGCCTGACCCCGGCACGTGTTGCCCCGCTTTTTATCAACGCGCAGTCCACAGCCACCACTACTTCAAGGACCTTCGAACCTGGTCACCCCGGCACCAGCACCCGCCGGGATCTCGTCGATCTTTGCTGCTGCTACCCCCACGTACTCATCACGAAACGAATTCACGTGAAAAATTCGGGCTAACACTCATTCCGAGCATCTATTCGACCTACTCGGTCCCGCTTTGACATCGCTTAAAACCGCCAACTGAAGTTGCTAAAAAGCCGCCACACAAAGCTGCAAGTCACAACCTCCGGCCATGGCCCCGGCATCCGGCAGCACTCTGCCACCCCGAAAGGAACTCGCGGGACTATTCCCGCCCGGCGGCAGCCGCCTGTGCCTCCAGCACTGCCTGGAGCATGTCATGCAGGGGTGTCTCCACCTTCACGTGGTCCCCCAGGCGACGGATCGCACCGACCTGGGCATCCAATTCGCTGATCTGCCCAGCCAGGAAATCACGCTGCATGGAGGAGGTTGCCGCCTCCGGCAGGGAATCCGCGAAGGCCAGGGTCTGCGCCACCTGATCCATCGGCAGGTTCACCCCCATGGCACGGGCCACCTGATCCGCTTCGGCGAAGAGCTGCTGCAGCTGGGGGCGCAGCACGGTACGCAGATAACCCAGGGGCTGGGTGCTGGCCGCGCCCAGCGCACCCATGGGGGCGGTGAAGATCGCCTTATTCCATACATCCACCCAGATATCCTCATGAACACTTCCCACCAGACCAGCCTCCGTCAGATCAGCGGCCAGCTGCTGGGCCAGCTCACTGGGGGAAGTATCGAAGGTGCCGAAGTTCAGGCTGAGTGGCCCACCCTTGAATTCCACCACCCCGGGACCCCGGTGCACCATGAAACCCCGGACCACACCGGGCCACACCCGGCTCTCCCCCAGCAGCTCAGCCGCCAGGTAGGGCACCTCCACGGAGTTCTGGGTGGTCACCACGGGCACCGCCGCAGGGATCCCCGGGAAGGTGTCCTGCCCGGGAAGTGCCTTGGTGGCGAGGATGACCACATCCACCCCGCCGAGTTCAGCGAAGCTCTCGGCGACCGGAACCTCGACTGTGGTGGACTCCCCCTCCGGTTCGATGAGCTGCAGTCCCGCCGAGCGGATTTTCTGCAGGGTCTCACCCCGAGCCACCACCCTCACATCTTTTCCGGCCAACGCCAGTTTTCCGCCAAAGTATCCGCCGACCGCGCCGGCACCGATGATTCCGATTCTCATGCACCCCATCCTAGAAGCCGGAACCGGACCTGCTCCCAGACCTACACCGGAACCCCTCCTTGCCAAGGGGGTGCCGCAAGGGCTACTGAAGTTCCCCCCCAGGTAAGGCCCCCACCCCCGAAACCTCAGAGATGCCCCTCCCCCGGGGATGGCCCATGGAAACGACCACCCCAGATTTAGCGGACCCGAGGATTGCCCCCCTCAGCCACCCCGTTTCCAGACTCCCCAAGAAAGGGTCACGGCCACTTCCAGTGGTGTGGGTGATCCCCCATGTCATCCCCTGATTCTGGAGCTGTTTCCACCCCTGTCATCTTGCTCACCGGGGCAGGGGGTGTGCCCGGGGTTGGGTTGTCCACCCTCACTGTCTGTGCTCTCATCAGGCCAGGACACCTAGCGGTAACAATTCCGGAAATTTCGGCTTCAAACGGGTGATTCTGAGTTATATTTCGAGTACGGAAATACTTTGCCTCCGGTGTTGCCTCATCAGGTGTTTTCCGCTTCCAGATCAGGATTTTCCACGGGACATTTCCTTCAATATATCCCGCTTCCTCCCCCCTGCTGTTTCACCTACCGTTGAGCTGCCGAAGGCTGAACCCAAGGAATCGCCATGTCCCATATCCGACCTCTCCAACAGAAGAAGATCAACCTTCTGGAGCGGATTCTTGTGCTGACCTTGGTGCTGCTGCTGGTGTCGACGCTGTTGAAGACTGCTGCGGGGATCTTCAGTGGCTCCATCGGTTTCTATGCTGATGCGGTCGCCTGCCTGCTGCTGCTGTTGACTACGTTGTTGGCGATTTCCCGGCTGCGGCGCACCGCCGTGCCGCAGTTGATCACCTTTGGTCGGGCGGACCGTAGTTATGCCCGGATCTTCAGCGTGATGTTCACGGTGCTGTCCCTGGGGTTGATCACCTTGGTGTCCTGGCATCTGATTGATGCCACGCCGCTGCAGCTGCCGGTTCCGGCGCTGGGGTCGGCGGGATTGGCGTGGTTGTTCATGTTCAGCCTGGCGGTGTACCTGCAGCGTTCTTCCCGCTACTACCGCCTGGAGATCCTGGGCACCGGGGCCCGCTACCTGTGGTTGGGGATCCTCACCTCCACGCTGATCCTGCTCGCCGTGGCACTCACCTTCTGGACCGGCTGGTCATGGCTGGATGCCCTGATCGGCTTCCTACAGGCCCTGGTGCTGCTCTATGTGGCGTATCAGCTCTGGACCCGCAGCGCCGCCACCCAACCCCGGGTGCCGGCGTCGGCGGAGGAGCTGCGCGAACTCAAGGATCTGCTGCACCATTTCGCGGAACCCCGGCAGATCAGCTTCTCGGCGATCCATGGTGTCCGGATCGGTGAACGCCTGCATTTCACCGTCATCATGGGGGTTCCGGAGACCTGGACCGTGGTGAAGGCACAGCGCAGCGCCGATGCACTGGAGCAGGAGATTCTGCAGCATTTCGGGGGCGCGAGGGTGGAGATCCACCTGGAATCTTCGGAGGTGTTCCAGGACCCCGGTTTCCACCAGGAGCATGTCACCCGGGAGGATTTCCGGGGCTGAGTCACATGTCCCTCACCGAGCAGCTGCCCCGGCGGCTCAACCCCGGGGGACCACATACTCCCTTAACTGGGCATCCCCGGGCTGCAGCTTCTCCCAGGTTCCCTCGAACTCCAGAACGGCAATGGCGCTGGTGGGGAATTTCAGGTCCATGCTGGCCCAGCCGGGATGGTTGTCCCGGGTGGCCACTTCCCGCACCAGGTCCTGCACCCCGGGCCAGTGTCCCAGGAAGAGCACCGTGCCGGCCGACTCCGGTAAGGCGGTGATCAGTTCCCGAAAGGAGGATACCGGGGACTCATACATCTGCTCGTGGTAGCTGATCCCCGTGGCACGGGCCCCACCATCCTCGACTCTTTCCCAGGTCAGGCGGGTGCGGGCAGCGGTGGAGCAGAGCACATGGTCGATATCGCCGATCTGCTCCGCCAACCACTGCCCGGCGGCGAATCCATCTCGGATGCCACGTTTGTTCAGGGGGCGTTCGTGGTCGGGTTCCGGGGTCGCCCAGGAGGACTTGGCGTGCCGCATCACCAGCAGACGGTGGGAGGTGGTGGAATTCATACCGCCACCCTAGTCACCCCTTCCTGACCTCGGGGTGGCCCGGTGGAGGTGGGTCAACACGGCGTCGATAAGCGAATGTGGCGGAGGGGCGGCATAGAATCAGCGGTGTGTCCCTACTCCCCCAGCGCGTGGCCGCGGTGCTGCTGTGGCTGCTCGGTCGTCTGAGCATCCTCGCCCTTGTCGGTATTGATGACTACACCGTCATCAATGATGTCGCCTACTACCACCGTGGCATCACTGAAGGCACCCTCCCGGAATACCCGGAGCCCGCCCTCTGGCTGCTTTACCCGCTGCATGCCCTCTTCCCCGGTGATGCCGACATGTTCACCCTCGCCTATGTCGGCCTCTGGTTGCTTCTCGACGTCGCATTCTGCCTCTGGTTGGCGCGGGGCAGACACGGGGCGGGGCTCTGGTTCTGGCTGTTGTTCAGCACCGCCTGCGGCCCGATGCTGGTGTTCCGCATGGATCTGGTACCCGCCCTGCTGGTCGGGGTGGCCGCCCTGGGGGTGCTGCACAACTCCCGGATCTCGGCGGTCGCCCTGGGTTATGCCACCGCGGTGAAACTCTGGCCCGGGGTGCTGGCCGCCGGTCTGGTGGCCGGGTGGAGGGAACGACGGACCTGGCGGCAGCTGTTCTGGTTCCTGGGAACCCTGCTGCTCAGCGCCGCGATCACCGCCGTCTTCTTCGGCCCGGACAGGGTGCTGTCCCCCCTGAACTATCAGGGGGAGCGGGGATTACAGGTGGAGTCAGTGGCGGCCACCCCCTTTGTGCTGCTGGCCTGGCTCCAACCCGATCAATGGCAGATCTCCTATGCCCCCTCCAAGAGTTTTGAGATCCAGGGCCTGGGCACCGGCATCGCCGCCCAGCTCTGTTCGGTGGCTATGCTGGCCCTGCTGCTCTTCGCCTTCGGGTTCGCGCTGCGTCGTTTCCTGCGCGGTGGTTGGCACCCCCATTCCACCCTGGCCTTCTGGCTGGTGGTGCTCATCGCGTTGATCGTGGTGAACAAGGTCTTCTCCACCCAGTACCTGCTCTGGATGGGCCCCCTGCTCGCCGCCTGCCTGGTGGGCACCGCTGGCCGGGAAGGTGGTGTCCCCCGGCCGTTGAAGATACTGACCTGGCTGGCCATCCCCACCGCAGCACTGGGCACCCTGGTCTATCCGGTCTTCTATGACCAGCTGGTTGATGCCGACCCTCAGCTGATCGCGGTGGTCATCCTGAGCCTGCGCAATATCGCCATGCTGGGACTGCTCTGGCAGGCCATTGCCTGGCTACGCCTGGAGCTGCGGACTGAGGGGAAAGAGCACTCCCGGGATAAGGTGCACCACCCATGACTCTGAACCTGAGCCTGGTGCCCATTGATGAGGACCCGAACCTGGCGGCTATCCGGGCAATACTGTCCCGGCACGGGATCTTGAGCGATCAGCGCTGGCTCTGCCGGGAATTTGGCGGGGCCGAAATGCATTTCGAGACCTCCTGGCTGGGTGAGGGAGCCTCCTCCTTCTACGGGCAGATATTCCAGGCCGAACTGAACCTCCCCCAATGTGAACTGCTCTTCGAGCTGGCGGTGGAGGGCAACCTGGTGCTGACCCCTGAGCTAGGGCCACCGCATCTGCTGGTCTGCGGGAACACCCATAGCCCGGAGGAGGTCCATGATGAAACAGCCCCACCCTGGCTGGAGGAGATATGTTTCCTGGACTCGGCCCGGCAGCTGCATGACTGCCTCCACGGGGAGTGGGAAACCTTCCGCAGCACCTTCCTGGATCAGGGCACGGACTGGGGGCCACGGGAACAATGGCCGGAATCCGGTCAACTGGGTTAGGCGGAGCCGAAGGGGACTTGAACAGGCGGTTTCAGAAGCATAACTTTTCCGGCATTCAGTCCCCGAGCATCTGAAACTGCTGTCATCATGACGGCTGTCACCGTATTTTCACCGATATCGGGAGGATGTCCACCATGAGTCTCCGCGTTCTGAAGATCTCCGCCGCCCTCACCTTCGCCACCGCCCTGACAGTGGGTGGTGCCACCGCCACCGCCCAGACTGCTCCCCTGCAGTACACCAATGCCGCCGGGGATGTGCGGTGCACCTTCTATCCCCGGGCGGAAGGCACCCATGTGCTCTGTGTTTCGGATGCCCCCGGCAGCAGGGCCGCCAACCCGGAATGTAACCCACCCCAGGCGCTGATCCCCAGCCTGGTGATCAACACCCGCAATGAAACCTTCACCAACTGCTGGAACCAGGGCATGGACGGCACCCCGCAGGCCCTGCAACCCGGACAGAGCCGCAATATCGGCACCAAGTCCGTCTTCGCTGACCCCGCCGGTGGCCTGGTCATCTGGGATAACCGTAACTTCCAGTCCTTAGGTTATGCCGGCACCGGAGACCTCTACGGTTTCTCCTTCACCAGCGGTTCCTCCGGTTCCTGAGCGCCCCCGCCCAGGGGAGGCCCGACACCATCAGGATCCCCAGTTTGCGACAGGGGGGTGGCTTAAGGCTTGCGCTTGTGGAAGCCCAGCCGGGGGCGGAAACCCTGGGGATGTTTCAACTGGGCCACCGCATCCCCGATGATCAGACGGAAACGGGGGTCCAGTGACGGCAGCTGGGCCACCGTGAACCAGCCGACATCGCTGGACTCCTCATCGCCGATGACCGGGGTGTCATCACCGATCACGCTCATCCGGATGGCGGTGTCGATGAAATCCACGACATCCCCATTCGGGTAGGTCACCCGGTTCATCGCCCCCACCCCGAGTAGTGCCTCAACCCGGGCCTCCAGGCCGGTCTCCTCCCTGACCTCCCGCATCGCGGTCTCGGCGGGTTCCTCACCGGGTTCACAGATCCCGCAGACCGGGGTCCAGTTGCCGTTGTCGGCACGCTTGACCAGCAGCACCTCCGGCACCGCCCAGATCGGGGCATCCGGGGCGACATCGCGGATCACGATCGCGCTCACAGCCGGCAGGAAGAGCGGATCATGGCCGATCTTTTTGCGCAGCTCAACAATGAATTCAGGGGTGGCCACATCAGTTCCTTTATTGATCAGTTCTTCTCAGATCCCCCCTGGGTTAGCAGAGGGAATCCCATGGAGGGTTGGTACAGGGGGTTGGTATCAGGGGAAAGGGGTTATTCCCCGTTTCCGGTTTCTGTTCCACCCTGGTCCCTGCCCTCAGCAGGGCGGTCCTCAGCAGAGGCTTCCTCTTCAGCCTTGCGGGCGGCTGCCTCTGCCTTGATCTGTGCCGCGAAGCGTTCCGGATCAAACTCCAGAAAATATTCCGCACCCATCTGATGTTCCTGAGCCATGTGCAGCTCTCCTCTCGACTAGTTCTTGTCCCCCCATTGTGCCTGTCCCACCGAGGTAATGACGCGCCAGGTCCGCCCATACCCGATCCGCACGGTTGAGCAGTCTCAGGCAGCGACGACGGTCCGTAGCCACCTCAATCTCCAACAGAAGAGCACGGGTCTGGCGGGCCTCCCCCAGCAGTTGCTGCACCCGGAAGGCATCCGGGTCCCGGGAGTCGGTGAAACGCAGTCCCTCGATCCGCTCTTCGAAATCGGTGCCGATGCCCTGGGTCCGATCGAGCATTCACCATTTGAAAAGGAATGCTGTGAGTAGTCGTGGAGGCTTATTCATAGGCCGTTGTAGAACATCATTCCGATGATCGCTCGAATGACGTTTGTGAAGTCCTCGATCGGACGTCGATATCTCGTTTTCAGGATGTGCCAGTTCTTCAGATGTGCATTCACTCGCTCGATGACCGCCCGGTAGCTATTGACCTGCCGGTTGTAGTCTTTGTCTTCTTGCGTCAGGCTGCCGTTTCTGGGTTTCCGGATCGGGTGTGTGCAGTGCCAACCGATATAGCCTTTGTCGGCGGTGACATTCCAGGGCTGTCCCTCGGGGTCGGGGAAGTTGGATTCTCGGATACACCGCAGATCGTGCCAGGCCCCGGGTTTCGGATCGGGGGCCCACATCAGGTGTCCGTCCAGATCACAGGCCACCTGGAGGTTGAGCCCGGTGGTCTTGTGTTTCCCGGAGTAGAGGTCGTGGTGGTCGTTCCAGTCCCAGCAGGTCACCAGGGTTCCATCGATGACAAGCGTGCCAACGAAGGTCTCGAAGTCGGCGGGCGTGGGCCGGTGTTTCTCCAGCAGGCCAGCGATCAGGTCGGTGAAGGTGCTGATGATGCGGGAGACGGTGGGCTGGGAAATGCGGTAGGTCTTTGCCAGTGCTTGTTCGGTGCGGTTTTCGCTGAGGTAGTCCAGGGTCAGCAGGACCCGATCTTCCACGGTCAGGGTACGTCTGCCGTAGGGGATGTCGGCGAGCTGGTCGCAGTGGGTGATGGTCTCGATCAGGCCGAGTAGTTGTGTGTCATTCAGCGGGGCCGTAGTCTTGCTGGTGGGACTGTTTGTTTGGTTTTTCTTCACACATTAATCGAAACAGGCAGTCCCTTTTTATGTCCCCGCGACACGCCCCACGAGCGGCGAATGGACTGGGGACGATAAACCCCTATGAATAAGCCTCGTGGTAAACCTTAGGAATACTCGAAGATGGGAAACCTGTCTAGAAAATCGACTGCTGCCCACTCCAAACGCGGGTGTTTTGGAGATAGGCATCAAGATCTGAGCGGTCCCGCCCCCTCTTATAATCAGTGCCCACAAGAACAAGGACGAGATTGTGCTCCCTCACCACCGACCGACCAGTTCCGAAGAGCTGAAAGCGGATATACGTTCGCGCAGTCGGCCGCCTATGCTTCCACACCACCGACTTTCCAAGGCTCGCTGGTGGAACTTACCCCTCCCCGAGATCCTCTTTCTGATCGTCGGATTCGTCTTTCAACGAATCTATCCAGATCCGCTCTCCACCGTGAACCGTCTCGCAATGAACGCAGAGACCGCGGGATGGAGCGCACTTATCGTCGGAATACCCCTACTGTTTATCCCGCTGCGAGTGTTCTGGTTCGACATCGCCTACATAGTAGTTGGGTTCCTGCTTTATCAGTTCATGCAACAGAATTTTGCTGGTCAGCCGATTATCTTTCTCGGCCTTGTGCTATTTCTGGGCATGGGCATGATGGTGTCTGGCGCGTCCTACCTGGTTCGTCGAGGATTGGCTTATCTCTTCGCTCGTAGGCGGGCTCAGCAGTAGAACGGCGACACAAGACATTCTGTGAATAAACCGGCGGTCGGCGCCTCGGGGCTGGGACTTTCGGAAAGGAATGCTCATGACGGATCCTCTCGATAAGCCGACCTGGGTTGCCATCGGCTTTCTCGGTTGTGGTGCGCTACTGGTTGTTGTTGCCGCTCTCCAGATGAATCCGATGGCGAATAACGGGACCACTCTTACATGGTCTTCTTTCGTAGTGGGAAGTGTGGCGTTAGCAGTATCCTTCGTGCTCTTTAACGTTGCCGTAGCTCTTCGGGAAGCTTCCTGGGTGGACGTTGGGATCTGCGTGCTTATCGGAGTCGTGTTGGTTGGTGGTTCTATGCTCTGGTTGCACCCCATGGCAGGCGAACCAGTCATTTTTCATCCCGCACTTGCGCCGAGAGTGCTGGGGACGATATGGCTTTTCGCTGCAGTGGTTAACGCCCTACGGGCCGGAAACCGGTTTTGAAGTTTCGAAAAAGTCGCCAAACGAAGTTTCAAGTCATAGTGGAGGGCTTTCAGCTTGGCGTGTCAGCCTCTCTAAAAAGTGGCGATCAGGGAATGCCCGAATCCTCCTGCTCTCTTTGCTTTGCAAATAAAGGCGCTACTCTAACTTCGCATACCGTATGCCCCACTACTGGAAGAGGATCCCACTATGCCAACTATCGGCCTTACCGAGATTGTGATCATGTTACTTATGCTGGCAGTTCTCACTGCGGTGCTCTACGTTCTTGTCTTGCTGATCAAGATGCTACGTAAGGCTAGTCGCAGGCTAGATCGGTTGGAGACCCCTCGACAGGATCAAGGTCCCTTGCGTAGATGACCTTTTGGCTAGGGGAAAATTAGCGGATCCCCAAATGGAGCCGCAGGGAAGAGAGATCTGACCCCGAGATAGCTCACTCCGAGCATTTATTCGACCTACTTGGGACATTTGCTGGCATCATCTAAAAACGCCATTTGAAGTTGCTAAAAAGTCACTGAAGCTGCAAGTCACACCCTTAGCCGAATCCCTGCCAGGTAGCTGATCTCAACACCAAAACAAGGACTTGCACCTGCCACCCTCCCTCCCCCAAATTTCCCCCACGGCCACCTGGAAATGAAGAAAAACCGGAGGTCACAATCTCTTTCGAGGTTGTGACCTCCGGCCGTTGCAGTTCGAGAACCGTTCATGACCTCGCCGGTAGTGGCTGTCCGCCAATTCCCGGGAGACACCGCCTTGGCGGGGTGCCGAAAGCTCATCCCGGTCTTTCAGCAGGGTGAACCATCCGGGATCCACCATCGTCTATTCCTCATGTTGCCGAAGAACCTGTGATCAAACTTCAGGTGAGGGGTGGGCATGTCATCTCCCCGCTCTCGAACAGGGCAGCTGCCACCGGAGGTGCTGCAGGGGTACAAAAGAAAAATCGCCCCCGGAACCGCAAGGGCTGCGGTCGGTGGGGCGATTTCCGGGAAGCCGGGTCAGTTAAACGGGTTTAGCGGACCTCAGTGTTGTCGATGGAGGTGCGGATGAACTGCTTGACCGCCTCCACATCATTGGGCAGGTCGGTGACGTGGTGCTCGGTGTCGAGGACGCCGGCGAAACGCGCCGGGATCTCAGGCTCGGTGCCGATGGCTTCCTTGATGGTCTCGGCAAACTTCACCGGCAGGGCGGTCTCCAGGCAGACGATGGGGGTATCCACATCCTTGCTCCAGTCCCGGGCCACGAAGACACCATCGGCGGTGTGCGGGTCGATCAGGACACCGAAACGCTCATGCACATCCTTGATGGTGGCCAGGCGATCTTCGTGGGTGGACTTGGCGGAGCCGAAACCAAACTCATCGATCACGTCAAGCATGCGGGTGTCCTCGGCGAGGGAGAAACCACCCTGGTCGAGCATGCCGAAGAGCTGGCGGACACGGCCGGCATCGCCCTCCATCAGGTCGAAGATGAAACGCTCGAAGTTGGAGGCACGGGAGATATCCATCGAGGGGCTGGAGGTGGCGTAGGTCTCGCTGGACTTACGGGGGCGGTAATAGCCGGTGCTGAAGAAGTCGTTGAGCACGTCATTTTCATTGGTGGCCACCAGCAGACGGTCGATCGGCAGCCCCATCTGGCGGGCGATGTGACCGGCGCAGATATCACCGAAGTTGCCGGTGGGCACGGAGAAGGAGATCTTCTGGTCGTTGCTCTCGGTCAGCTTCAGCCAGGTGCTGACGTAGTACACGATCTGGGCCATCAGGCGGGCCCAGTTGATGGAGTTGACCGCACCGATGCGGTGCTCTGCCTTGAAAGCGGCGTCAGAGGAAACCGCCTTGACCACGTCCTGGCAGTCATCGAAGACACCCTCGAGGGCGATATTGAAGATATTCGGGTCATCCAGACCGAACATCTGGGCCTGCTGGAAGGGGGTCATGCGGCCGGCGGGGGTGAGCATGAATACGCGGATGCCCTCCCGGCCGCGCATGGCGTACTCGGCGGAGGAACCGGTGTCACCGGAGGTGGCGCCGAGGATGTTCATGGTCTCGTTGCGGCGGGCCAGCTCATATTCGAAGAGCTCGCCGAGCAGCTGCATCGCCATGTCCTTGAAGGCGGCGGTCGGCCCCTCGGAGAGGTGACCGAGGTAGAGGCCGTCCTCCAGCTTGGTCACCGGCACGATCTCCTCGTGCGCGAATTTTTCGCTGGTGTAGGCGCGGGCGGTGATCGCCTCGATATCTTCCGCGGGGATGTCATCGATATAGAGTTTGAGGACCTCCGCCGCCAGGGCCGCGTAGCCCTTCTCCCGGAGGAGGGTGCGCCAGGCGGTGAGCGTGGCATCATCCAGTTCCGGGTATTCCGCCGGGAGGTAGAGGCCACCGTCCGGGGCTAGGCCGCCGAGGAGGATATCGGTGAACTTTGCAGGGGTTGCTGAGCTGTCTCGAGTTGAAATGTAATCCACGCCCCATACCTTACTTACCTCCTGCCGGGATTACAGTGGCCACCGACCGGGCAACCCCCGGAGTTGACCCCGGGGCGACTGTCCCATTCGAGGCAGATCCCACTTTCCTGATAAGAGGATTAAGGTGTGATGTTGTGAGCAGCCCTGATCCCCGTACCGTTTTAACCCGCCGTGCCATCACCGTCTGGGTGGCTGCCGTAGCCGTCTACGTGGTGGCCATCACCGGTCGCACCAGCTTCGGTGTCGCCGGTGTGGAAGCCATCGAACGCTTTGGTATCGACGCCTCCCGGATCGCGGTCTTCACCGCCGTCCAGATCGGTGTCTACGCCTTCGCCCAGATCCCGATGGGTATGCTGATCGACCGCTTCGGCCCCCGGAAGATGCTGGTGGCCGGTGCTGTGGTGATGGGGGCCGGCCAGATTCTGCTCGGCCTCACCGGTAATTACTGGGTGGCCATCCTCGCCAGGGTGCTCATCGGTGCCGGCGATGCCTCCGCCTTCCTCTCGGTGATGCGGATCCTGCCCTACTGGTTCCCGCTGAAGAAAACTCCGCTGTTCACCCAGCTCACCGCCTCCCTCGGTCAGCTGGGCCAGTTCATTTCCGCGGTCCCCTTCATGGCGCTGCTGCATCTCTCCGGCTGGACCGTCGCCTTCGTCTCCCTCGGCGCGGTGGGTGTCCTGATCGCCATGGCCGCCGGAGTCGCCGTCGCTGACTCCCCCGACACCGACGATGCCGCTAAACAGGCCCGGGCGGAGAAGAAGGCCCGCCGGGCCGGGGAAGAACCTCCGCTTGACGACGCCGTGGTCACCCCCCGGGAGCCCGCCCAGGTCTGGGAACTGCTGAAGATGGTGCTGCGCAGCCCCGTCTGCTGGCTCGGTTTCTTCATCCACTACTCCTGCATGCTGCCCCAGATCGTCTTCACCCTGCTGTGGGGCGTGCCCATGATGATCCTGGGCATGGGTCTCTCCTCCGCCCAGGCGGCCCTGGTGCTCACCCTCAACACCGTCGCCACCGTCTCCATCGGCCCACTGCTGGGGCTCATCTCCAGCCGGCTGGGGCAGCGTCGTGAGCTCGGCGCCCTGGCCTTCACGCTGATCATCGGTGCCACCTGGATCATCTTCTTCATGTCCGAAACCCCGCGTGGTCTGATGGCGATCATCATCGTCAACATCATCGTCGCCATGTGCACCCCGGCAGCGAACTTCGGTTTCGATCATGTCCGGGAACGACTGGACCGCAAATTCGTGGCCACCGGCACCGGCCTGTCCAACATGGGCGGTTTCCTTTCCGGCATGCTCGCCGCCCAGCTGGTGGGTGTCCTGCTGGACTGGAGCGCCCAAGGCAAGACCTACGCCTGGGCTGATTTCCGCATCGCCTGGATCGCGGTCATCGTCGTCTGGGCACTGGGTGTGATCGGGCTGTTGATCTCGCGCTCCGCCATGCTGCGTTCCGACCGGGGCCGGGGTCGTGGCACCAAGGTGGTGGAACACACCGAGGTCTAGATCTTCCAGTCCAGGGGATTCACCCGAAATATCCCCCCGCCCCCTGCCCGGGGAACCTGAAGAGGTTCAGTCCCGGGCATGGGGGCGGGGGGATGTTTTTTCATTCAGGGGCGACTCAGTGACGGGGTCCACGGGGACCACGGGGGCCCTGCGGCGGATCCTGGCGGCCGGTGAGGATATCGATCACACTGCGGATCGCGGCATCACCGATGCCTGAGGAACCCACGAAATCAATGGTGTCCCGGCCCTGCTCAAAGGTCTTGCGGACATCCTCCCAGGGATTGCGGGGACGACCATGGTCACGGTGGCGGGGACCGAAGAAGTCCTCAGCGGCCCGGTCAATGACCTCGGCTGCCTCGGTCTCCTCCCCTGCTGCGGAGAAATCCTCGGAATCTTGATCATCATCTTCCTCATAACCCGGGAAGAAAGCGTCAACCTCCACCTCCAGGCTGAGGGTGCGGCCGTCAAAGTCGATGCGGTCACGGGGGTCCATGCCAGCGGAGCGGGCGGCGTCGACAAGTGCCACCAGATCAGCAAAGCTGGCGTCCTTGAGGTCGATGGAAAGTTTCAGTGCCATGATGTCCAATCCTTCTGGGTGGTGGGTCTGAATCCGAGTGTAGGTACCGCAAACTGTCACGTCGATACCCTTAGGGGAAAGATCGGGGTTCCTCCCCAACCCCCCTCCCGGCAACCGCCGCTTCAGCTTTCCCGTTCCAGGATGCGCTCCCCCCAGAACACCTCATCGACCACCTGCCGGGCCCGGCGCGTGACCTTGAGGTAGTGCTCCAGGAATCCGTGGTTGTCATTGGGATTCCAGCCGGCGGCACCGGCCACCTGGGCGAGTTGGTGTCCGGGTTGGGGCAGCTGGTCGGTGCGTTTACCGCGGACCAGCACCAGGGCGTTGCGTGATTTGGTGGCCAGCAGCCAGGAGTCCCGCAGCTTCTCCGCCTTCTTCTCGCTCAGGAGTCCCTCCGCGGCAAGCACCTCGAGGGTTTCCAGGGTGGAGGTGTTGTGCAGTCCGGGATGTTCGTGGGCGTGCATCAGGGTCAGCAGCTGTGCGGTCCATTCCACATCACCCAGTCCACCCCGGCCGAGTTTGGTGTGGGTGTTGCGGTCCGCGCCCCGGGGGAGGCGTTCCTCATCCACCCGGGCCTTCATGCGGCGAACCTCCCGGATGGTGGCCTGGTCGGCTCCTCCATCCGGGTAGCGCAGCGGGTCAATGGCCTGGAGGAAGGCGAGTCCCACGTCTTCATCGCCGGCGACATTGGTAGCCCGGAGCAGGGCCTGGAGTTCCCAGGTTTCACCCCAGCGGCGGTAGTAGGACTCATAGGACTTCACGGTGCGCACGATGGGACCACTGCGGCCCTCCGGCCGCAGGCCGAGGTCGACCTCCAGGGGTGGGTCCTGGCTGGGTTTGGCGAGTCGGGTGCGCAGCTGGTCACAGACCGAGATCGCCCACCTGATGGCTTCGTTCTCATCCTGGCCTTCGATGGGTTCGGCGACAAACATGACATCGGCGTCGGAGCCATAACCGAGTTCTGCCCCACCGAGGCGGCCCATCCCGATCACCGCGATGCGGGCGGGTGCTTCGTCCCGGTTCCGAATCTTGAGCTGGTAGCGCACCTCGGAACGAAGTGCCGCCTCTAGGACGGCATTCCACACCCTGGAGAGGTTATGGCAGACCTCCTGCACATCCATCATTCCCAGCAGGTCGGCGGCAGCCACCCGGGCCAGCTCTCCACGGCGCAGTGAGCGGGCCACGCTGATTGCCCGTTCCGGATCCTGGTGGCGGCCAGCTGCTGCCACCAGGGAGCGGGCGACCGTGTCGGCCGACTTTTCCAGCAGTTTCGGCCCCTTCGCCCCGTCCCCGAGCAACTTGACGATGTCCGGGGCGGCGATGATCAGGTCGGCGGTGTAGGGCGAGTTTCCCAGGATCTTCATCAACCGCTGGCCGACGATGCCCTCATCCCGCAGCATCCGCAGGAACCAGGTGCGGTCATAGGCGGCATCGGAGAGCTTCCGGTAGTTCAGCAACCCCGCGTCCGGGTCGGCGGTGTTGGCCAGCCAGTCCATCAGGGAGGGCAGCAGCATCGCCTGGATCTTTGATTTGCGGGTCGCCCCGGATGCCAGGGCGGCAAGGTGCTCGTAGGCGCGTTCCGGGGAGCGGTAGCCCAGTGCCGCCATCTGCAGCTGGGCTGCCTCGCGGGACAGCTTCAGGGTGTCCACCGACATGTTGACCACGGAGTTCAGCAGTGGGCGGTAGAAGATTCGACGGTGCAGGGAAGAGATCAGCAGGCGCATCTTGCGGAGCTTGTCCAGCATCATCTCTTCTGCGGAACGGTTACCGGAGCTGGTGAAACCGGCGGTAATCGCCAGCCAGTGCAGGTGCGCCCTCTCATCTTTCGCGGGCAGCAGGTGGGTACGGCGCAGGCGGTGCAGCTGCAGGCGGTGTTCCAGCAGGCGGAGGAACTCATAGGCGGCGATCAGGTCATGGCCGTCCTCCCGGCCGACATAGCCGCCGAGCACCAGGGCGTGCAACGCCTTGGTGGTGGAGAGTGCCCGCAGGGACTCATCGGAACGACCGTGCACCAGCTGCAGCAGCTGCACCGCAAATTCGACGTCCCGCAGGCCCCCGTTACCCAGTTTGAGTTCCCGGTTCCGCAGTTTCTCCGGAACGTTCTCCACCACGCGACGTCGCATCGCCTGGACATCATCGACGAAGGAGTCACGCTGGCTGGCTGCCCAGACCATGGGCTGGAGCTGGTCGATATAGGCCTGCCCCAACGGCCGGTAGCCGGTCATCGCCCGGGCCTTGAGCAGGGCCTGGAACTCCCAGGTCTCCGCCCAACGCTTGTAGTAGGCGAGATGGCTGTCGAGGGTGCGCACCAGAGCGCCCTGCTTCCCCTCCGGTCGTAGGGCGGCATCGACCTCGAAGAAGGCCCGGGAACCGATCCGGTTGAACTCGCCGGCCAACCGGGTGGCCCGGGAGCTGGCGGGTTCCGCGATGAAGATGACGTCCACATCGGAGATGTAGTTCAGCTCCCGGGCACCGCACTTACCCATCGCCATGATGGCCAGCCTGGTGTCCACCGGTTTCTCCCCGTACACCGACTCCACCGCCACCGCCAGGGCGGCAGTGAGGGCGGCATCCGCCAGATCAGCCAACAGGGTGGTCACCGTGTTCAGCGGGACAATCGGGTGGCCGATGCGGCGGCGCGACCCCGGGTAGGTGCCCGCCAGGTCATGGGCGGCGATCCTCATGATCAGGGTGCGGTAGGTCAATTTCAGGGACTGTTCCGCCTCCGCTCCCCCGATCCTGGCGCGGTAGGTGCCAGCCCCGTCCAGGGTGGAAGTGGCCGGGTCAGGCCCATAATCAATGACCTCGTCCTCCACCGGGATCTCAATGTCTGCCGGCACCGCATCCACGGCTTCAAGCATCTGGGTCATCATCTGCGCTGCGGTGGGCAGCGGCTGCACCAGCTGTGGCCACAGCTCGGGGTGTGCCACCAAGTGGTCGCCCAGGGCGGTGGAACCACCGAGCAGGGCGATCAGACGCACCCGCAGCGCGGTATCACTGAGCAGGGCGTGGTTGAGTTCGCATCGGCGCGCGCCGGGTTCGGCCGTCATCCGTTGTTCCGCGGAACTATAGCTGAGCCCGTCCGCCTCATCGAGGGCACCCATCAGTCGGACCAGGGTGTTCAGCGCCAGGTCTGGGTCACCTGCACCCCCTAGCGCCCAGAGAAGATCTTCACTTTCGGGGTTATTCCACCTCAGCCATTCCAGGTCCTCGCTGGCACGGGGATGGGAGAGGCCGATCAGGCCCGGGGTTGGCAGGCTACTGCGGGGAGAACGCGGAAGGGTCATGATTTATCGGTGTGGCTCCAACAGGGTTTTAATGGGTGTGGGTGGGACGGGGCTAGTAACCGAGGGTGCTCCGCAGCTCCCAGGGGGTGATCTGTTCCTGGTAGCGGTGCCACTCATCCCATTTGCTGCGTAGATAGAACTCGAAGACATGCTCGCCGAGGACCTCCGCCATCAGCTCGGACCCCTCGAATTCGCGCAGCGCCCCCTCCAGGTCAGTGGGTAGGTCCACATAGCCCATGGCCAGGCGTTCCCGGCGGGTGAGATCGGAGATATTGTCCTCGGCGGGTTCCTCCAGTTCATAACCCTCCCGGATGCCCTTGAGACCGGCACCGAGCAGCACCGCATAACCCAGGTAGGGGTTGACGGCGGTGTCGATGTTGCGGATTTCCACGCGACGGGATTCAGCCTTGTGCAGCCGGTAGGTGGGTACCCGAACCAGGGCCGAGCGGTTGGAGATTCCCCAGGTCGCGGCGGTGGGGGCCTCATTGCCGAACATGATGCGCTTATAGGAGTTGACCCACTGGTTGGTCACCGCGGTCATCTCCGGGGCGTGACGGAGGATGCCGGCGATGAACTGCCGACCAGTGACGGAAAGGCTGATCTCATCATCCGGGTCATGGAAGGCGTTCTGATCCCCCTCAAACAGCGACATGTGGGAGTGCATCGCGGAACCAGCCTGCTTGTGGAAAGGCTTGGGCATGAAGGTGGCCGCCACATTGTTCTGCATCGCCACCTGCTTGACGATGTAGCGCAGCGTCATGATGGAGTCCGCCATGGTCAGCACATCAGCATGCCGCAGGTCGATCTCCTGCTGCCCTGGTGAGGTCTCATGATGGGAGAACTCAACCGGGATACCCATGGACTCGATCGCCATCATCGATTCGCGGCGGACCGCACGGCCATCAAAGTGGGAGGCCTGGTCGAAATAACCGCCCGAGTCGGTGGGGACGGGTTCATGGCCATCGGTATCGAGGCTCTTGACCAGGTAGAACTCGATCTCCGGGGAAATCATGCAGGTGAAACCATCCTCCGCCGCGGAGTCCACCTGACGGCGCAGCACCTGGCGGGGATCCGCCCAGGAGGGGGTGCCGTCCGGCATCGTGACGTCACAGAACATCCGGGCGGTGACCAGCGGGGAGTCCTCTGGATCGAAGGGCAGGATCTGGAAGGTGGAGGGGTCCGGCAGGGCGATCATGTCCGCTTCGGACACCCGGGAGAATCCCTCGATGGCGGAGCCATCGAATCCCACCCCCTCCTCGAAGGCGGATTCCAACTCACTGGAGGCCATGACCACCGACTTGAGGTAACCGAGGATGTCGGTGAACCAGAGCCTGATGAACTTGATGCCACTTTCCTCAACGGTGCGGAGCACGAATTCCTGCTGACTGTTCATGCTGCCCATGCTAGTTCCGGCACCCGGAGTGGTGGTGGCAGTTATGCGTCCCCCAAATCCCCGGAAATAACACCGGGGGTGGTTATTTATACCCTTCATGCAGGTAGTGGGAAATTTTCAAAAGATCGGGGGTAGCCATGTCCGGCGGGACTGCTCAACTAAAAGGGAAATCGAACATACAAACGAAAGGTTCAATCACCATGAGCACCCACCCCAACTCCCCGCACCACCCTGAGTTCCCCCACACTTCCTTCAGCGAGGATCATCAACACTGGCGCAACTACACCCTTGAGCTGCAGGAGAAGATCACACAGGGATTGCTCGCCGCCGCAGCCAAGGGTTGGACCCCTGATGATCTCCGACATGTCCTCGGATGCCGGATCAACCACCTCCTCTTCCAGGTCCTGTCCCTGATCAACAACACCATCCCACCAGCCACAAGGAAGGCCTGGCAGCGTCAATGCCACGCAGTCGAGGAATTCCACCTCTCCACCGCAGCCCTGGAGGAGTGCGTCACCCTGCTCCGTCGACTCCAACCCCTCCATGACCATCCCCTGCTGGGGGATCCCCACGGGGTGGAGGAAAGCAATCAGGCCTTCACCCGGCTGAGCCCGGAACAACGCAAGGCACACCACCGTATTCTCGCCCTGCTGAAGAAGGCTGAGTCCACCAACTTCGAGGCCGAGGCCAATGCGCTGGTGGCCAAGGCACAGCACCTGCGACAGCATTACCGGATCGAGTCCCTCGGGGAGGACAGTGCCGGGGACTTCTCACCCCAGGCCCAGCGGGTCTACCTGCATGCCCCGTGGATCAAATACCAGTACAACCTGCTGGCCAGGATCGCCCAGGTCAACGGTTGCGCCACCATGCTGCTGACCAGCAATGGCATCGCCACCGTCCTGGGAACCCCCGATGATCTGCGCTATGTCACCGACCTCTTCGTCAGTCTCAACCGGCAGCGGGAACATTTCATGCGCACCTCCCCCGGCGCGCACGAGGCTGCCGCCCGGGGTGAGACCTCCGCCTACCGCCGCAGCTTCATGATCGCCTACACCCACCGTGTGGGTCAGCTGCTGGAAGTCGCCTCCCGTTCCGCCGAGGGTGACAGCGCCCTCCCGGTACTGGCCGCCCGTGGCTCCGCCGCCCAGCACACCCTTAGTCGGCTCTTTCCCCGGAGTCGCTCACTGCGCCTGAGTTCCCGCCACGCGGGTGGTTACCGGGATGGGGTTGTCGCCGCTCAGCATTCCCATCTCCGTGGTGACCTCCTGGGCATTAAACCGATGCCCCTCTAATCCCGGGAGGGCTAAAGTGAGGGTGAACACCCCCCTGGAGAACTGGAGAGATCACTGATGTCCACCCGACGTTTCCTTGAAGTAGAAGCCAAATTTGCGGTTTCCGAGACCGCGCTCATTCCGGAACTGACCCGGATTCCCGGGGTAGCCGGTATCGCCGAGACCCGGAGCCACAACCTCTCCGCGATCTACTATGACACCGAGGATCTCCGTCTCACCCGGGCCAAGATCACCCTGCGCCGGCGTTCCGGGGGCCATGATGATGGCTGGCACATCAAGCTGCCCGGCACCACCGGTCGGATTGAGATCCAGGCGGAGCTCGGTGAGCCAGTTGAGGGGCATTTCCAGGTGCCGGAGGAACTCCTGGACCAGGTGAGGGCGATCGTCCGGCGCGCGCCCCTGGTGCCGATCGCCCAGGTGGACAATGAGCGTAGTGAACAGGTGCTGGTCAATGAGGAGGGGACCCCAGTCGCCGAGTTCTGTGATGACCGCGTCACTGCCTGGTCCCTGCTGCCCGGTGGGCAGGAAAGCAGCTGGCGGGAATGGGAATTTGAGCTCAGTGCCGCCAGTGTGGAAAGCGAACAGGGGCCGGAACTGATCCGACTGGCCACGGGGTTGCTGATCAGCGCCGGGGCACGGGTCTCCAAGTCCCCTTCCAAGCTGATGAGTGCCCTCGGTGACAGCATCAACCAGGTTCCGGAGCCGCGTTCGGTGGCAGATCTTGATGAAGACTCCCCCGCCGCAGCCGTGGTCACCGCACTCCAGGCCAACCGCGACAAGCTCATCGAGTTCGACCCCAAGGTCCGCCGCGATGAGTGGGATTCGGTTCACCAGATGCGGGTGGCCACCCGCGAGCTACGCAGCCACATGCAGACCTTCGAGGGCATTCTCGGGGGCAAAGAGTTCGAGCATATCGAGGCTGAGCTGAAACTCCTGGCTGGTTTGCTGGGGGTCGCCCGTGACGCTGAGGTCGTGGAGGAACGTTTCCACGCCCTGCTCGATTCCGAGGACTCCGGTGTCCTCGATGAAACCACCCGCACCCACCTCCGGGAGGACATGGGGGTGGAGTACCAGCGGGCACACCGCAGGGTGGTCGCCACCCTGGATTCAGACCGTTACCTGGCACTCCTGGATGCCCTGGATGGGCTGTTGGCGGATCCCCCGATCCTGCCCTCCGCCACCGCCGAGGCGCCCCTGGATGCGGAGGCTGCCGAGCAGGATCGCGCCACCGCGGAAGCACTCGAGGATCTCTCCGCCGTGGAATCCGTCACCGTCATCCCGGAGCCGGAAGAAACCGGGGAGGCGGCGGAACCCACCGCAGAGCTTCCCGAGGGGGTCTCCGCGGAAGCGGCTGCCGAAGTAGCCGAGGCAACCACCCCCACGGAAACCAGGGAGGAAATGGAGGAGATCCTCTCCGAACACCTGGACAGCGCCTACCGGAAGCTGGTGAAGCGCCACAAGAAGGCGGTAGACAACTGGGACAACCCGGAACTTACCCTGCATGAGCGAGAAGAATACTTCCACGACATGCGCAAGGCCGCCAAGAAGCTGCGTTACTCAGCCGAAGCCGTCGGCTCCGCCACCGATCTGAAGACCAAGCCCATCTACAAGGCCTGCAAGGACATGCAGTCCGTCCTCGGCGATTTCCAGGACTCCGTCACCTCCCGCGACTTCCTCCTGAAGAAGGCCCAGCAGGCCCGCGCCCGCAGCGAGGACACCTTCGGCTATGGCCTGCTCTACCAGCGGGAACGCCAGATCGGTCTGCAGTCCCTGGAGGAGTACTCCGAAACCGCCAAGAAGATCAAGGCAGCCTACGGCCGGCTGGAAGATTCCCGCAAGAACAAGAAGAACAAGAAGGGCGGGAAGGACAAGAAGAAGTAGACCCACACCACCTACCCACACCCAGCGAAAAGCCCAGCCATGAATGCAATCCTGCTCCAGCTTCCCCTCCAGGGGGCCCTGCAGGTGCGCAAGAGCCCGGCCACCAGGGTGCCCAGCCACGGCACCCACCTCTTCGCCCTGGCACACTCCATCGACCTGGTACCCCTCGACGAACACGGACACGGCGCCAGATACCAGCTGCGTTCCTTCTTCCGGAGTCAAGCACCTGAGATCTTCCCCGGCTTCGGTAGGGCAGTCCTCGCCCCACTGTCAGGCGAAGTGGTCTCAGCCCAGGATGGCCTCCCCGACCACCTGGCCCACCGCGGATTGCCCTCCATCGCCTACGCGTTGACCCAGGCGCGCCGGGCCGCCGGTGGGTTTGAGACCCTGGCCGGCAATCACCTCATCATCCGCAGATCCGGGGACAGCACGGGGCACCCCGCCGACAGTTCCGGGGAGATTTTTCTCGCCCTCTGCCATCTCCGTCAGGGCAGCATCCAGGTGTCCCCGGGCCAGTGGGTGAAGACGGGGCAGAAAGTGGCGGAGTGCGGTAATTCCGGGAACAGCACGGAACCTCATCTGCATCTGCAGCTGATGGATGCCGCGGACCCGGAAAAGGCGCAGGGGGTTGCCTTCACCTTCCCTGGTGGGCTGCCCCGCAATGGCGCGATCATCACGGCGGGGCCAGCACCCTGAGGCAACATGAACCCAGGCTCACCCCTCGTGCCCTGCATCCCCTCTGGGAACCCGGGAACCTGGCAACCCTGCACCGGGACTTAAAAGTGCAGCCGGGAACCCTCCTACTTCTCCCAGGAGGGTTTGACTCCCCAGTCCTCCTCAGCTTCCTCTGCCGCATCCGCGGCCTTATTGCGGTTCTTGGCCACGTTCAGGGCGTTGCGGGCCTCAACTTCACTGTCATAGGGGCCCATGCGGTTATCCCAGCTGGCATTTTTCCCCTGGGTGACCTCACCAGTGGAGAGATCGAAGTACCACTTGTTGTCGCCGTCGCTCACGGGTATTCCTTCCGTTGGTCTTTCACCACTCTTCCGATGGGCTTCCATCGGATCTGTGTCGGTTCCTCCCAGGCTACTCAGCGGTGGGCCGGGTTGCCGGTGGCGCTAGGATGGGTCTTTTAAAGCAGCTCAGCCTAAGGAGTAGTACGTACATGCCGATGTGGCCTACCAGCGATGACCCGATCCAGGGTCGGGCGGTATCCGCCCACCTCTCCTGGTGTGGTGAGGAGCCGGGGTCCGGCGCCATCGCCCCGGCCACCTGGTCCGTGATCGGTGAGCATGTTGATCATGTCGGCGGTGTGGTGATCATCTCCCTGGCCTCGGTGGAGGTCGCGGTGTGTCTGAGCTTCCGTGAGGATGAGAAGATCCGGGTGCAGCTGCACAGTGATGGTGGCCAGGTCCTCGAGGACGCGACTGATCTGCCCGCGTTGGCGGAGTATGCCGCCGAGCAGCAGCCCGGTGTGGATGAAGCGGGGCGGCCCACGGTTCCCCCGCATCCCCGAGGCGGTCTGGCCCGGCGGGTGGGTGGCATCCTGTGGATGATGGTGCACCGTCAGCTGCTCAGCCGTGACACCTCCGGCATCGATGTCACCGTAGTCTCCGATATCCCCACCGACTCCGGTCTGGGTGCCTTGAGCTCCATGGATGCCGCGGTCGCCCTGGCCCTGCACCACAGCGCCGGCGAGCTTGACGACGCCCCCGCCCGCGCCCGCCTGGCCGAGGTCTGCACCCAGGCAGGTGCGACCTTCTCCCAGTTCCCGCCGCTGCGTGCCCGACACACCGCCGCCCTCCGGGGCACCGGGGACACGGTCTCGGTGGTCGACTACTCGGATGGTTCAGTCACCCAGGCTCCTCACCCCGTGACCAAGGACACCACCGCCTATGCGGTCTTCGCCCCCACGGATGGCATTGCGCCGGGCAAGTCGAAGTTGATCAGGGAGCGGCAGCGCTTCACCAACCGGGCCGCCCACGCTTTCGGGGTGGATTCCCTCCGCCAGCTTCCCGACGCCCCCCAGCGGGTGACGGAGTGGTTGCAGGCGGTGCAGAATTTTCATGGCCCGGCAGGTACCCCTTCCCTGGTGGATGCCCGTTCCTGGCTGGACTTCTATGAACGCGAGACCTCCCGTGCCCAACAGCTGGCCAGTGCGCTGCGTTCCCGTCGTCATACCGATATCTGGCAGCTGCTCGGCGCTTCCCAGGCTGCTCTGCACCTGGATTATGGGTTGGGTGGCACTGACATGGCGTTGGCTCAGCTGTGTCAGAATCGGGGGGCGATCAGTGCGCGTAGTGCCGCTGCCGGGGTTTCCGGTGCGGTGATTGTGGTGGTGCCGCGGATCCATGCCGCCAACTTCGAAGCGGATCTCTCCGCTGATGGCCTGATGCTGGTTCCGCTGCATCCCGGTGAGGCTTCCCGGGCATTTAACTGATCACCCACCGTGGGGGCATTGGTCTCTCCCCCAGGGAAAGCCCAGGGGGAGCACCGGGAACCCCAATACCCCGCTAGTCCGCCGGCCAGGCGAAGACCGTGGCCCTTTCCTCGGTGTCGGCCCGGATCAGGGACACCTTCGTGGTGGTCGCCTGTTTCGGATGCCCCAGGCAGTTCGCCAGCACCGGCGGGTCGCTGAGGAAGATACGTGCCTGGTCCTTCCCCAGGTCGGTGCGGAGTACCACCGCCTCAAAGTTATGCCCCAACCAGGGGGCGAGCACCGTTGCCTCGGCCAGGTCCAGGCAGGCGCGATCCACGCTATTGGCCAGCTGGGAGGTTCGTCTCATGCTGCTGACCACCTCCCCGGCGCGTTCCATCACCCACTCCGGCACTTCCTGCTCCTGGCAGAGGGCGAGGCAGACTTCGGTGGCGAAGCGGTCCACCAGGCGGCGCAGGGGGGCGGTGACGTGGGCGTAGTAGCCGCCGATGCCGGCATGTACCTCACTGTCTCCGTTTTCCACTTGGTCGTAGCCGGAGCCCCGCAATAACTTCTGGGCTTCCCGCATGATGGCCATGCCGCGGGCATCGGTGGCGTCGACGGTGGCGAGGAACTCCCCCACCGGCATGTCCTCGGAAAAGTGGTAGCCCAGGGCCAGTGCCTCGGTCCTGAACTCCGCCACCGATTCTGTAGTGGCGGGCCGCAGGGTGCGCAGGATTCCCACGCCTTTGTCCACCATGAGCTGACCTGCGCACATCCCGGTGAGCAGGGAGATCTCTGAGTTATAGTCCATGATCTCGTGGCGGGGTTCGATGACCAGCTCATAGCGGCCGTCTTCGAGGGCTTCCACGCGTTGTGCGGGGATACGCAGGTTAACCGCGGCCCGGCGCAGCGCGGAGTCCTGCCGTAATTTTCCCACCTCCGGCAGCAGGGTGATGGCGGGGTGCAGTGTCCCGGCGAGCAGGTCCTGGTGCACGCCCTCATAGTCGAGGCGGGCGCGGCTGCGCACCAGCGCCCGGTTCAGGCTGAAGTTGAGGATCTCCCCGGCCTCATCCAGGTCGATGCTCCAGAGCACGGCCGGACGGTCCACCTCCGGCAGCAGGGAGGCGGAGCCCTCGGAGAGTTCCTCGGGATGGAGGCGGGCCGGTTCATCGGGGAGATAAATGGTCTGGCCGCGTTTGAGGCTTTCTGCTTCCAGGTCGCTGCCTGGTTCGATGAAGGCCGCGACATCGGCGATGGCGTAGTACACGCGGTAGCCGACCCCCGCCGGCCCGGGTTCCAGGGCCACCGCCTGGTCCAGATCCCTGGATCCGGGTGGGTCGATGGTGACCAGGGGGATGCCGCGGGCGTCGATACGCTGATCGGCGAAGCGGTCAGTGGCGGCCCGGGCGGCGTCGTGGAGCGCCGGGTCGAAGGTGGTGGGAACCCCGAACTCCTCGGCGATGCCCCGGAAGTTCAGGGGAGCGGCATAGAGTTTCATAGCACCCGATTCTGGCACACTAGCTGGCCAGCAGCTCCCCCAGATGTTGGTCAACCTGCTGCATATAGCTTTCATCGAAATTGAAGAGCCCGAAGTGGCCGGCGATGTGCTCGATGACCCGCAGCTCAGAACCGGGGATCAGGGCCTGTTCCGCAGCGCAGTCCCGGACCGGGAAGAACATGTCCTCATTGATGGGCATGACAAAAACCTTCGCCTTGATCCGCCCCAGTGCCGCCGCCAGGTCCCCATCGGTGTGTCGGGCAACATCACCATTGCCCCACTTCCAGGCCATCGTCAACAGTGCGTTGGGGTCCATCGCCGCGAAGAGCGGTTCGAAAAACTCACTGATGAACTGTTCCTTGGATTCAAAACCCAGGCTGCGCCAGTACTCCTGCTTCCAGAATTCGGTGGACAGTCCCAGCAGGGTCCAGACCCTGGCGTGTCGGCGCAGTCCCTCCGACACCGCCTCATTGCTGGTGTACTCCCCGTCCGCATAACCGGGATCAACGGTGATCGCCTCTGCGAGCACCCTGGTGAAGAGCTGATCATGCGGGGTGGCCTGCGCAGTACCGGCGATCGGGGCGGCACGCTGCACCTTCTCCGGGAAACGCACGGCCCATTCGTAGGTCTGTTCCGCACCCATGGAGCCACCGACCACGGCGTAGAGCTGTTGGATGCCGAAGTGTTCGCGCAGTAGACGTTCCTGGGCCACCACATCATCACCGATGCTGACCCTGGGGAACTTCGAACCGGTGATGGCGGGATCGGAGGTATTGTGCGGTGAGGTGGAGAGCCCGTTGCCGATCTGGTTGATGATCACGATGAAGTACTTTCCCGGGTCCAGGGCATGGCCGGGGCCGATATAGTGCTGCAGCCAGGTCTGGTGGGTCCCGGAGAACCAGGTGGTGATCAGGATGGCGTTGTCCCGGGCCTCATTGAGGGTGCCGAGGGTGGTGACCGCCAGTTCGCACTCCGGGATGACGCCACCATTTTCCAGCTGGAGCTCACCGATGCTGATCAGCTCATAGGCGCCCTGGGTTTCCGGGGTGTAGAAATCATTGTGGTACAAGTGACAACTCCTTCAGTGATGTGTGACAAAACACATCCTACTGAAAGAGTCATGAAAAAGAGGGCGAATGAGCTGGCCTATAAGCCGGATTCTGTACCTTGTGGGGCGGTGATCATCCATCTGGGCCGACCATCGCTGGCCGCCTCAAGCAGCTACCTACGGACTCGGGCGAGCAGCCCTTGGTCATCCGTTCCGCCGTACCTCAAGGGGGTACGGCTTAATGCCTTGCTCCCGGTGGGGTTTACCTAGCCAGACCAGTCACCTGGCCTGCTGGTGCGCTCTTAACGCACCCTTTCACCCTTACCCTCCCCCAGCTCAAGGCCTTAAGGAGGGCGGTCTACTTTCTGTTGCACTTGCCCGCGGGTCACCCCGGGTTGCCGTTAACAACCACCGTGCTCTGTGGAGTCCGGACTTTCCTCGGCGCACCGCCTCCACCAGGTTTCACCCAGAGTGGGGTTCGGTGGCCGCAATCACCCGGCCAGCTCATTCGCGGTTTTCACTCTACTCCCGCGGCCGCCCAATTCACCAACCCCGCACCCGGGGCCCTAGCGACGCAGGTGGGAGGTGTCATTGACCAGACGCACACTGGAATTGTCCGCATCGTAGAACTCCACGATGGAGATGCTTGCCAGGTCGAGGAAGATGCGGCGGAAGAGCTGCGGTCCCCCATCCAGGCCCTGGCGCAGCAGGGACTTGATCACCGTCAGGTGGGTGACCACCAGGATATTCTTGCCGGGATGCTCGGCCTGCAGGGACTCCCGCAGCTTCTTCACCCGACGGTGCAACTTCTGCAGGGACTCCCCGCCCGGGGTCGTCAGGGTGGGATTCTGCACCCACTTCTCATGCAGTTCGGGATGCAGGGCGCGGGCCTCATCGAAGGTCAGCCCATCCCACTCCCCGAAGTCCATCTCGATGAGACGTTCCTCGGTCTCCACCTCCACCCCCAGGCGCTTTGCGACGGTCTCGGCGGTCTGCTGGGCACGTCGCAGCGGGGAAGCCAGCACCAGGTCGATACCGCCCCGCTCCGCGAGGGATGCCGCGGCGGCCTCCGCCTGCCAGAACCCCAATTCGCTGAGCTCCGGGTTGGAGCGCCCCGAGTACTGCCGGGCAGCCGACATCGGGGTCTGGCCGTGACGCAGCAGAATCAGGCGGGTCGGCTCGGTGGAGGCACCATTCCAGCGGGCCGGGTTATTGCTGTCCACCGCCTCCGGGGCGGGTTTCTTCGGCGTGGTGTCCAGGGGTCCGGGCTTCGCCCCCTTGGCCAGGGCATCCATGGCCTTGTTGGCCAGTTCATCAGCCGCGGAGTTCTTCACCCGCGGCACCCACTCATAGCTGACCCGGCTGAACTGGGAGGCGATGTCGCGGGCCTCGATGGCCAGCTTCTTCATGTCGGGGTGCTTGATCTTCCAGCGGCCTGACATCTGCTCCACCACCAGCTTGGAGTCCATGTAGACCAGGACCTCATCGGCACCGAGTTCCGCAGCCGCACGCAGCCCGTTGATCAGACCCTGGTACTCGGCGACGTTGTTGGTGGCGGTACCCACCACATAGGAGATCTCGCGCAGGATCTCCCGGCGGTCGGCGGCGTAGACGACGGTGCCGCAGCCGGCGATACCGGGATTGCCCCGGGAACCACCATCAGCTTCGATGCAGACCTTCACCCTCAGACAGCCTTCCGGATGAGGTAGCTGCCGCAGTTGGAGCATTGCGGGACTTCATCGACAGGGGCCATGCGGATCAGGGACTGGTCGGCCGGGGGCAGCACGATGAAGCAGCCACCGCAGGCACGGCCGTTGAACAGGGCAGCGCCGACCTCATTTTCTTCCCGCTGCTGGTCATACTGAACCAGGACCTGCTCATCGAGTTGGGCGCGCAGTTCCTCGACCCGCTGCTCGGGGTCCGGAATGTGGGAGGCGGACTCGGCAGCGGCATCCCGGGCACGGGTAGCCACCTCCACCTTGTGGGCGAGCTCATCGACCTGGGCACCGTGGACATCGCGGTTGTTGCGCAGCGCGTGGATCTCATTATGCGCCTCCTGCAGCTCCGCCATCAGGTCCGCCAGGCGGGACTTGGTGGAGTAGCGGTCATGCTCCAGGTCCTTGCGCTTCTCCGGGTCCAGCTCCGCACCCAGCTGTTCCCGGGCGTCCTTGTCACGGCGACGCAGCTTGATCTCGTCCGCCTGGATCCGCAGAATCTCATTCTCCATGTCATCGACCGCCATCTGTGCGGCAGCCGCAGCATCATGCATGCGCACCTGCTTGGCCAGCAGAGCATCCAGCTCCCGCTGCTCCGGCAGCTCGGTGGCGGTGCTGGAGGTGTGGAGGTTGCGCTGCAGGTTGGCCAGTTCCAGCAGGGTGAGTTGGGAAGCCGGGGAGAGTTTCATTATTTTCCTTGGTTGTTGTGGGTGGACATGGTCCAGGGGTCGGTACGCAGGTCGAGGATCTCAACCTCCACACCGGTGTGCGTGGCGACGATCTCGGCAGCCTGGGAGGTCCAGGGGAACTCACTCGCCCAGTGCGCGGTGTCGATCACCGCAGGCCCGCCGGCCCGCAGATACTCATCCACCGGGTGGTGACGCAGATCGGAGGTGACGTAGACATCCACCCCGAGACCGGCGACCCGGTCGAGGAAGCTGTCTCCGGAGCCTGAGGATACCGCCACCTTCTGCACCAGCTGCTCCGGGTCCCCGGCGGCGCGGATCCCCCACTCGGTGACCGGCAGGGCATCAGCGACCTGCTGTACGAAATCCTGCAACTTCATCGGCTCCGGCAACTCACCGATCCGACCCAGGCCGGTGGCGCTGGCCGGGTCGGTGTCATCCTCCATGGCCAGGATGTCGAAGGCAGGTTCCTCATAGGGGTGGGTGGCCCGGATCGCATCGAGCAGGGCCTGACGGGAACGTCGATAAGCGACGAACTCGACGCGGATCTCCGCTGCCCGGTACCGGGTGCCCACCTCACCATCGGTGGGGTCCGCACCCCGCTGAGGGGTGAACTGACCGGTGCCCTCAATATCGAAGGCGCATTCCGCATAATCGCCGATATTTCCGGCACCCGCGGCGAAAAGGGCCTCCTTGAGAGTCTCGGCATGCTCCGCCGGGACGTGGACACCCCACTTGTCGCGGGCGGTGCCGGACTTGGGCAGGATCGGCGGACCCGGGGTGATGCCAACCAGCTCAGCGAGCTTGTCATTGACACCGGGGCGGGCCGAATCGGCATTGGTGTGCGCGGCAAAAAGCGCCACCCCATTCGTGATCAGGGTATGCAGCACCTTGCCCTTCGGGGTGTCAGCGGCGACTGAATGCACCCCGCGGAGCAGCAGGGGATGATGCACGATCAGCATCTGCGCCCCGATCTCAACTGCCCTCTCCGCCACCGCCTGGGTGCAGTCCAGGGCGAAGGCCACCTTGCTCACCTCCGCCTCCGGGTCACCGCAGGTCAAACCCACCTGATCCCAACTTTCCGCCAGGTGCGGCGGGTAGGCCTGCTCCATCACGGTTCGGATCTGCCCGACAGTGCTGCTCATCCTTGCTCTTTCCTCCTCGCGTACCCAGCAAGTGTAGCGTCCACCCACCTTTGCGCCGGAGTCCCCAAGCCCCTATCCTTTGGGCGTCCCACATTCACCTGGAAAGGACCGCCCATGTCCGCAGCCTTCGGCGAGGACCAGCGTTACCACATCAGTTTCATCTGTACCGGAAATATCTGCCGCTCCCCCATGGCCGAGGTGATCATCGCGCAAGCGGTGGAGGATGCCGGATTGGAATCCCTCGTCAAGGTTGACTCCTGCGGCATCGGCGGCTGGCACGTCGGCCAGAAGGCCGATAAACGCGCCCTGTCCGAGTTGCGTTCCGCCGGCTACGACGGTGATCGCCACCGTGCCGCCCAATTCGGTGCTGAGCACCAGAACGCCGATCTGCTGATCGCCCTGGACAGCGGCCACCGCTCCGAGCTCATCGCCCGCGGGGCCGAGGAAAAGCGTATCCGGCTGCTCCGCAGCTTTGACCCGACAGCCCCGGAGGGTGCCGGGGTCGATGACCCCTACTACGGCGGCCCTGAAGGCTTCCGCGAAACCCGCCACCTGATCGAGGCTGCGACACCGGGCCTGATCACCTGGCTCCGCGAGCATGTCAACCAGCGGGAATTCATCATTGAGGCAGGCGAAAGGTAGTCTCGGTAGATGTGAGCACCAAGGTTGAACGTCGACGCGCCAAGGACCACAAGCGGGAGAAATTCAGTTGGAAATTCTTCCTCCGTCCTGGGTGGATCCTGGCGATCCTGGCGATCGTCGCCTTCTCCTACGCATCCTTCTCCTTCCTCGCCCCCTGGCAACTGGGCAAGGACGAGGACATTGTCCAACGCAATAAACAGCTTGAGCAGGCCTTCGAGCAGGACCCGGTCCCCTATCAGGAAGTCTTCGACCCTGAAGGCCAGATCGAGGCCACCGAGGAATGGACCAGGGTGCTGTTGACCGGACAATTCCTCCCTGATTCCGAGGCGCTGCTCAGACTGCGTCCCGTGGAGAAAACCCCGGTGTTCCAGGCACTGACTCCCTTCGAAACCAATGACGGGGAAATCTTCCTGGTCAACCGTGGTTTCGTTGCCTTCCCCGGCCCGCAGATCCCTGAGATTGAGCCGGCCCCCACCAACGAAGTCACCATCACCGGCATGGCCCGGCTCAATGAGACCCGGCCCGACAATCCCCCCATGGTGGAACAGGACCGGCTGCAGGTCTACGGCATCAACACCGGGCAGGTCGGCGAGGCCGTGGACCTGGAGCTGGCGGAAAGCTACATCCAGCTCTCCGAAGGCTCCGCCGGTGAACTGAACGCCATGCCGGTACCCAAACTGGACCGCGGCTCCCACCTCAGCTACGGCTGGCAGTGGCTGGCCTTCGGAATCATGGCCCCACTGGGCCTGGGCTACTTCATCTGGGCTGAGGTGCGGGAACGACGCCGCGTCCGCCGTGAGGAAGATGAGCTGGCCGCAACTGAGGCAGGCGTGACTCCGGATGCCGGGGATGAGACGGGAACCGATGCCCGAAACGAACCCGACCCCGAGGTGGTCAAGCCCGAGGACCGGGAGGCGACACGCTCCCGGGATGTCCGTGCCCGCTACGGCGGACAACATCCGGATCATTGGAAGCGCCGCTCCCGCCACTAGTTTGGAGGGGTAGCCGAAACCCCGGGCAGGCATTACCCTTGCCAGATGTATCATCCTTTCGTTTAAGGGAGTGCTGATGGGATTCTGGCGACGCTTGTTCACACGTGATCCAGACAGTGATAGCGCTATTGCCGAACAGCTGGGTTTCCGGGAGAATTCCGACACCCCAGCCGAAGGCCTGGTGGAGGATCCCCGTCACCGCGCCCGGGCCCTCCACCTGGCACTCGACCTGGCCCGGGAATTCGGCTTCGAGGCACGCCGCGAGATCACCGTCGATGAGGTCCCCTTCGACCGGTTGGGCGGCATCGAGGCCTTCAACGCCGAGCGCCTGAGCACTCTCCTCCAGCTCCGGGATCGGGATGGTTACCTCTTCCCCCGCAGCTTCTACTTCGAATATGACTTCGTGGACTCCAATGACGCCTATGCCCGAGTCCTCAGCGAGATGGCCGAGGCCACCGGAACCCGGGAACATTTCAGCGAAATCCACTGCGACCTCCACTTCGGGCCGAATTTCAAGCTCCAGCCCCGCGGTGACTTCCGCTACCTCCACCAAGGCAACCCCAGGGTGCATGAGGTCTCCAGTGAGGGAGACTTCGCCGACCCCACGGTCGTGGCCGCCATGCTCCGGGATGTCACCCCGGCAGAACACACCCTGATCACCAGCTCTGATGGGGCCTACAATTACTGGGTGCCGGGAGATCATGCCCAGAAGTTCCGCACCCTGTTGCGCGCCGAGGAAAAAGCCTCCGCGAAACGCCACCAGCGTTGGCATAGGGAGCGGGAAGCCCACAACAAGCGCGGCTAGCCACGGTTCTGCCCAGGGCTGTTCCCGGGGGCGGGCTGCCCGAGCGGTGCCGGTGGCCCAGGTGATGGGCGGCTGATGGTGGTCTCCCAGGGGTCTCACGGTGTTCAGATAAAAATGCGGCATCCAGAATGCTGCCCCCGCCCTCAAGGAGAAATAGCTCCCACGTTGGGCACTGCTTGAATTGAGCACTGCTTGAATCAGGTGCAGCGGGAATGCTCCGGGCTGGGGACCTACTGGCCGGACCCCGGATCTGAGCCCCCCCCGTGTGGAAAACAGGCCAAGGTAGTTAAAAACTACCTTGGCCTGTTTTTTATATCTGCAGGCCCCGGGGAGGAACCCCGGAACGCCCTTCACCGCTCCCCCAGGATTCGAAAGCTCAGCGGAACCATCAGAGCCCCCGGGAGGCCTTCCCCACAGGCCACCGTGGCGCCACCCCGGGACCCACCCAGCCGGGCAGGTTGTGACGCCCCCGCCCCCGCCTGCCGCTGGCTTGCAGGCGCTCTGGCACCCAATGGGGGATGGAATAAAGAGCAGCGTCGGGACAGATCTTCCCCCCTATTCCACTGCCGGGATACCGGGGGAACCTCAAGCTCTGAGCACCAGAAATGGGGGATTGTGAGGGAATCTCGGCCGTGTTTTGCTGGGGAACGTCCCCAACCCCCGAGCCACCAACCAAGAGCCCCAAAATAGAGAACCGCCACTCTCCCCCACTGGGCATATCCGCAAGGTCATCGTGATGTGTTCTCAGGGGACCTAGCAACCGAAACCCAGATCGACTCTTCAGAGCGGGATTTTTCACAAACCCAGCACCCCGCACTCACCTAAACGAGGAGCCCCTCGGATGTTCAAACGCACCAAACTCGCCGCAACCGCGACCGCCCTGATATTGGTGACCAGCCCCGGCCTCGCCCGGGCTACGGTGATCGATTCCTACACCACCACGGAAAACAGTCGTGGCACCGTGTACAACATCTCTCCGAACAAGAAAGACGGGAACCTGAGCTCCTCGAGCAGCAGCCACGATCCCGGACCGGAGATGGAGAGCAAGGGCATTCCTGCCACGCCCTCCCTTGTGGGCCAGCTGACCTGCCACGTCATCTTCGCCCCCGGCAAACCGATCTGGAACCTAGAGGACTGGCGGCCTGAGGTGACTTTCCCGGGGATGGTCGCATCCGCCTGCAACCCCTGACCCAAGGCCGGGACATCTCCACCGCAATGATCTGCCCCCGGGGCCCCTGGGATAATCAGGGTCCCGGCGGTGGCGGTGGTCAATTTTCTGGTTACTCCCCAGAGAGCAGGCCGCAGCCCTCCCCAGATCTGGTTGAGCCACAACGGAGAGATCCCCCAACAGGCCCCACCGTTGCCGCCATCATGTCCGGGGAAAAGAAAACAGGCCAGACACTAAAAATAGTGTCTGGCCTGCTGCTATATCTGTGCGCCCTGACGGGCTCGAACCGCCGACCTGCTGGGTGTAAACCAGCTGCTCTTCCAGCTGAGCTAAAGGCGCATGCACTTCACCCGCGTCACGGGGTGAACAAGCAAGAACATTAGCACGTTGCAGTGCCACCCTGAAAAACGGGGTGGCCACTCCGGAGTACCTACTTCTTGGTGGTGCCCCGCTGAACGAGGCAGGAGCCCTGCCAATCACCGAAACGGTCAGACTTGGTCTGAACCAGACCGGCCAGCTGTGCAGATTCCGCGATCAGACCGGTTTCCAGGGTGCCCGGCTTACCGGCTCCCGGAGTCAGCAGCCAGATGCGACCATTTTCGGCGAGCGGTCGGACCGCATCCACCAGGCCATCGACCAGGTCACCGTCATCTTCACGCCACCACAGGATCACGGCATCGCAGATTTCATCGGTATCTTCGTCCAGCAGCTCCTCGCCGAGCACCTCCTCGATGCCCTCGGAAATGGAGCTGTCACAGTCTTCATCCCAGCCGACCTCTTGAACGGTCTGGCCCGAAAGAATCCCGAGACGTTGTGCGTAATCCTGGGCACTATTTTTCACCGTGCCCGGAGCGTCCACCACTGTGTTGTTCCTCCTTGTTTCTGTCACACCCTATTTGGCTGTGATTTTTTTGTTTCTCCCAGCAGGATACAAGCTCTGCGCCGAAATGACCGGGTTTAGGTGGTTTTTCTTCCGCCTTCACCCCCTTTTCCCAGAGCTGCACGGGGGACTAACCATGGGCTACACCCGAAAGCAAAGATTCCATCTTTACCTTTATGGACGTTTTGGCTGGTCATTTCGCCGCATCATGCGAATTCTGCGATAACAAAGCTTTGCAAAGCTCCCTCCCCAGCTTCGCCCTCGAGTGCCGTGGCAAACCAGAAAGACGTATCCTTGAACCTGAAATGCGCAATCGGCCCGGACCAAGGGAGACCGAGGCTTCACTCCGACGTGGAAACATCATGTCGGTTGCCGTTCGCGCATGACCTTTTGATTAATTCCTATAGGAGGTTTGGAATGGCTGACCGGAAGATCGGTGGCAAGCCCACGGACGACTCCAACTTCGCGCTGATCCGCGATGGCGTTGCTTCGTACTTGAATGACACCGACCCGGAGGAGACCCGGGAGTGGATGGATTCGCTCGACGGACTACTCGCCGAATCCACCCACGACCGCGCCCGCTACCTGATGCTGCGTCTGTTGGAGCGTGCCTCCGCCAAGCGCGTTGCACTCCCGCCGCTGCTGTCGACCGACTACGTCAACACCATCCCGACCTCCATGGAGCCGGAATTCCCCGGCGATGAGGAGATCGAGAAGCGTTACCGTCGTTGGATGCGCTGGAATGCCGCCATCATGGTGCACCGCGCCCAGCGCCCGGGCATTGAGGTCGGTGGCCACATCTCCACTTTCGCTGGTGCTGCCCCGCTCTATGAGGTGGGATTCAACCACTTCTTCCGCGGCAAGAACCACCCCGGCGGTGGTGACCAGATCTTCTTCCAGGGTCACGCATCCCCGGGCATGTACGCCCGCGCTTTCCTCGAGGGTCGTTTGACCGAGGATGACTTGGACGGTTTCCGTCAGGAAGTCTCCCGCCCTCAGGGTGGCATCCCCTCTTACCCGCACCCCCACGGCATGCCGGACTTCTGGGAATTCCCGACCGTGTCCATGGGCCTGGGCCCGATGGATGCCATCTACCAGGCGCGCTTCAACCGCTACCTGCATAACCGTGGCATCAAGGACACCTCCCAGCAGCACGTCTGGGCATTCCTGGGTGACGGCGAGATGGATGAGCCGGAGTCCCGTGGCCTGCTGCAGAAGGCTGCCCTGGAGAACCTGGACAACCTGACCTTCGTGATCAACTGCAACCTGCAGCGTCTCGACGGCCCGGTCCGTGGTAACACCCAGATCATCCAGGAGCTGGAGGCGTTCTTCCGCGGCGCCGGCTGGTCCGTGATCAAGGTCATCTGGGGCCGCGAGTGGGATGATCTCTTCGAGCGGGATCAGGAGGGTGCTCTGGTCAACGTCATGAACACCACTCCGGATGGTGACTACCAGACCTTCAAGGCCAATGACGGTGCCTACGTGCGCGAGCACTTCTTCGGCCGGGATGAGCGCACCCGCAAGCTGGTCGAAGAGATGACCGACGATGAGATCTGGCGCCTGCCCCGCGGTGGTCACGACTACCGCAAGGTCTACGCCGCCTACAAGCGCGCCACCGAGACCAAGGACAAGCCCACCGTCATCCTGGCCTTCACCATCAAGGGCTACGGCCTGGGCCACAACTTCGAGGGCCGCAACGCGACCCACCAGATGAAGAAGCTGACCCTGGATGACCTGAAGCAGTTCCGCGATAAGCAGGGCATCCCGATCTCCGACGCTGATCTGGAGAAGGATCCCTACCTGCCGCCCTACTATCACCCCGGTGCGGACTCCGAAGAGATCAAGTACATGCTGGAGCGCCGTAAGGAGCTCGGTGGATTCCTCCCGGAGCGTCGTAGCAACTACGAGCCGATCCAGGTGCCGCCGCTGGACAAGCTGCGTTCGGTCCGTAAGGGTTCCGGCAAGCAGCAGATTGCCACCACCATGGCGATGGTCCGTACCTTCAAGGAACTGATCCGTGACAAGGGTATCTCTGAATCCCTGGTGCCGATCATCCCGGATGAGGCCCGTACCTTCGGCATGGACTCCTGGTTCCCGACCCTGAAGATCTACAACCCGCACGGTCAGAACTACGTCCCGGTCGACCATGACCTGATGCTCTCCTACCGTGAGTCCACCGATGGCCAGATCCTGCACGAGGGCATCAACGAGGCTGGTTCCGTGGCATCCTTCATTGCCGCCGGTTCCTCCTACGCCACCCACGGCAAGGCCATGATCCCCCTGTACGTGGTCTACTCCATGTTCGGTTTCCAGCGCACCGCGGACTCCATCTGGGCAGCCGCTGACCAGATGTCGCGTGGCTTCATCATGGGTGCCACCGCCGGCCGCACCACCCTGACCGGTGAGGGCCTGCAGCACATGGACGGCCACTCCCTGCTACTGTCCGCCACCAACCCGGGTGTCGTCTCCTATGACCCGGCCTTCTCCTATGAGATCGCTCACCTGGTGCATGAGGGCATCGACCGCATGTACGGCCCCGGCCGTGGCGAGAACGTCATCTACTACATGACGATCTACAACGAGCCGACCTCCCAGCCGGCGGAGCCGGAGAACCTGGACGTGGAGGGCCTGCACAAGGGCATCTACCTCTACTCCGAGGGCGAGGGTGACGGCCATGAGGCCTCCATCCTGGCTTCCGGTATCGGCATGCAGGCCGCGCTGCGTGCCCAGGAGATTTTGAAGAGCGATTATGGTGTGCGCGCCAATATCTTCTCCGTCACCTCCTGGACCGAGCTGGCCCGCGAGGGTGCCGCGCAGAAGCTGGAGCAGCTGCGCAACCCGGCGGGAGCGGTCGAAGAGGCCTTCGCCACCAAGCAGCTGAAGAAGGCCTCCGGTCCCTACGTGGCAGTCTCTGACTTCGCCACCGATCTGCCGGAGTCCATCCGCAAGCTGGTCCCGGGTGACTACACCACCCTGGGCACCGATGGTTTCGGTTTCTCCGACACCCGCCCGGCTGCCCGCCGCTTCTTCAACACCGACGCAGAGTCGGTTGTCGTGGCGGTGCTCTCCGGTCTGGCACGCGAGGGCCAGTTCGACATCTCTGTTGCCGATGAGGCTGCGAAGAAGTTCAACCTGGATGATCCGACCAAGGCCTAAGGCCTGACTCGAAAGGCCCCACCCCACTGCTGTGATGCAGTGGGGTGGGGCCTTTTCATTTCTGGCACACTTAAGACATGGCAAAAACTCCCACTGATCGTGACCGTGAATATCTTCAGGCTGAATTGACCCGGATGGTCGGCATCGGGAGGATCAACCTGGGGGTGTTCCAGCATGCGGTGGACACCATGTTGGCGGCCCAGGACATCGCCGTCCTGGCTGATATTCACGCCCGCTATATCGGGCCACCCCCGGCGGAGTGGGGCCCCCTCCCCCAGCATCCCACCGGAAATCCGGACCCCCAGCTGCCGCAGCAGATGCCGCACTCCACCCCCTCCCCCACACCACCGCAGCAGCAGGGCCTATCGCCGCAGCAATATCCACAGCAGCAGATGCCACAGCAGTATCCCCAGCAGATGCCGCCGCAGCAGTATCCGCCGCAGCAGTATCCGCCGCAGCCGGTGAACCCGATGTATCCGGGGCAGCCTGGTTATCCTGGGGTGCCCATGAGTAGCGGGCAGCACCCCGGCCTGGCACAGCCCGGCATGCAGCAACCCCAGCAGGAGTTCTCCTCCGTCATGGGCACCATCAAACGCACCGGTCAGTGGCTGGTGCCGGAGCGCTGCCTGTTCACGGTGAATGCCGCCACCCTGCACCTGGATCTGCGGGAGGCCACCGCCGCCGCCCAGATGATCACCTTCGAGCTGCGTGCCAACGCCGCGGAGATCAAGATCATCGTTCCGCCGGGGGTGCATGTGTTCAACCATCTCAAGGAGACCTGGACCGACTCGAAGATCAATGTCACCGCCCCGGCTGCGGGCGCACCCCAGATCACCCTGACCGGTTACACCCGGGGCTGCACACTCGTGGTGGAAACCCGCCAGGCCGGGCAGAAAACCCTCTGGCAGCAGTTCTGGGGTTAGTTCTCCAGAAGTCTGCTGATCGCCTGATTGACGATGTCCGGGGCCTCCAGAATGAGCATGTGTCCCGCCCCTGCTGCGATCTGGAACCAGGCCTCCGGCCACACCTCCCAGAGTCGCTCGGCCTGGCTCAGGGGGGTCACCTCATCCTTCTCCCCGGTGATGATGAAACCCGGGATCCCCTGCAGCGCGGGCACGGCATCGAGTTCCCCATGCTCCTGGAGGTCATCGAAGAAACCCACGAATGAGGTCAGTGGGGTTTCATGAATCATGGCGGCATGGAACTCCACCAGCTCATAGTCGGTGGACCTTTTGAACACCGCGGTGGCCAGGGTGGGTGCCAGGAACTTCGCCGCCGCCTCCCGCACCTGGCGGGCATCATCCGGGGAGGCCTCCACCGCCTCCATCACGCGATCCGCCAGGGGTGAGGCCAGAATCTGGGGGATGCCCTGGGCGGAGAGGGATTCGATGCTGGTGGACACCAGCGTCACCCCCGCCACCCGGGCGTGGCAGGCGGGGTCCTCGACGAGCATCTGGCGCAGCGCCGCTAGCACCGCCAGCCCGCCGAGGGAATGTCCCACCAGGATCAGGCGGCCCTCAGGGGCCTGTTGTGCGATGGTCTCACGCACGTCGTGGGCCAGCCCGTCGATGGTGCACTTGGGTGCCGCCACCGCCCCGGTCTGGCCGTGACCACGTAGATCCAGCAGCAGGCAGGCCACCTCGGGGTGATGCTGGCGGAGGTGTTTGACCTGCAGGTAGTAGGACTCGGCGGCGAGGGTGAAACCGTGGACGAAGACCACCGTGGTTGTCGCATCCACCGGGCCACTGCGGTAGTAGTACACCCTGATGCCCTCGCTGTTCACGGTGCCCTGCTTATCGACATCCCGTAGGCCCGGCTCGCGGTTCTGGGAATGCAGCACACCCCGCTCCAAGGCGATCCTGCGTCGCCCCGCCGGGGTCAGAGTCCTGAGGTTCATGGCTGTAGAGGTTACCCGCTAATGTGGAGGGCATGACCACCACCGAACTCCAGGCCGAATTGGCGAAGATTTTTCAGGACTACGCCGGGGTGGAAGCCGCGGATGTAGTCCCCGAAGCACGCATCATCGAAGACCTCGCAGTCAACTCCCTGTCACTGGTGGAGATCACCATCCGCATCGAGGAGGCCTTCGGCGTGCAGCTGGAGGATAAGCATGTGATGAACTTCCAGACCATCGGGGACCTGATCGGGCATCTGGAAGCTGAGCGCTCCCCCGCCTAAGGGAGCACAATGGCAGGCATGAACCACCACATTGCCTACCTGACCGACATGGACGGGGTGCTGATCCGTGAGGGTGAGATGATCCCCGGTGCGGAACACTTCCTGCAGGAACTCGAAGACAATGACATCCCGTACATGGTGCTGACGAATAACTCGATCCACACCCCCAGGGATCTTGCCGCCAGGCTGCGTTCCACCGGACTGGATATCCCCGCGGAGCGGATCTGGACCTCGGCCACGGCCACCGCAGATTTTCTCGCCCGCCAGAAGAAGGCCGGCACCGCCTATGTGGTCGGTGAATCGGGGTTGACCACCGGGTTGCATGCCGCCGGTTGGATCCTCACTGATGATCGCCCGGAGTTTGTGGTGTTGGGGGAAACCCGCTCCTACTCTTTTGAGGCGATCACCACCGCCATCAACCTGATCAACGGTGGGGCGCGGTTCATCTGTACCAACCCGGATGTCACCGGTCCCGCCCCGGTGGGCATTCTCCCCGCCACCGGCGCGGTGGCCGCTCTGATCACCGCGGCCACCGGCATGGAGCCCTACTATGTGGGCAAGCCGAACCCGGTGATGATGCGTTCCGCGTTGAACACCATCGGCGCCCATTCCGAGCACACCGTGATGATCGGCGACCGGATGGACACTGATGTCCGCTCCGGGTTGGAGGCCGGGTTGCGCACCATCCTGGTGCGTTCCGGGATCTCCGATGATGCCGAGATCAACCGCTACCCCTACCGACCGGACCGGGTGGTGGACTCCATCGCCGATATCGCCGTGAATGTCCTTGACCCCTTCGGTGACGGGCATTTCCTGCCTGGCGAGAGCGAGGAGCTGGAGGGCTGACTTTTGCGGCTCTGCGCCGGTGGCGGCCCCGGGGGCGCTTCTCGACGCCGCGTCATAAACCAGACTGCCCGGTGCTCAGCCCCGGGGTTTTAGTCGAGGGGGCGGACCTCCGCGTCGAAATCATGCTCCTGCGACAGGTTGGCCAGCACACCCCGCAGGTAGCCCAATTCCCGGGTGGTGCCGGTGATCACTTCCTGACACTCCACCCTCCGATGGTTTTCCAGGCAGCGACGCCAGGCGGTGAACCAACGCGCGGTGAGCAGGTCGACATCAGCCGCGCAGGGCTCAGCCGGGCTCTGAATGCACACCACCATGGCGGATTCCACGGTGGCGCGCAGGTGCCGGGGTAGCCGACGGATGCTGAGCAGTGCGGAGCGAAGCTCATCTTTATCGCTCTGGCTCGCCCAGCTCAGGGGGCGGGACATGGCGGTGGGCTGGATCTTGGTGGTCTTGGGGCTTTCGGGCATGCCGAAGCCTGCCCACTGCCGTTCGGCGGACATCAGGTCAGCCGGCAGACCGGTGGGATTGCTCCCGGAAAGCATATTGATCATCGTGTCGGTGTCCTTCGGCAAACACTGAAACATCCACCGTGGTGTGCTCCCCCGATGTTTTCAGGGGGGGTACACCACAGCTAATGCAAGACGAGGTTCGTCTTCCCCAACGGCCTCGTGCGTGAATCCTTGGATGATCACCAAATGATCTATCACCTGCGATCTTTCTCAATCCCGGGGCGCGCGGCAACTTCCCCACCCCACCCCAGCCCCCCATTCATTCAAGCTATGGTTGAGAGTCTCAGGCAGGCCCCGCCACCCCGCTGAGCGGGGCCTGAAATACAGATTGAATCAGGTCCCATCTCCAGCTCCATCCCGCCTAAGGCAGGGCCTAGAAAGTGCCAGAATCCTTCTCCATCCTCGTGGGGAAGGTGCGAAAAAAAGGCACCCCCAGCATCACTTCGCTGCGGGGGCGTCCCATGAAGTTGTGGAACCCAGGTTCCTCCCCAACCCAGGGAACTTCCTGAGAATTCAGGCTTTCATCCCAACTCAGCCCAGATCGCCTCATTGGTCTCCGCCCACAGGGGCTTTGCCCAGGCACCGAAAGGCTCATCGGTCAGTGCCACCATCGCCCGTCCCGTCCCCGGCGCGACCCACAGGTAGGTGCCGGACTGCCCGAAGTGGCCGACCACATCGGCTGGCATGGAGGGCGCGGTCCAGTGGGGGTCCTTCTCACCACGGATTTCAAAACCCAGGCCCCAGGGATTGGGTTTCTTCATGCCGTAGCCCGGAACCACACCATCGAGTTCCGGGAACTGCACCTGAAAAGCCTCCGCCAGGGTCTGGGGGTGAAGCAGCTTCGGGGAAAGCAGCTCAGCGGCGAACTTCGCCAGATCGTCCACCGTGGACCGTGCCTCATGCCCGGCGGAACCCCAGAGCTCGGTGTCCTTCATCCCCAGTGGCTCAAAAAGACCCAGGCGCAGATACTCGGGGAAGCTGATCCCGCTTTCCTCCCCCACTGCCTCTGCCAGGATCTCAAAACCGGCAGAAGAATATATGCGGCGTTCCGCCACGCTCTTCTCCGGCTCGCGGCTGGAAAAACCCACCCCGGAGGCGTGTGCGAGCAGGTGACGCACCGTGGAACCTTCGGGGCCGAGGGGGTCATCGAGTTCAAAGACCCCCTCCTCCACCGCCAGCAGAATGCCATAGGCGGCAAGTAGCTTGGTCACGCTCGCCAATTCAAATATCTTGGTGGTATCCCCGGTGGTGGTGAGCTCCCCATCGTTGAGCAGGGCGGCGGCAGCCGAGTTGACGGGCCAGTCCTGAATTTTCTCCAGTGCATTCATGCCACCATCCTAATGATCTGCGCAGAAGGCACGGAAGAAGTTCCCGCATGCCCTCTGGTTCGCGCGTTCCCCCTTGCCTTGGGACCTGGCACCCTGCCCAGGCCCCGAGGCACAGCTCTACTCCGGGTTCTTCTTCGCCTGCTCCCGGTTATGCTCTCGGCGTGCTTCATGACGTCCCTGACGGTGGCCCCGCTTCTCTGCCCGTTTCAAGGCGGCCGCCAGTTGGGCCGCAGTCATGTTCACCGGTGCCCAGTTGGTGGGAGCCGGCAGCACCCAACCCTTCCAATAGCTGAGCACCGCCAATCCGATACCCACCAGCGGGGAAATCACCATGCCCACCGCCTCCAGGTCGGCCGCATGGAAAAGAACCATGGACACTGAAGAGAGCACCGCGGGCACCGCGTAGAGAGGGCCTCCGCCGAAAATGCCCGGGACCTCCCCGGTGCAGATATCGCGGATCATGCCGCCACCGACCGCGGTGATCACGCCCATGAAGATCGCGGACAACCAGGGCAGCCCAGCGCTGAGTGCCTTCACACAACCGGTCACCGCCCACACCCCGAGGATCACTGCATCACCGTGGACCTTGAATATCTCCCAGGTCTTCCCCTGGAAGTGGACGGCCAGGGCGATCACCGCGCCCCCGAAAGCCAGGGTCAGGTAGATCGGGTCCGCGATTGCGGCAGGTGTACCCGCCTGGATGAGGGTGTCACGCAGCATGCCCCCACCCAGGGCGGAGAAGAGCGCGAGGAAAAGGAAACCGATGAAGTCAAAGTTGCGTTGGCGGGCGATGGTGCCGCCGATGATGCCGTTGAGCACCACACCAATGAGGTCAAAGACCTGGTACAGGGCGAGGATCTCAGGATCGACATGGGGCATGGTCAAAGTTTAGGCAGCTACCGGGCAGGCTGCCAGCGATCATCGGGTTTAGTGGCCCGGTTAACCGGCCGAGTTTTCCAGGCAGCGCAGATACCCTCCCTGAAGCCCAGCACCATGCCATAATCCCGGTCAAAAACTTTCATGCCCGCAGCTTGAGACTCGCCGACCAGATATTTCCCTTCAAGCCTGCAACCCCAATTACCGAATGGTCAACCGCTTTTTCTGCCCGAACATGAATAAACCCCGCGGGCCAAGCGGCCCACAGGGCAAAAGTTCATAGCCGCGGCACTATGCCCGCAATTTCCTGAGCCTCAGCTCACCGGTCTGCGTGCCACCCCTGGCGCAGTTCGGTGGGGTCGCTGAGTGTGTAGCTCCTCATGCAGCTTCACTCTCTAACCACCGGTCAATATCTTCACGACGGAAGCGAATGAGCTTGCCGCCATCCAACTTGATCTCCGCGGGGGCCGCTCCATCCATCCTCCAGGCGTTGACGGTGGACCTGGAAACCCCCAGCAGTGCGGCCAGCTCGTTGATTGAGAGCAACTCTCCGTTATTCAATGTTCCCTCCAAAAAGTTATATGATTTATTACCTCATGCTGCTATTTTAACATATTTATTATTGTAAACTAATGATTGAACATAATTAACTATTTATGTGGACCATGGAAAATTCCACATTTTACCAGGTAGGGAAAAGAAAACCCCGTTCACCGGGAGTGTCGGGAACGGGGGAAGTGCAACTAGTGGGGCCAGCGGGGCTCGAACCCGCGACCTACGGATTATGAGTCCGCGGCTCTAACCGACTGAGCTATAGCCCCTAGGTCATTCACGGCCGAGGCCGCAATAACTGGTTCAGTATATCCACCTTTCCTCAAGAGGAATCAATCGGCTCCCCTCCCCCTGTCACTAATTCTTAATAAGTCTTCATCCGACACCATTTCCGATAGCGCCGACAGGGAAAGTGGGGTTGACTTTGCACTCATGCCGAACTCTGTCACTCGCCGCCAGCTTCTCATCGGTGGGGCGATGCTCACTCCCCTGGCCATCGCCCAGCCCGCCTTTGCCCAGAGCTCTCACGTATCTGCCCCCACCCCTGCCGAAGCTCCGGTAGGAACCCTGCCTTTCCTGCATGGGGTCGCCTCCGGGGATCCGTTACCTCATTCCGTGGTGCTGTGGACGCGAGTGACTCCCGGCGCTGAGGCCCAGCCCGGTTCCGGCTTGGGGCCGGACACCACCCTCGCCTGGGAGGTGGCCCGTGACGCGAAGTTCCAGGACGTGGTCAAGCGGGGTGAGTGTCTGGCTACGGCAGCCAGGGACCACACCGTCCACGTCGACCCCTGGGGGTTGGCAGCTGACAGCGTGTACTATTTCCGTTTCCTTGTGTTGGATGGGGAATTCTCCGGCCATGTCTCCCCCACCGGCCGCACCAGAACAGCTCCGGCATTTGAGGCCTCACCAGAGCAGTTGAATATCGCGGTGGCTTCCTGTGCCAACTGGGAATCCGGTTTCTTCTCCGCCTACCGCGACATCGCCCACCGCGCCTTCGAAGGTGAGTTGGATCTGGTGGTTTTCCTAGGGGATTACATCTACGAACATGCCACTGGGGAATACACCGGGAAACGCGGAGCCTTCCGGATCCACGAACCCACCTGGGAACTAACCACCCTTCAGGACTATCGACGCCGCTATGGTCGCTACCGCACCGACCCGGAACTGCAGGTCGCCCACGGCGCCCTGCCCTGGGTGGCCATCTGGGATGATCACGAAAGCGCCAATAACTCCTGGCGGGATGGCGCCCAGAACCACTCCCCAAGGGAAGGTGAATGGCACACCCGGAAAACCGCCGCCATGCAGGCCCACCTGGAGTGGCTGCCGATCCGTGCTGAAAACTCCTCCAGACAGGTTTCCCTCTACCGGGGTTTTCGTTTCGGCAACCTGCTGGAACTGAACATGCTCGATTTACGCAGCTACCGTGATCAGCAGGCCACCTACCTCCCACCGGATCAGGGATTGCGGACCTTCAATGATGGAAGTCGGAGCATCATGGGTTCTGAGCAGTTCGAATGGTTGCGCCGCCGTATCAGCACCTCCGACACCTCCTGGAATGTGATCGGCAGTTCAGTGATGTTCGCCCCCATGAACCTGCTCACCCTCCAGGACAATCCACGGACCAAGGTCATCGCCGATTTCCTGGGCACCAGGATCACCGGGGTGCCATTCAACCCCGACCAGTGGGACGGTTACGCCGCCGAACGCCACCGCTTGACGGCGCTCCTGGCCAAAAAGGACACCCCGCTGCTGGCGCTGTCCGGGGATGTCCACACCGAATGGGCCAATGCACTGAGCCATGAGGGCCGGGAAATCGGGGTGGAGATGGTCTGTGCCTCAGTATCGGCACCGAATGTGGATGAGAACCTGAAGCTGCCGGCCGATAATCCCCTCTCCCATCTGGCGGAGCAGCTCCTGCGGGAAACCAACCCCCATGTTCGGCATGTGGACCTGGATTCCCATGGCTATTCCATCGCACGCATCCGCCGGGATGAAGTGGAACTGCGCTGGCTACGTGTCACGGATGTGGAGCGCCAGGGCGCGCCGGTTCATGAGCATCTCCGGAAGACCTGGCGAAAGGGTGTTGGATTCATCTCCTGATCAGGCGATTTGCTTAGTTTCAGGACCTGTCGATATAGTTACATCTCGTTGCAGGGAACAGCGCCTAGCGTAAATTCCGGATCAGCATAATCCCCTATAGCTCAGTTGGCAGAGCATTCGACTGTTAATCGAAAGGTCACTGGTTCGAGCCCAGTTGGGGGAGCAAGACTTTCAAGGCCACCAGCATTTTTGCTGGTGGCCTTTTTCATTGCCCAGCTTCAAGGCCCAGGTTCCACCACACCCTTCCCCGGGGTTCCGGGCCCCACTCCCCCTCCAGCATCACCCATGGGTGTCACCCGGTTTTGAACAAAGCAATAATGGCTATATAGTTAGTGCTCGTTGCAGGGAACACCTTTTAACGTGAGCCCAGATCAACATAATCCCCTATAGCTCAGTTGGCAGAGCATTCGACTGTTAATCGAAAGGTCACTGGTTCGAGCCCAGTTGGGGGAGCAAGACTTTCAAGGCCACCGGCATTTTTGCTGGTGGTCTTTTTTCTGTCTCGCACCGCCGAGCCGAGGCTTCCAAAAATCCAACCCCCACCCAGCACGTGCCCCCGGATTGAGGATTAGCGTGGATGCCACAAGCCCCCGTAAAATCCTCAACGGAAATGGTGAGCCCACATGGCCAAAGACATCCCCACACTGAGTGCCGAACACACCGCCCCCTGGACCTACACCGTGAACAATGGCCGCGGTGCCGAGATCAAGATCGGCATGGAAGGCGCGGCAGGCTGCTTCTCCCCCATCGAGCTTCTCCAGGCCGCACTCGCCGGCTGCGCCGCCCTTTCCGGGGAGGCCCAGCTGACCAACCGTCTGGGTGAGGATTTCACCATGACCTCCAGCGTCGAGGTGGTCTACAACGCCGAGGAGAACCGCATCGAGCAGCTAATCAACCACATCCTGGCGGACTTCTCGGAGCTGGAGCCGGAGCGGCAGGAGAAACTGATCGCCAGCACGGAGCGTTCCATTTCCACGCTGTGCACGATCAAACGCTCCCTTAATCACGGGATCGAATCCACCACTGAAGTCTCGGGTCAGAGCCACTAAGCACCAATATCCATATGCTGGAGTCATGAGTTCGCCTGCGCTGAACCCCACGCCCTCCACCGTCCCCCTGGAGAAATACGCCCTGCTCTCGGATATGCGCACGGCGGCACTGGTTTCTGAAGGGGGGAGTATTGACTGGTTGTGTGTCCCCCGCTTCGATTCCCAGGCGATCTTCACCGCCCTGCTGGGCACCGAGGAACACGGCCACTGGCTTATCGACGCCCCCGCCGGGCGTGTCTCCGCCCGCCGCTACCTCGACGACTCCTTCGTCCTGGAAACCACCTGGACCACCCCAACCGGTGTCGCCACCGTCACAGATTTCATGCCCATCGACGGGCACCTCGAGGGAGATGAAAAGCGACACTTCTCCTGCACTGACCTCATGCGGGTGGTCCGATGCATCGAAGGTGAGGTGGATATCCGCAGCATCATGCGGTTGCGCTTCGACTATGGCCGCGCCTCCCCTTATTACCGCTACCGGGTGATCGATGCGGAAAACAACATCGGGGAGATACTCAGTGTCGCCGGCCCCGATTCGGTCCACCTGCGTGGCCCCTACCTCACCCTGAATGAGGATACGAACTCCCACCGCGGTTTCTTCCACCTGCGCGAGAACGATCAGCTGGAATGGGTACTCACCTGGTTCCCCTCCCACCGCCAGATCCCGAATCCACCCGACTATTCCAAGGCCAAGGACATCACCCGGCGTGCCTGGCACGATTGGGCGGATATCAGCAATTACGAGGGAGAGTATGCCACGGAGGTCGACCGTTCGTTGTTGGTGCTCCGCGCACTCACCGATGCCCGCACCGGCGGTATCGTCGCCTCCCCCACCACCTCCCTGCCGGAGGAGTTCCGTGGGCAGCGCAACTGGGATTACCGCTATGTGTGGTTACGGGATTCCGCCTGGACCATTGAGGTGCTCGTGGAAGCAGGCTACACCGAGCGAGCGTCGGCCTGGCGGGACTGGCTGCTGCGTGCAATCGCGGGCGATTCGAAACAGCTGCGCATCATGTACGGGCTGCGCGGGGAACGCCACCTCCCCGAGTTCGAGCTGAACCATCTGCCCGGATATGCGGATTCCCGGCCGGTGCGCATCGGTAATGGTGCGGCCGAGCAGTATCAGGCTGATGTGGTCGGTGAGGTGATGATCGCCTTGGAGACACTCCGCGATGCCGGCATCGAGGAGGATCTCTTCTCCTGGGATCTGCAGAAGTCCATCCTTGATTTCCAGGCGGAAATGTTCGATGTCAAGGACCACGGTATCTGGGAAATGCGCAGCGAACCGGCCTATTTCACCCACGGCCGCGCCATGATGTGGGCAGCCTTCGACCGCGGTATCAAGGCCGTGGAAAAGCACGGACTCTCCGGCCCCGTCGAAGAGTGGCGGGAACTGCGGGACACCCTCCGCGAGGAAATCCTCACCCACGGTTGGAACGATGAACTCCAATCCTTCACCCAGACCTACGGCAGCACAGATGTCGATGCCTCACTGCTCCAACTCGCCCAGATCGGTTTCCTCCCCTACGACGACCACCGCATGCTGGCGACCGTGGACCGCATCGAAAAAGAGCTTCTCGACGCCCACGGCTTCCTCCACCGCTACCCCACCGGCACCGGTGTCGACGGCATCGCCGGCAGTGAATACCCCTTCCTGCTGTGTTCCTTCTGGCTCATCGAGCAATACGCCCACTCCGGCCGCATCGATGAAGCTCGGGAGTCCATGGACCGCATTCTCGCAGTTTCCTCCGACCTTGGACTACTCGCTGAGGAGTACTCCCCCACGCACCAGCGTTTAGCCGGCAACTACCCGCAGGCCTTCTCCCACCTGGGTCTGATCCGAGCCGCCGCGGCCATCAGCCACCCGGGGACACCCGTTGATCCGGAGGCCTCACGCTAAGCTGGATCAAGTACCTTTCCCGAGTAGTCCCCTTAAGGAGCAGTACCCCACATGATCCAGTTGGTCATCGGAGCCGCCGCAGGCTATGTCCTGGGCACCAAAGCCGGACGCCGCCGATTCGAGCAGATCAAGAAGGGCTACGAAACCGCGGTCAACTCCCCCGCAACCAAGTCCGCGATCAACGCCACTCGCAAAGCCATCGCCGACCGTCTGGACCCCCAGCCCCGGATGAAGGAAGTCAAGAACCTCCGGGGTGAAGATGGGTCTGAGGTGCTGGAGCCGGATGAAGATTAGAAGCCACCGCGGAACCGTCAAAGCGGGCAACCTGAAAAGCTAACCCCGCAGTGCCCGATCATTAAGCTCGCGTCGAGCCTGCTCCAGCGCCACGAGGTCCGCGAAGAGGGAGTTATAGGCCGCTTCATCATCGCTGGGCCGCATGCGCTGCAGTTGCCCCTTCAGCTGGGCGATCTGGTTGCCCACCCGGGCTTCCTGCAGCCGGGAAAGCACACTGTCCACGTAGCCGTTGAGGTTTTCCGGCTCGATCTGGATGCTTTCCACCACCAGCTCGCTGACCAGGGAGCTTCCCACCAGGTCCGCCATCTGCCCGGACACTGCTGCAAGCCAGTCCACGCCCTCATGCGCGGTGGCACATCCCCCAGCGGCGGTGATGGCTTCGCGCACCATCCGGTAGGCCTCATTGCTGAAGGTATCTGGGGCTAATCCATCGAAGTAGCTTCCCGCCAGTTCGGGGTACTGTAGGGCGATCTTGAGGCTTTCGCGTTCCGGCCAGAGCCTTGGATCGCGACGGTTGGGCAGGATCAGAGCGGGCTTTTCTTCCCGCACCGGCTGGGCCTGATCGCTGTCAAAGCGACGTGCGCGGCGCAGTTGGGGTTCCGCACGCTTGGGGCGTCGGGTTTCATCACGGACCTGCTGCAGCACCTCACCCGGATCATTCCAACCGACCCAGCCGGAGAGCAGGCGCGCATATTCAGCCTGGAGGGCGCGGTCCCGGATGCCGGCGACAACAGGTACGGTGCGTCTCAAAGCCTGGAGACGACCCTCCACGGTGTCCAACCGGAAGTCCTTGAGCATGGCCTGGATGACGAATTCGAACATGGGCTCGCGAGAGGCCACGAGGTCCCGAACCGCGGCGTCGCCACGCTCCAGGCGCAGGTCACAGGGGTCCATGCCTTCCGGGGCGACGGCAACGAAGGATTGGCCGGTGAATTTCTGGTCGCCCTCAAAAGCTTTCATGGCGGCCTTCTGGCCGGCTTCATCACCGTCGAAGGTGTAGATGAGTTCGCCGCGGAAGTAATTGTCATCGAGCATGAGGCGACGCAGCATCTGGAGGTGTTCCTCGCCGAAGGCGGTGCCACAGGAGGCGACGGCGGTGGTCACCCCGGCGGCGTGCATGGCCATCACATCGGTGTACCCCTCCACCACCACGGCCTGATGGCTCTTGGCGATGTCCCGTTTGGCCTTATCCAGGCCGAAGAGCACCTTGGACTTGTTGTAGAGGAGGGTGTCACGGGTGTTCATGTACTTGCCCATGTTGTCATCATCGAAGAGTTTGCGGGCACCGAAGCCGATGACATCCCCGGAGAGGTTCTTGATGGGCCAAAGCAGGCGGCGGTGGAATTGGTCGATGGGGCCGCGCTTGCCCATCTTGGACAGCCCGGCTGCCTCAAGTTCCTTGAAGTCGAAACCCTGGCGCAGCAACACCTTGGTCATGGTGTCCCAGCCCTCGGGGGCGTAACCGCACTCAAATTCGTGGATGTGCTCGACGGAGAAACCGCGGGCCAGCAGGAACTCCCGCGCCTTGGCTGCCGGTGGGGTTTCCAGCTGTTCCCGGTAGAAGGCGTGGGCGGCCTTGTTGGCGGCGATCAGTCGCTGCCGGGTGCCGGGTTCCTCGCGTCGCCCTGGCCCACCCCCCTGGTAATTGATGTGAAAACCGATCTTCTCAGCGCAGGCCTCCACGGCCTCAGGAAAGGAGATGTGTTCCATCTTCATCAGGAAGCTGAAGACATCTCCGCCCTCACCGGTGGAGAAGCAGTGGAAGTAGCCACGGTTGGGGCGGACGTGAAAGGAGGGGGTCTTCTCATCCTTGAAGGGCGAGAGTCCCTTCAGGGAATCCGCGCCCGCCGGCTTGAGCTGGACGTAGTCGCCCACGATCTCCTCAATCGGAGTGCGCTCCCGGATCGCCTGAATATCACTCTCGGGAATTCTCCCCTTGTTCATCGCACCCATGCCCTCAACTCTAGCGCTGCGGTCAAATACTCATCGCGGCCCACTCCCCCAGCCCCGAAACCCCATTACCCTTAAGTTAGCTCATGATTTTCTTTCTTTTTTCATATGTAAGAATTAATTTATTTTATGCTTTTTCAGCAGGTCAGAAAGGTTAAGCGAGGAAACATGATGTTCAGCTTTTTAGAAACGCCGCCTGCTCATGAGAAGATTTCCCCATGGCGAAGCAGAATTCCCGAAAAACTGGGTGGACGCTCGGCTCCGTGGTCGCCCTCATCATCGCGGTGGGGGCAGCCTGGTTCGGACTGGGTCCGGAGAATCAGAGCAATGAGAACACCTCAGCCGCAGCCCCCAGCTCAGCAGCCGAGAGCACTGCCACCCCGGACACCTCCCAAGGCAGCTGTGCCCTGGCGACCTTGCCCAGGGAAGCCGCTGAGGTGGTCGAGACCATCCAGGTCGGTGGTCCCTTCGACTACCCGGACAATGATGGCGTGCACTTCGGCAATTATGAGGGTTATCTCCCCCAGGAACACTCCAACTTCTACCGGGAGTACACCGTGGACACCCCAGGGTTGAACCATCGGGGGCCGCGCCGCATCGTCACCGGTGGTGGCACGGACATCGACCCTGAGACCTGGTACTACACCGCCGATCACTATGAGTCCTTCTGCGAGATTCCCGATGCTGAATAATCCGATCCTGATCACCCGAGCGCTCCACAGTCGCGCGGACCTCTATGCCGCCCTGGCTGCCAACACCTACCGGGACAAGCGCCCCGCCCCAGCGAACCTGGATGCCATGGCTGATCTGCTGCGTGAGTTCCAGGTCTCCAAGATCATCTGTGCTCATTGGCAGCTGCGGGAAGATGATGAGCAGGCGGTACTGGAGGTGCTGGCAGACCTGGAGATCGAACTCCAGCGTTAAACCAGCTCAGCACTAAAACCCATCTCAGGCCAGGAAGGTGCTCACATCCGCCGAATGGCGGGCCAGCCGCTCCAGGCGGGATTCGGTCATGGAGGCGATCTGATCGATGATCACCCGCTGGTGCTGCGCCGGGGTCTCCGCCTCCTCCCACCAGATGCGGTACAGCGGGTCCAGGGCTCCCGGGGAACCCAGGTTGAGATAGTCGAAGACCCGGAAGATACGGTCCCGCTGCCGGTTCTGCCGGGCGATATGGTTCGGTTCATCCATGACATAGAGCACCGCCACGGTTTTGAGCAGGGTCACCTCCGCCAGTGCTTCCTCCGGGATCTGCAGGTGGCCGTTCATCCGGCCCAGGTTTCCCGGGGTGGTGGCTCCGATGGTCGCGCCGACATAGCGGCCCACCAGTTCCGAGGTCATCTTCTTCAGCGCCGCATAGGAGCGCAGTGTCCCGTTGAAACCGACGGCGGCATTGACCACCGGAAGCCCACGCAGGACTGCCGCGGCGTCGAGAAGCATCGCCGGGTCACCGCCGAAGGCCCGGGCCCCCTTCTCCGCCAGGGCCGCCAGCTCCACCAGGTCCCAGAGCACACCCAGGTCCACGCGCCCCGAGACGATGCCGTCTTCGACATCGTGGACGGAGTAGGCGATGTCATCACACCAGTCCATCACCTGGGCCTCCATGGCCGGGGTCTCATCCTCATGCCCCTCCCGGATCCAGGTCAGGATCTCGGCGTCCTCGTCATAGGCACCGTATTTATGGTTCTGGCTGCCATCCGCATTGGTTTTGGTGCGGGGATATTTGCAGGCCGCGTCCAGGGCAGCGCGGGAGAGGTTCAGGCCGAAGCTCTCCCCTTCTACTGAGACGATCTTGGGTTCCAGGCGGGTGAGGATGCGCAGCGTCTGGGCGTTTCCCTCGAAACCACCGCAGTCCTGGGCCACCTGGTTCAAGGCCTGCTCCCCGTTGTGGCCATAAGGCGGGTGTCCGATGTCATGGCACAGCCCCGCCAACTCCGAGAGGTCCGGGTCCAGGCCCAGACCGGCACCGAGACCGCGGGAGATCTGGGCCACCTCCAGGGAATGCGTCAACCGGGTGCGCGGGGTATCACCGTCCCGGGGTCCCACCACCTGGGTTTTATCCGCCAGTCGACGCAGTGCGGCGGAATGCAGCACCCTGGCCCGGTCGCGGGGAAACGCCCCGCGCACGTCATTGCGGGAAGTTTCGAACTCGCTGCCCTTGGGGGCTTCGGCGAAACGACGGGCCGTGTCGATGGGACGGTACTGGTACATGCTTCCTCAGTTTTCCGATTGTCTGCGCAGTTGTTCATGGCGGGCACGGCGCGAGGGACGGATCTTACCCTGCAGGCGACGAAGGGCATCCTCCAGCCTATCTGCCCGATCACGCCCGAACAGGTGGGACACCACCGCCACCAACAGTCCGCCAGCTTCATGGGTCAGAGCCAGCCACCAGGTGGGTCGGGGAAACTGTGTGGGCGAGGTGCGGGTGGGGTCCGCCCAGGCCCGGATTCCGAGTTGACGCGCCAGCAGCACCACCCGGGGCCCGTGCAGGGGATCGCTGATCAGCACCCCTCTCCCCTCCCCCAGCCAGGGCAATTCAGCCAGTGCCGCGCACAGGGATCCCCGACTGTCAGAACCTTCCCCCACCGCATGGATCCTGGTCGGCTCCACCCCCTGTTCCTGCAGGTAGTTGAGGCCGGCTTCGGCTTCGGTGAAGCGGTCCACGGGCATTTTTCCGCCCACGGTGACCACCGGGATTCCCGACCAGCGTTCCGCGAGCTGCACCACATGATCGAGGCGGGCCCTGAAGTGGGGGGAGGGACGGCCATCATACTGGGCGGTACCCAACACCAGCAGCCAGGCGGGTGTGCCGCTGCTCCTTGCTTTTTCTGACGAGTTCATCCCTGACAGTCTAATCTGGGGCCATGGAACTTAATCTGGTGCGCTTGGGGACTTTTGCCGTTGCAGCTGGTGCGGTCACGTTATTCGGTGCAGCTTTCACCCCTCTGACCGCGGGCGCGGAGGCCACAGCGGTCGTGGCACAGGCCCCGGATTTCTACAGTGAAAGGGTCATCGATCGCTCCGGGGTGCTCAGCGCCTCGGAGAAACACCAGATCGAGGAAGCGATCAGTACCTTCCAGACGGAGAGCCAGAAGGCGATCTTCGTGGTCTTCCAACCCAGCTTCGATGGGATGGCGGCCCAGGACTTCGCCCGTGAGGCGGTGGCGATCAACGGTGGCAACAATGTCGCCGTCTACGCCGTGGCCACGCAGGACCGGGCGGTGGGTCTCTGGCTGGGAGAGGACTGGTCCCAGAGTGATTTCGACGCCATGTATGACGCCGCTTTTGCCGAGCTTTCCGTCGATAACTGGGGTGGCTCCGCCTTGGCACTCGTGGATGCCGCAGCCGGCGGCGGCTCCAGCGCCGGGGTGGCCTGGGTGGGCGGCGGCCTGGCCGCACTGGGGGTGGCCGGCGGTGGCTTCTACGCCTACTCCCGCAACAAGAAGAAGAAAACTGATGCGGATATCCTCAGTGGGGCCCGCCAGATCGACCCGGCTGATGTCAACAAACTCAATCGTCTCCAGACCTCGGCTCTGGAGACCCTGGCCCAGGAGGAACTGGTCTCCACCGATGAGTCCATTCGCCGGGCGCGGGAGGAACTGGACCTGGCGATCGCCGAGTTCGGCCCGGAGCGCACCCGGTCTTTTACCCGGGCGATGAACCACTCCACCACCACCCTGCAGCAGGCCTTCGCCATCCAGCAGAAACTCGATGACTCCATCAAGGAAACTGAAGCCGAGAAACGCAGCCTGCTGGTGCAGATCATCTCCTCCTGCGGGCAGGCCGATGATGCCCTGGACACCGAGGCCGCAAGCTTCGCCGAGTTACGCAACCTCCTGGTCAATGCCCCGGCAAAGCTGGATGAGATCACCCAGCAAACCGTGGATCTCAGGGCCCGCCTGCCCCTGGCCGAAGAGATCCTGGGGCGCCTGCGCCGCGAGTATCCCGCAGAGTCGCTCAACAGCATCAACGACAATATTGAGGCTGCCTCCATCAGCCTGGATGAGGCCGAGAAGTCCCTGGATGCCGGCCGCCAGCTGGAGTCCCGGCCCCCGGGTGAGCAGGGTGGTCTGGTTGATGCCATCCGTAATGCCGAACATGCCGTGGAGGTGGCTAACCGCCAGTTGCGCAGCATCGAGCATGCCGATGACAATATCCGCAGCGCCCGGGCTGGTCTGGGTGCGCTGATCGCAGAGGTTGAGGGGGAGATCCGGGAGGCCGGGCAGCTCAAGCAGCGCAATATCAACGCTGACTGGGACACCATCGACGATACGGTGGCCCGGGCTATCGCCAGGGTGGAAAACGCCCGGGAGAAGAGCGAGAGGGATCCCCTGAGCGCCTACACCTCACTGCAGGAGATTGACACCGAACTGGACATGCACCTGGATCAGCTGCGTGCCACCGCCGCCGATCAGGCCCGCCTCTTCCAGCTCTTCGAGCAGCAGAGTAACTCCGCCTCGGCGACCATCCAGTCCGCGGAGGATCTCATCGCCTCCCGCGGCCGGATCATCGGATCTTCGGCCCGTACCCACCTGGCGGAGGCCAAGCGACTGCAGGCCATGGCTATCCAGCACCGTGACTCCAATACCCGTGAAGCCATCGAGTACGCCCGCCAGGCCAGCATCAAGGGTTCCAAGGCACTCGCCCAGGCGCAGCACAATGTCGATGATTACCGTAACCGTCACAATGGTGGCGGGGGTGGCAACAGCGGAACCGGTGCCTTCATCGCCGGCATGGTGATCAACAGCATGCTCTCCGGTGGTGGCCGGGGTGGTGGCGGTTTCGGCGGTGGCTTTGGCGGTGGTGGCGGGGGCTTCGGAGGTGGTGGTGGCGGTGGTTTCGGTGGCGGCGGCCGCTTCTGAACACCCCCACCCCGGAAATTGAGAAAACCCGGCCTGAGCGGGGTTTTCTGCTTCTCCAGAACTTAAAGGTGAGCGCTAAGCCAGCCGGGGACGGCGCACCGGGGAGTCCACCAGGACGCACACCCAGGTCAGGAAGATCGCGTCAAGGGTGGGAAGGGTGTTCCCGGCCTTGCCGGAGATGACCTCCACCCGCCCGGAGACCAGGGGCCGCACCCGGATGGCTTCCTGTCCTTCAGCGGTGAGGATGCGTCTTTCCTTACGCCAGAGGGACACCCTTTCCAGGGTGTACTTCCGCCCGGCGCATTCCGCCTTGAGGCGGTGCACGGTGCGGCTCTCCTGGGAGAGGGTGAAAACATCACCGTTAGCGTTGGTGGCCCTGGCCCGGAAGCGGAAAGGCCCCGGGCTGGACTCCACCAGCATGCGTTCCGCGCCGTGGTAGATCAGGTCCGTGCGGACCTCAGCGATCACTTCACCGCGGGAGTCAATGAGCTCATTGCCTTCCCACATCCACATTTCTTCGGTGGGTTCGCTGAAGATTCCCGCACGTTCCTGCATTTACTTCACCACGAAGGCAATGAGTCCGACGATGGTGAAACCGAGCAGGGTTCCGATCAGGGTGCGGGAGGTGGTGCCCAGGCGGCCCTCCAGGATCAGGCGGACGAACCAGCTGAGGCCGGCGCGCTCTTCATCGCTGAGGGGGGCGGCCGCCTCATCCTCGAATTCGAGGATGGAACGACGGACCCCGTTGCCGGCCCCGGAGAACTGGCCGATCTTCTTCCCGGCTTCATCCTCGATGATCCAGTTGCTGCTGGATTCGTTGATGAAGTGGAAAGGCTTGGCATCGAGGGTGACCTTGATGCGCTTCTGCTTGCTCAGGTCGCCTGCGGCGCGGAAGACGCGGCCGTCGCCAAGCGTGGCGGTGGCACCTTCCTCATCGTGGCTCAGCTGCCAGACCTGGCCGCCCACGGCGGCGTTCTGCTCGCTGAAGATGCCGAGTTCCTCGGGACCGTCCTCGATCAGCAGGGGGATGCGCTGCTCGCCTTCGCCCTTTTCCCTTTTACCCCAGGAGGTGTAGTGCATTAGCAACCGATCAGCCGCTGGGCCAGGTAGCCCTGCAGTTCGTTCATCGGAACGCGGACCTGCTCCATGGTGTCACGCTCCCGCACGGTGACGGCGTTGTCCTCGAGGGAATCGAAATCGTAGGTGACACAGAAGGGAGTGCCGATCTCGTCCTGGCGACGGTAACGACGGCCGATGGCACCGGAGGTGTCGTAGTCGACATTCCAGAACTCGCGCAGACCGGCGGCCAGCTTCTGGGCCGGGACGGAGAGCTCCTCCTTCTTGGACAGGGGCAGCACGGCCACCTTGACCGGTGCCAGGCGGCGGTCCAGCTTCAGCACGACGCGCTTGTCCACACCGCCCTTGGAGTTCGGTGCCTCATCCTCGTGGTAGGCGTCCACCAGGAAGACCATCATGGCGCGGCCCAGGCCGGCGGCCGGCTCGATGACGTAGGGGATCCAACGCTCGTTGCTCTCCTGGTCGAAGAAGCTGAGGTCCTCGCCTGAACCCTCGGAGTGGACGCGCAGGTCATAGTCGGTGCGGTTGGCCACGCCCTCCAGCTCGCCCCACTTGGTGTTGGCGAAGTTGAAGGCGTACTCGATGTCGACGGTGCGCTTGGAGTAGTGGGAGAGCTTCTCCTTGGGGTGCTCGTAGAGACGCAGGTTCTCCTCCTTGACACCCAGGTTGACGTACCACTGGTAGCGGGTGTCGATCCAGTACTGGTGCCACTCCTCATCCTCACCCGGCTTGACGAAGAACTCCATCTCCATCTGCTCGAACTCGCGGGTACGGAAGATGAAGTTGCCCGGGGTGATCTCGTTACGGAAGGACTTGCCGATGTTGGCGATACCGAACGGGGGCTTCATGCGGGCGGAGGTCATCACGTTCTTGAAATTGACGAAGATGCCCTGGGCGGTCTCGGGGCGCAGGTAGTGCAGGCCCTCTTCATCATCAACCGGGCCGAGGTAGGTCTTCAGCAGGCCGGAGAAGGCCTTGGGCTCGGTCCAGTTGCCGGGCTGGCCGGTGTCCGGGTCATTGATGTCCGCGAGGCCATTTTCCGGGGCGTGGCCGTGCTTCTCCTCATAGGCCTCGAGCAGGTGGTCCGCCCGGTAGCGCTTGTGGGTGTGCAGGGACTCCACCAGCGGGTCAGAGAAGACCTCCACATGGCCGGAGGTCACCCAGACCTGGCGCGGCAGGATGATGGAGGTGTCCACACCGACGACGTCATCGCGGGACTGGACCATGGAACGCCACCACTGCTTCTTGATGTTCTCCTTCAGTTCCACACCCAGCGGGCCATAGTCCCAGGATGAGCGCGTACCTCCGTAAATCTCACCGCCGGGGTAAACCAAGCCACGACGCTTGCAGAGGTTGACAACGGTGTCGATGACGGAATTCTTCGCCATGGGGATCTGGTACTCCTCGGGAATTGGAACTGAAATGACGCTGCACCATAGTGCTCTGACGCAGACTTCACGCCAGTTTAGCCTTTCCTCCTCAGTTGCGAGCCACCACCCGAGGCAATGTGGCACCTCCGGATGAGTTTTGGCCACACCCCCTTTTTTCACATTTTCATTTAGTCCAATATTATGACTGTAGAAGTAATTTCATCAGGTTCTCTTAGGTCGCGAAAGGGGCTAGGGACATCATCAGTACTCCCATTTCCCTCAATACCACTCCTGCCCAGCAGCTGTTCAATGCCCTGAACTCCCCGCTCCGACTTCAACTGATTTCCCTTCTCAGTTCTGGGGAACACACTGTCAGCGAACTCTCAGCTAAGGCCAGCAAGAGTCAGCCGCTGGTCAGCCAGCATCTCAAGGTGCTCAAAGCCGCCGGGGTCGTCGAATTCAACAAGCGGGGGCGCAGCAGCTACTACCACCTTGCGGACACCGGGATTATGGAGCTCATCCAGGACGCAAACCGCCTGGCACTGAAGACTGCGCCCCTAGAAGCAGGGGTGCCGGTCAGTTAAATAACGGCGTAACCTCATGTGCACCTTCTCAGGTTTTAGAAAGGAACACGATGGCGACCATTAATTCCGGGATACCTAAACTCGGAGTGAGAAACACCCGGCAGCGAACCGCAGTAGTCAATGTGCTGCGGGAGTTGGACAACTTCTCCTCGGCGAAGACGATTCATGCAGCTCTTGAGGCTAGGGAGCTGAGAGTGGGACTGACCACGGTCTACCGGACCCTGCAGTCCCTGGCCGAGATTGAGGCCGTCGATGTCCTCAACATGAGTAATGGTGAAACCCTCTACCGGCACTGCACCACCGAAAAGCACCACCACCATCTGGTGTGTGTGGACTGCGGGCGGACCGAGGAGATTCCCGGAGGCCCCGTGGAAACCTGGGCCCGCCAGGTGGCGGAGGAATATGATTTCGACATCACCGGGCATGACGCCGAGATCTTCGGCCGCTGCCCCAAGTGTCTTGCCATCCGCAGGGAGGCGAAGGAAGAGCACTCCAACGCCGGTTAAGAAATTCAGCATCCCTCCCGGAGTTGAGAGCTCAGGGGTTCCCAGAGCTCAATCCCCCAGGGGTGGGGGATATTAACCCTGTGGTGGGGGCCCCAGGTGAAATGCTCAGCTTGACCCCCCCGGGGAGTTAGAGGATCAGCCCGAAGAGGGCACCCAGGCCGAAGGTGATGGCGGCCGCACCAAGACCGATCACCAGCTGACGCAGGGCACGGTACAACGGGGGCTTTCCGGAGATCAACCCGGTGACTCCCCCCGTCAGCAGGAGTGCCAGCGACACCAGCAGCAGTGCGATGACACCCCCGACCAGGTTTCCCGCCCCGAAGATGAAGGGGATCAGGGGGAGGAAAGCACCTGAGGCGAAGAACACGAAACTAGAGATGGCTGCGGACCAGGGGCTGCCACCGAGATCCGGCTCCGCCACCTCCGGTACCGCCTCCACCGTCTCCTGGGTGTGGAACACCGCCGCAGCCTGCTTCTCCGCCTCCTCGGCGGACATGCCGCGGGCCCGGTAGACCAGGGCCAGTTCATTGGCGTCCACATCCAGCTGCGGCACCACCTCATGGGCATCCCCATTGGGTCGGGCCGCCTCCAGCAGCTCCTGCTGGGATCGCACCGAGATATACTCCCCCGCCGCCATGGACAGGGCACCCGCCAGCAGGCCGGAGATGCCGGTCAGCAGCACCACATTCGGCGCCACCCCGGAACCCATCACCCCGAGCACCAGTGCCAGGTTGGACACCAGGCCATCATTGGCCCCGAAGACGGCCGCCCGGAAGGAACCGGAGAGTTTTTCCCGGCCCCGGGCCGCCAGTCCCCGGACCACCTCGGCGTGGATCTGTTCATCCGCGGCGATCTGCTCGGGGGCATCGGCATCGCTCAGGTAAGGGGTGCGGTTCTCCGCGGTCTGCATCAGCGCCAGGGTGAACACCGAACCGAAGCGGCGTGCCATCAGCCCATAGAAGCGGGTGGCCAGGTTGGGCTGCTGGGGCATTCCGATGTCATGGCCGAGTTTGTCCCGCCAGTAGTTCTCATGCCGACTCTCCGCATCTGCCAGGGCGAGCAGAATTTCGCGTTCCTCCCCGTTGCGGCGTTGGGCGAGTTCGCGGTAGACGGCGGCTTCGGCCCGTTCATTGGCCAGGTAGCGTCGCCAACGTTTGATCTGTCGACGGCTTGCCGGCCTTTGGGGGTCCGTGCTCAGGGGGCTCAAGGCTGGTCCTTCTTTGCTGGGATTCATGGCCCTACTAGGGGCGGGGATTTTACTTGGTGCCGCCGAAGCGGCGGTCCCGGTGGGCGTACTCCTCCACCGCGTTGAACATGTCCTGCGGGGTGAAGTCCGGGAAGAGCTTGTCCTGGTAGACCAGCTCCGCATAGGTGGAGTGCCAGGGCAGGAAATTCGAGGTGCGCTTCTCCCCGGAGGGGCGCAGGAAGAGATCCACATCGGGCATGTCCGGCTCATCCAGGAAACGCCCGAAGTTCTTCTCGGTGATCTGCTCGGGGAGCAGTTCCCCGGCGGCGGCCTGCCGGGCGATCTCCCGGGCGGCATCCACGATCTCGGCGCGGCCCCCGTAGTTGACGCACATGTAGAGCGTCATCCGGGTGTTGTCCCGGGTCATCTCCTCCGCGGTCTCCAACTCGCGGATCACCGAACGCCACAGCCGGGGACGACGCCCCACCCAGCGCACCCGCACCCCCTTCTCATTGAGCACATCCCGCTGGCGGCGGAGCACATCCCGGTTGAAGCCCATCAGGAAACGCACCTCGCCGGCGGTCCGGCGCCAGTTCTCGGTGGAGAAGGCGTAGGCGGAGAGGTGGGTCACCCCCATGGCGAGGCAGGCGTCGACGGCGTCCATGAGGACGGCTTCGCCACGCTTATGGCCTTCGGTCCGCGGCAGGCCACGGTCCTGGGCCCAACGGCCATTACCATCCATCACCAGCGCAATATGCCGGGGAATGAACTTTTCGGGGATCTGTGGAGGATTGAGAGTCACGTCCTCCATTGTGCCCTATCCCTGATCCAGGATCCGCAGCGACGGCAGCTTCTGCTCCAGGTGCCACTGCAGGTGGGCGGTGGTCAGGCGGTGTGCGGCACTGAGAATCTCCGGCTGTTCCAGGTAGGGTTCGGCGGCCTCCCAGAAGCCCCCGCTGAGCAGCCACATCAGGTGCAGGGTCTGCTCCGGGATTTCCGCCGAACCACTGGGGCGGCAGTTCAGGCACACCGCTCCCCCGGCCGCGGGGTGGAAGGCGTGATGTGGGCCGGGGGCGGAGCACTGCGCACAGTCGAAGAGACTGGGTGCCCAGCCGGCGTGTTTCATCGCCTGCAGCAGGAAGGAGTCCAACACCAGCTCGGGGTGGGGATCCTGCCGGATCCGGGCGAGGGTGGCCACCACCGCGTCATAGAGCCAGGGATCTTCGCCCTGTTCCACCACCGCCAATTTCCCGGCGCTTTCCAGCACCACGCAGGCCGCGGTGTAGCGCTGGTAGTCCTCGATGATGCCGGAGGCGAAGTAGTTGAGGGTGTCGGCCCCGGCGATGGTGGCCAGGTTGCGGCCCGGATAGAGGGAGACATCCAGTTCGACGAAGAGCTGCAGCCGGGAACCGAAGCGGGACTTCGCCCGCCTCACCCCCTTCGCCACCCCCCGGACCAGGCCGTGACCCCGGGTCAGCAGCACGATGATGCGGTCCGCCTCGCCGAAGTCATGGGTGCGGATCACCACCGCTTTATCGCGGTAACTCTCCCGCCGCACCGTGAATCCCCTAGAATCCCAGTCGGCCCAGGGACTTCGGGTCGGACTGCCAATTCTTCAGCACCTTGAGCCGGATGTCGAGGTAGACATTGGTTCCCAGCAGCTTGATGATGTCCTGCCGGGCGGTATGGGTGATGCGCGACATGCGACGACCATCCTTGCCCATGAGAATGTTCTTCTGGCCGGGACGCTCCACGTAGATGACGGCGTGGACATTGAGCACCCCGCCGCGTTCCTCACTGGGGAGGATCTCGTCGACCTCGACGGCCACGGAGTGCGGCAGTTCATCCTTGAGGCCGGAGAGTGCAGCCTCCCGGATCATCTCGGAGATGCGGGTCTCCTGGTCCTCATCGGTGACGTGGTCATCGGGGTAGAGCTTGGGGCCCTCCGGCAGGAGCGTGGTGATCACATCAAGCAGCACCTCGGTCTGGATGCCTTCCTGGGCGGAGACCGGAACGACCTCGGACTTGCCTTCCAGCAGCTCATGCAGGGCCAGCAGCTGGGTGCCCACCTGGTCCTTGGTGGCCTTGTCCAGCTTGGTGATGATACCGATGATCGGGGTTTTGGGGCTGACATTGCGCACCGCCTCCAGGATCCAGCGGTCACCGGGGCCGATCTTCTCATCGGCCGGGATGGTCAGACCGATCACATCGACATCGGCGTAGGTGTCCTTGACCTGCTCATTCAGCCGCTCACCCAGGAGGGTGCGGGGGCGGTGCAGACCTGGGGTGTCCACCACGATGATCTGGGCATCGGGGCGGTGCACGATGCCACGGATCGGGTGGCGGGTGGTTTCGGGCTGATCCGCGGTGATCGCGATCTTCTCCCCCACCAGTGCGTTGGTGAGCGTGGACTTACCCGTGTTCGGGCGTCCGACGAAGCTGACGAATCCGGAGCGAAAGCCCTCCGGGGTGCTGGTGAAGCTCAACAGGCCATCCTTAGCTAGAGAAAGATTATTTCTCCACTCTACCGCGCGGAGGGCTCCAAATCAGCAGCGGATTCCCCACCGGCCTCCGGAGTGACCTCCACAAGCACCGAACGCACCCGCACCCGACCCCGGCGGTCACGCCCACCCAGACCGGTGAGTTTGAGTCCGTGGGTCTCCACCTGGACACCGGGCAGCGGGACCCTGCCGATCTCGAAGGTGATCAGACCGGAGACGGTGTCCACCTGATCCCGGACCTCCTCCGCAATCTCGATCTCGAGATCATGCTCTTCCTCGATGCGTCGCAGCAGGTCCTCCAGGGGGGCCCAGGCCACCGCCCGGTAGGTGTTCTCCGCGATCTGCTCGATCGGGGCGACCTCCTGCTCGTCGTACTCATCGGCGATCTCACCGACGATCTCCTCGAGAATGTCCTCCATGGTCACCAGGCCGGCAATGCCGCCGTACTCATCGACCAGCATCACCAGGTGGGTGTGGTCGATCTGCATCTGGTGCAGCAACTCATCCAGGGGTTTGGAATCCGGCACGAAACTGGGTTCCCGCATCACCTCGGTCACCGCCACGGAATGGCCGCCATCGGTGGCGGTGTAGGTCTGCTCCACCAGGTCCTTGAGGTAGACCACGCCGATGATGTCATCGACGTTCTCCCCGATCACCGGGATCCGGGAGTTACCGGAGAGCACACACAGCGACACCGCCTGGCCGGCGGTTTTATCGGACTCGATCCAGATCATCTCCGGCCGGGGCACCATCACCTGGCGGGCATTGGTCAGGGCGAGGTCGAAGACGCTCTGGATCATGCGCCGCTCCTCCACCTCCACGATGCCGTGTTCCTGGGCGATGTCGACCATCTCCCGCAATTCGATCTCGGTGGCGTAGGGCCCGTCCCGGAAACCGGAACCCGGTGAGATGAAGTTGCCGATCCAGATCAGCAGCCGGATCACCGGTCCCAGCACTGTGGCCAGCGCGGAGAGCACCATCGCCGAACGCAGCGAGATGGTGTAAGGGTTCTTCCTGCCCATGGTGCGGGCGAAGAAGCCGATCACCGCGAAGGAGACCAGGGACACCGAGAGCACGGCCAGGGTGAAGGCCAGCAGATCATTGTCGATCAGCGCCATCGCCAGGCTGGCGGCGAAGACAGCTGCGGCGACACTGAGCACGGTCTGCAGCAGAACCAGCAGGTTGATGTGTTTGGCCCGGTCGTTGAGGATATTCAGCAGGGCCGGGGCACCGGCCACCTCATCCTTGACCAGCTGCTCCACCCGGGCCCGGGAGATGCTGGACACCGCTGCCTCCACGGTGCCGATCAGGCCTGCCAGCAGCAGAGTCAGGACGGTGACCAGCGCGAAAGTTAGCGCTCCCATCTAGGAGTCCGACCCACCCAACTTCTCATCCAGGGCCTCACGGTCCGCCGCCGAGGGGAAGGCGGCGGGGCCGGTGGGACGGGGGTGGTACTCCAGGCTGCGCTGCTTGAGGTCGTCATACCAGTCAGCGAGCAGTTCATTCTGGAGGGCGAACATCTCGCGTTCCTCCTCCGCGGTGGAGTGATCGTAACCGAGCAGGTGGAGGCAGCCGTGGATGGTCAGCAGGGCCAGCTCATGGTCCAGGCCGTGGCCCGCGGCGGTGGCCTGCTTCTCGGCGAACTCGGGGCAGAGCACGATATCACCCAGCATCGAGGGGCCGGGGGCATCGGCGTCGGGGCGGGCCCCTGCCCCGGGGGTGAGCTCATCCATGGGGAAGCTCATCACATCGGTGGGGCCCTCCAGATCCAGCCAGCGCACATGCAGATCTGCGATGGTGGCCAGGTCCACGATGTGGATGGAGGCCTCCGCGTCGGGGTGGACGTCCATTTCGCCGAGGGCGAAGGAGAGGGCGTCGATAAGCATCTCCTCATTGATGCTGGCGATGCCGGACTCGTTGAAAACCTCGATGCTCATCGATTTTCCTCTCTTTCCTCGTAGTGCTCATAGGCGTCGACGATGCGGCCCACCAGCTGGTGCCGGACCACATCCCCACTGGTCAGTTCGGAGAAGTGGCAGTCCTCCACACCCCGGAGGATGTGGCGGACCAGGCGCAGGCCGGACTTCTGTCCACCGGGCAGGTCCACCTGGGTGATGTCCCCGGTGACCACCATCTTTGAACCGAATCCCAGCCGGGTGAGGAACATCTTCATCTGGGCCGGGGTGGTGTTCTGTGCCTCATCGAGGATGACGAAGGCGTCATTGAGGGTGCGGCCACGCATATAGGCCAGGGGGGCGACCTCGATGACCCCGGCCTCCATCAGCTTCGGAATCATCTCCGGGTCCAGCATGTCCCGCAGGGAGTCATAGAGAGGGCGGAGGTAGGGGTCGATCTTCTCGTTGAGGGTGCCGGGCAAAAAGCCCAGCTTCTCCCCCGCCTCCACCGCGGGGCGGGTGAGGATGATGCGCTGCACCTGCTTGGACTGCAGTGCCTGCACCGCCTTCGCCACCGCCAGGTAGGTCTTGCCGGAACCGGCGGGGCCCAGCCCGAAGACGATGGTGTTCGTGTCGATGGCGTCGACATATTCCTTCTGCCCCAGGGTCTTGGGGCGGATCACCTTGCCCCGGCGGGCGATGATGTCCGAGCCGAGCACCTCGCGCACGGACTGCGGCGCCTCGACGGTGACGATGCCGACGGCATGCTTGACCCCGTCCGGGGTGATCACCTGACCACGGCGGGCGATGGCCTGCAGTTCCTCGAGCACCTTCAGTGCCCGGGACACCTCATGGGCGGGGCCGCTGACCCGGACGGCGGTGCCCCGGGCGAAGAGATGGGCGCCGAGCTGGTTGTTGAGCACCCTGAGGTTCTCATCGTTGATCCCCAGCACCGTCTGCACATGTTCCTGATCCAGGTCCACACTGCGGGTGATCGCCTCGGCCCTGCGCCGGGTCTCCTTGGGGGGTTTAGAGGCTGCCACGTTGTGTTCAGCGCCTGCTTTCATCTCGGGGGAAATTATTGGATACCTTACCACCGTGGGGTGAGCGCCCCGAGGGCGGAAAGGGCGACCATGGCGGCACTGGCGGTACGCAGCACCGCGGGGCCGAGTTTGACTGCCCGGGCACCGGCTTCCCGCAGCTTCGCCAGCTCCTCATCACCGATGCCGCCTTCCGGGCCGACGATCAGGTAGATCTTGGCCACACCCTCAAGTTCCAGCTCCTTCAGCGGGGTGGCGGCCTCCTCATGGAGCACCAGCACCAGCGCATCCGGGGTGGCCTTGAGCAGCTGCACCAGCTCCGGGGTGCCCAGCGGTTCCGGATGGATCTGGGGCACCCTGGAACGACGGGACTGCTTCGCGGCGGCCAGTGCCGCCGCCTCCCATTTGGCCACTCCCTTGGCGGCCTTGGGCCCGGTCCATCTGGCCACGCAGCGCTGCGCCTGCCAGGCGATGATCTCATCGGCACCGCCCTGGGTGGCCAGGTCCACCGCCAACTCGGAACGTTCCGACTTCGGGATCGCCTGGACGATGGTGACCTGCGGGGTGGGTGCCTCTTCCTGCCCCACCGCCAGTACCTTCAGCCCCAGGGCGGACTTGGTGGCGTTGAGCACCTCCGCCTCCGCCCAACCACCGTGGCCGTCGATGAGCTTCAGCAGCTCACCGGGACCTAAGCGTTTGACGGTGGCGGCATGCCGACCTTCAGGGCCGTCGAGGGTGACCTGATCGCCGATGCCGGGGAGTTCGGCCGCGAAGTGGAAGACCGGGAGTGACATCAGCGGCGGAACTTATTGCGCAGCCGGCTGAAGAGGGATTCCTCGCCATCGTCATCGCTGCGGACCGAGGAGGCCTCGGCGCGGTGCTCCCGGAGCTGGGTGAGCAGCTCCCGGGAGGTCTCATCGAGTTCAGTGGGGATGACCACATCCACATGGGCGATCAGGGTGCCGCGGCCCTCGCCGCGCAGGTGCGGCATGCCCTCACCCTCCAGGTGGACCTGCTGGCCCGGCTGGGTGCCCGGCTCGATGGTCACGCTGACCTTCTCACCGGCCAGGTCGGTGACCTCGAAGTCGGTGCCCAGGGCGGCGTCGAACATCGGCACCTTCACGGTCAGATGCAGATCATCACCCTCCCGGCTGAAGATCTTGTGGCGGCGGGTGGCCACCTCAACGTAGAGATCACCGGCCGGGCCACCACCGTGGCCGACCTCACCCTGACCAGCCATGCGGATGCGCATGCCGTCATTGATGCCGGCGGGGATGTTGACGCTGAGATCACGGCGGGCCTTGACCCGGCCGGCACCACTACAACGGGTGCAGGGGTCCGGGATGATCTCGCCATAACCACCACAGGTGCCACAGGGGCGGGTGGTCATCACATTGCCCAGAATGGAACGCTGAACTTCGCGCACCTCACCGGAACCATGGCAGGTGCCACAGGTGTGGGGCTTGGCCTTGGACTCCGAACCGGAACCCTGACAGTGGTCACAGAGGATGGCGGTGTCCACGGTGACTTCCTTGCGGATGCCGGAGTATGCCTCCTCCAGGGTGATCGCGGTGCGCAACAGGGCATCATTGCCGGGCTGGACGCGGGACTGGGGGCCGCGGGAACCGCCGCCGCCCCCACCGAAGAAGGCCTCGAAGATATCCCCGAAACCACCTCCACCGAAGCCACCACCGGGTTGGCCGCCGCCCTGTTCCATCGGGTCACCGCCCATGTCGACGATGCGGCGCTTCTCCGGGTCGGTCAGCACCTCATGTGCCACGGAGGCCTCACGGAACTTCTCCGCCGCCTCCTCCGTGTCGTTGATGTCCGGATGATACTTACGCGCGAGCTTGCGATAAGCCTTCTTGATCTCCTGATCGGAGGCGGAGCGGTCCACGCCGAGAATGCCGTAATAGTCACGAGCCACGGTTAGTTCGTACTTCCTTTACTCACAATGAATTCTTGCCATGCCTACCCGGAGCATTCTAACGCCCCGGGTGCCTGGTTGATAAAGATTGACTCAACTTTAGTCGCTCAACTTTAGTCGCCGGCCAGGACCCGGCTGACATAGCGTGCAACGGCCGAGACCTTGGAAATAGTTCCCGGATAGTCCATGAAGGTGGGACCCACCACACCCAGGCCACCCAGGGCGGCACCATCCGAACCATAGGCGGTGGTGATCACCGAGGTGGAATGCAGCTGCTCCACCTCATTCTCCTCACCGATGGAGACGGTGACATCCCCCAGGTCACGAACATTGGCCAGCAGCTTGAGCACCACCACCTGCTCCTCCAGGGCCTCCAGCACCCCCGGCAGGCCGGAGGGGTGATGTCTCACCCCGCGGGTCAGGTTGGAGGCACCCGCCAGGATCAGACGGTCAGTGGGCTGTTCCACCAGGGTTTCCACCAGTACCCTGGCGGCCCGGACCACCGCATCCCGGATATCAGCGGGGGCATCATGGGCCAGGTCCGCCAGGGAGGTGCGGGCATCACCCAGGGTCTTGCCCACCAGGGCGGCGTTGAGCAGGTCGCGCAGGCGGGGCAGATCATCAGGGTTGAAACCATCCCCGAGCTCCACATTGCGCTGGTCCACCCGGCCGGTGTCCGTGATCAGCACCAGCAGCAGACGGTGCGGGGAGAGCAGCACCACCTCACAGTGCTTGACCCGGGAGAGATTGAGCATGGGCAGCTGCACGATCGCGGCCTGGCGGGTGAGCTGGCTGAGCAGCTGCACCGAACGGCGCAGCACATCCTCCAGATCCACCCCCTCCTCCAAAAAGCCGGTGATCGCACGACGTTCCGGGGCACTGAGTGGTTTGATCTCGTGGATGGAGTCCACGAATTGGCGGTAACCCTTCTCGGTGGGGATCCGTCCGGAGGAGGCGTGCTCCTGCACGATCAACCCCTCCGATTCCAGCACCGCCATGTCATTGCGGATGGTGGCGGAGGAGACATTCATCTTGTGGCGATCCAGCAGCGCCTTGGAACCCACCGGCTCCTGGGAGACGATGTAGTCGGCGATGATGGCGCGCAGCACCTCCTGGCGGCGTCTTTCTGTTGCGCTGACCATATGTTCTCCAAACCTCCGAATGAAAGAATGCGGCCCTGGGGGAACCCCCTGGCCATCCCTGCGGGAATCATCTCCCCGGCGGGAATGCCGTGGTCCCAGAGGTCCAGTTCCTGGGGAATGCCTGCTCTCCTTCAGGTGTCCGCTGTCCGCGGATCCCACCGGAGCGCCGACTTCTCCATTGCCTCAGCTTTCCTCTGCCACCAGAATATCCGTGATCATGCCGTCCGCAAGCAGCCTTCCCTTTTCGGTCAACGCCAGATGATCACCCAGCAGCTGCAGCAGGCCACGGTCAATGAAATCAGTGATCACCGAATCCGCACCGGGGCGGAACCAGCTGCGCGGCACACCTTCCCGCAGGCGCATACCCAGCATGATCTGCTCGGTGTGGTGATCCTCCGCGTTAAGCGCCTCGGTGCCCTTGATCGGCAGCTGCCCACCGGCGATCTGCTCGGCATAGCTGGCGGGGTGCTTGACGTTGTGGAAACGGGAGTCACCGATGTGGGAGTGCGCGCCGGGGCCGGCCCCCCACCAGTCACCGTCAACCCAGTAGATGCGGTTGTGCTGGCATTCCCCACCAGGCTTGGCCCAGTTGGAGACCTCATACCATTCGAAACCATCAGCCCGGAGACGATCATCGATGAGCTGGTAACGATCCGCCAGCACATCCTCATCCGGTGCGGGGAGTTCCCCACGGCGCACCTTCCGGGCCATGGCGGTGCCGTCCTCCACGATCAGGGAGTAGGCGGAGACATGGTCGACATCGGCCTCGATCACGGCGTCGAGGGTGGCGCGGACATCATCATCGGTTTCCGTCGGGGTCCCGTAGATCATGTCGAGGTTGACGTGTGCGAAACCGGCGCGGCGGGCTTCCTTGGCGGCAGCGACGGGGCGGCCCGGGGTGTGGCGGCGCTCGAGCACCTGCAGCACATGTGGGGCGCTGGACTGCATGCCCAGGGAAATGCGGGTGAAGCCACCTTCCAGCAGGCCGGCGAAGAATTCCGGGGAGGTGGATTCGGGGTTGGATTCGGTGGTGACCTCGGCCCCGGCGCTCAGGCCGAAGGAGTTGCGCACCGCAGCCAGGGCCCGGTTCAGCCCCTGCGCCCCCAGGAGAGAGGGGGTGCCGCCGCCGATGAAGACGGTGTCGGCACTGCGTGGGGGGTGTCCGTCGGCGGCCATTTTGGCGGCCGCCATCTCGAGTTCACGCTCGAGGGCGTCCAGGTAGGACTCGGGGCTGGCACTGCTGCCGAGTTCCCCGGCGGTGTAGGTGTTGAAGTCGCAGTATCCGCAGCGGGTGGTGCAGAACGGGACGTGGAGATAGACGCCGAAGGGGGTAGCCATACTCAGGAAGCGTAGCCGCCTCCGGAGATCGCGCGGCGGGCGGCCGCACGTTTCTCCGCGACCTTGGCGACGATCCCGTCGACCCGGGCCCGCTCCGTGAGGAAGCTCGGGGGGTTCGTGCCCCGCATCGCCAGGGTATAACCGGGATGTTCCTCCGCGACTGACTCCACCCAGGCTCCCACCGCGCTATCCACCCTGGTGCGCACCTGCTGGTAGACCAGTGGGAGGGAGGGGGCATTGAGGTCATTGGCCACCAGTGCGGTCTGGTGCAGGGTCCACTGCACCAGGTCCTCAAGATGTTCAATGACCTGCTCGGTGCGCCCATTGAGTGCCCTGGTCAGTTCGCGGACGATCACCGGGCGGGCGGTGATCGGATAGTCCCGGCGCAGGGTGCCCGTATCCAGCTCCGCTGGCTTTGCCACGCCCACCGCACCCAGGTCGGGCTGGAAGTTCACGGTCCCGGCGCGTAGCCCGGAGGTCAGGGCCTGTCGCAGGCCGGTCAGTTCGGCGGTGATGCGTCGGGAGTCCAGGCGGGCGTCTTCGAGGATTTCGGTGAATTCGAGGAGGCTGTCTTCGATGAGTTCCCGGTCCCAGTCCGCCAGGGCCTCGATGATGTGCTCCAGGTAGTCGGCGACTTCATCGCCGATATTGTAGATCTCCTGCGTGAGCTCATGATGACGCAGCTCGGCGGCCGTCTTGTTCATCCAGGCTGCTCCTTCCGCATTAGGGATCACCCTCAAGTTCTACTTGAGACTTTTCGCTTCTGCTAGGTGACTTTAAGGAAATTTTGCGGCGCTTTTGGTTTGCCCCGCCGATTGCTTCCCAAAGTTCCCCACGACACCCCCCTCCCAAGGGTGCCCCGCCACAGCGGGGCACCGGGGAGGCACTCCCCCAGGTGGCAGGTGCGGGGTTCCCTAAAGTCCCGTTGTGGAGATCCACTCCCCCCTTGCCGGTGACTGCCCTGCGAGTCTGCCGATGACTGGCCTGTGGGGTGGTTAGACCGTCTGGCGTTTTTTGTAGATGTGCTCGATGCCCTCGGTATAGCGCTCCACCACCACATTGCGCTTGACCTTCAGAGTGGGGGTCAGCTCCCCCTCTTCCTCGCTCAGGTCACGTTCGAGGATGTAGAAACGCTTGATGGCTTCCGCCTGGGAGACATTCCGGTTGGCGGCGTTGACCGCATCCTGGATCTCCGCCCGCAGGGAGGGGTGGGTGGCCAGTTCCTTCACGGAGGTGGACTCCGAGATATTGTGGTCCAGCTTCCAGTGCTTGAGGGCATCCTCGTCGAGGGTGAGCAGCAGGCCGATGAAGGGTTTGCCGTCACCGACCAGGACCGCCTGGCTGATCAGGGGGTGGGAACGAAGGGTGTCCTCCATCGGGCCGGGGGCGACGTTCTTGCCGCCGGCGGTGACGATGAGGTCCTTCATGCGGCCGGTGATCTGGAGGTGGCCGGACTCGTGGATCATGCCCAGGTCACCGGTGCTGTACCAGCCTTCGGCGTCCTTGGAGGCGGCCGTTGCCTCCGGATTGTTCCAATAGCCCTGGAACACGATGGGACCCTTGATCTGGATCTCCCCCTCATCATTCACCCGGATGGTGGTGCCGGGCAGGGGTTCGCCCACGGTGCCGATCTTCTGGCCGGTGAAGTCCACTGCCGCCGCAGCAGCCGTCTCGGTCAGACCATAACCCTCGTAGATGGGCAGGCCGATGCCGCGGAAGAAGTGGGAGAGTTCCGGGCTCATCGCCGAACCACCGGTGATGCAGTACCAGACCGCCCCGCCGATGGCGCTGCGGATCTTGCCGTAGACCAGCTTGTCGTAGAGCTTGCGCTTGGCCGCCAGCACCTTCGAGGGGCCTTCCTCGGTGTCCATGGCATGGGAGTACTCGATGGCGGTCTTCTCCGCCTGGGCGAAGATGCCGGCCTTGATCGGACCCCCCTCCTTCGCGCTGTTGGCGGCGGCGTTGCGTACCTTCTCGAAGACACGCGGCACACCCAGCAGCAGGTTCGGATGGGATCGCTGCAGCTCCACGGTCAGGGTGGAGGTGTCCGACCAGTGGGACTGGGTGGAACCACCGATGGCCACGGCCAGGGAGACCGCACGGGCCAGAACGTGTGCCATCGGCAGGTAGGTGACCACCCGGGTGCCGGGCACCGCGATCCCACCGATGGGGTGGGTCAGCAGGCCTCGGATCTGGTGGAGCCAGTTGCTGTGCGTCAGTTCGCAGCCCTTGGGCCGGCCGGTGGTGCCGGAGGTGTAGACGATGGAGGCCAGGTCCGCCAGCTTGGTTCCCGCGATGCGGGCATCCACCTCGGCATCGGCAATTTCCCGGCCCTCGAACTTCAGGGTCTCGATCGCCGAGGAGTTCAATTCCAGGATGCGCTTGAGCTGCGTGGGGGAACCACTGAGTCGGGGCTCCCCTGACTCATTGAGCAGCAGCAGTTCCATGGTTTCGGTGTGCTCCCGGGTTTCGGTGATGCCCAGCACCGCCCCGGAATCCTCGATGATCCACTGCACCTGTCCCAGGGAGGATGAGGGGTAGATCGGGACGCTGGCCGCGCCCACCGCCCAGATGGCGAAGTCCAGCAGGGACCATTCATAGCGGGTGGCCGACAGCAGGGCGATGCGGTCACCGTGCTGCACCCCATTCGCGATCAGGCCCTTGGCCACCTCGTAGATCTCCCGGCGGAAATCCTCCGCGGTGACATTGACCCACTCATAGTTCCTGGGCCGGGTGAAGAGCACACCGTAGGGGCGTGCCTTGGCACTGTCCAGCAGTGCGGTCAGACAGCTTTCCCCCTCCTTGACCTCGAAGTTCGCCGGGCTGTGGGTCTCCTGCACGGTTTTCTCGCTTTCTTGGGGGATCACTGAAGAGCTGGTCTGGTCTGGGACGGGTGTTCTTGGAAGTTTAGGGAGTGCGCCACCGCGTCCCTCTCCCCGACCTGAGGTTTCCCGGGAAGACACCTGATCTCGAGCACACCTGGGGTCGGTCCCAGGGGGGAAGGAATGTGACGCTCACCCCAGAATCTACCGGCCTTTCCCGCCCTGGTCCGGAGTAACCACCCCCTCATATTCAATTAGGGGAGCAGGAGCGGGTGGTTAATGGCAGAATCACCCCTTGTGACTTACCACGATGCGTTGAGGGAACTGGCCACCGTACACGGTGTGGCCACCGAGTACTGGGCCAGCAGCGGCGAGCAGGTCATCGTGTCCGAGGACACCCTGCTCAAGATTCTGCGGGCCCTCGGTGTCGAGCTCGGCGAGGCGGACACCCCGGTCGATGAGGCCATGCTGCGTGCGGCTTTGAAACACCGTGAGGAGCTGGCCGCCACCCGCCCACTGCCCGCCTGTGTGGTGGCGGTGGCCGGTGAGCAGAAGAGCTTCAGTGTCCACGTCCATGATGGTGCCCCCGCCGAGGTCCGCATCATCCTGGAGGACGGGGAGATCCTGAGCCCCACCCAGGTGGAGAACTGGACCCCGCCCCGCGAGGTGGATGGGGTGGTCTGGGGTGAGGCGAGTTTCCAGCTGCCGGCGGAACTGCCCCTGGGTTGGCACCGCATCCAGTTGGAGTCCGAGGGTGTGGACACCGAATGTGGGCTGATCATCACCCCGGCACGCCTGTCCACCACCGACCGTTACCTGGCGTCCCCGGCCACCGGTGTGATGGCGCAGATCTACTCGGTGCGTTCCCGGGATTCCTGGGGCATGGGCGATTTCCATGATCTGGGGTCCCTGGCTGAGATCGTGGCGGAAAAGGCCGAGGCTGACTTCCTCCTCATCAATCCGATGCATGCCGCCGAGCCCTTCCCCCCGGCGGAGGACTCCCCCTATCTGCCGACCACCCGCCGCTTCATCAACCCCATCTACCTGCGCATCGAGGATGTGCCGGAGCTGGTGATGCTGGACAAGGCCTTGCGCGCCGAGGTGGAGGAGCTGGCCCGGGGGTTCCGGGAACTCAACTCCAGCGCGGAGATCATCGAACGCAATCCGGTCTATGAGGCGAAGCTGCAGGTCCTGCGCGAGCTTTATGCCCTGCCGCGGACCAGGGAACGCGCCGAGGCCTACCTGGCCTTCAAGAAGCGTGAGGGTCAGGGCCTGGTGGACTTCGCCCGTTGGTGCGCCCAGCAGGAGATCAACGTCCAGGAGTTCAGTGCCCACCAGATCACACCTGAGGTGGATGAACTCGCCGATTTCTACATGTGGCTGCAGTTCCTCTGCGATGAGCAGCTCGCCGCAGCGCAGCGGCGCGCCATTGAAGCCGGGATGAGCATCGGTGTGATGGCTGACCTGGCGGTCGGTGTCCACCCCGGTGGTGCCGACGCCAACAACCTTGTTGAGGTCCTCGCCCCCGATGCTTCGGTGGGTGCCCCACCGGATCCCTATAACCAGCAGGGCCAGGACTGGTCCCAGCCGCCCTGGCATCCGGAGAAGCTGGCCGAGGCAGGCTACCTTCCCTGGCGTAACCTGCTGCGCACCGTGTTGCGACACTCCGGTGGTATCCGCGTGGACCATATCCTGGGGCTCTTCCGCCTCTTCTGGATGCCGCGGATGCAGCCCCCCTCGACCGGCACCTATGTCACCTACGATCATGAGGCCCTGGTCGGGATCCTCGCGCTTGAGGCGGAGCGGGCTGGTGCCGTGGTCGTCGGGGAGGACATGGGAACCTTCGAACCCTGGGTGCAGGATGTGCTCGCCGAGCGCGGCATCATGGGCACCTCCATCCTCTGGTTCGAGCACTCCCCCAGCATCGGCGGCCCCCGCCAGCAGGGGGAATATCGCCCCCTGGCACTGTCTTCCGTGAACACCCACGACCTGCCGCCCTCCGCCGGTTACCTCGAGGGTGAGCACATCGAGCTGCGTGAGCGTCTCGGTGTGCTGACCACGGATGCTGCGGACGAAGATGCCGAGGACCTCACCTGGCAGAACGAGATCCTGGATCGCATCGCCGACAACGGTGGCTTCAGGGGCACTGAGCTGGAAGGCCGCAGCTTCAAGGGCGCACAGCGTGATGAGCGCGGGAAGACCAGGGATCTGCTGGTTGGTCTGCACCGCCACATCGCCGGCACCCCCTCCGCACTGACCTGCACCTCCCTGGTGGACCTGGTGGGCGACCGCCGCACCCAGAACCAGCCGGGTACCACCAAGGATCTCTACCCCAACTGGTGTGTCCCCCTCTGCGATGGTGAGGGCACGGCCGTGCTGCTGGAGGATCTGGCCGAAGCCGAGCTCTTCGCCCCGGTCGCCGAGGCTTCGAAACGCCCCCGGAAGAACTAAAAAGGGTTGGGCCGCCCAGGTTTGCGGCCCCACCCCTAAGTAGAGCGCCCCCCTATTACCCCTGTTGGAAACAGTCCTAATTTTCCCGCAGCCGCAAAGGGGGGCGCTTCTGCTTTCTCCCAGGAGATCCCCCTGGAAGCGGTGCCCCTCATCAGCCCCTCCTGCCATATCCCGCCACCGGGAAAACCCGGGAAACACGAAAAAGCAACGGACCGCGACACTCCCCCCTCCCACCTACCAGGAGAGGGGGGTGCCGCGGTCCGTGACCTTGTTCAGCTGCTTGCCCAGGGGGGACGACCCCTAGAAAAGGGTGACCAGCCAGGCCACCAGCACGAGCACCAGCAGCAACCCCAAGGCCTGGGTGACCCGGGACTGCGGGTATTTGCGCTTCTGTCTGGGCAGCTGTTGGTCCTGCTTGCGGAGTTCCTCGGGATTAGCCATAACTTCCAATTCCTTTGCGGTTGATAGCCCTTATTCTATGACGCGGAAGCCACTTCACCGATTCCGCGCTTGCCGGAACGGGAGAATACTCGCTTGACCTGCCCCACCAGCACATCCAGCACCCGGATCAGCACCAGCGCCAGCAGCGAACACAACGGCAGCACCACCGCGAAAACCACCAGGGCCTGCACCCAGAGCGGGGACAGCGTCAGGGTCTGGGTGATCCAGTCAATCATGCCGCCCCGGCCAGACCACGACGACGCAGCAGGGGGCCCACATCCTTGGCCCGGCCGCGCAGCTCCTCGAAAGCACCACTGAAGTCACGGGCAGCCCCCTGGGAAAGCACCAGCTCCCGGAAAAGCTGCCCGGTGCGACGCACCGTTTCCTCAGCGGCCTGCTCCCCGGCAGCACCGGAGCCCCGGAACCAGTCGAAACCATCGGCATCCAGCGCCTCAGCCCAGAGGTAGGAGTAGTAGCCGGCGGAGTAGCCACCGGCGAAGATGTGGTTGAAGTAGGTGGAGCGGTAACGCGGGGCAAGATCCTCCACCACCAGGCCGGCCTCCTTCAGGGCCCGCTCCTCAAAAGCTGCCACCGCGGCCAGGTCATCCCCGACCTCAGCCACCTCTTCGGGGCTCAGGGAATGCCAGGCCAGATCGATGATGGCGGCGGCCAGGTACTCCGAGGTGGCGAAACCCTGCCCGAACTGGCGGGCGGCTTCCACGGCGTCGAGAAGCTCACCGGGGATGATCTCACCGCTGTCCACATGGCGAGCATAGTTGCGCACCACCGCCGGGTCGAAAGCCCAGTTCTCATTGATCTGGGAGGGGAACTCCACATAGTCACGGGGAACGGAGGTCCCGGAGAAGCTGGGGTAACGCACATCAGAGAGCAGACCGTGCAGGGCATGGCCGAATTCGTGGAAGAGGGTGGTCACTTCATCGATGCTCAGCAGCGGCTGGGAACCATCACTCGGCCTGGTGATGCCCATGACGTTGACCACCACCGGTTTGGTGCCCAACAGCTGGGACTGGCGGACAAAGGAACTCATCCAGGCGCCACCCCGCTTGCTGGGGCGGCCGAAGTAGTCGGTGAGCAATAAACCGATGCCCTCACCATCGGCCTCGCTGACCTCCCAGACCTGCACTCCCTCGGCATAGCCCTGCAGATCCTCCCGCAGGGTGACCTGGATGCCGTAGAGACGCTGCGCAGCGTAGAAGACCCCATCCCGCAGCACCTGATCCAACGGGAAGTACTGGCGCAGCTGATCAGTGTCGAGGTTGAAGTCCCGTTCCCGGACCTTGTTCTCCCAATAGGACCAGTCCGCGGCAGCGACCTCCTCATCCTTTTCCGCGGCCGCCTCGGTGAGCAGTTTATGCTCACCGGCGGCATTGGCGGCAGCCGCCGGGGAAAGGTCGAAGAGCAGTTCCCGGGCGGCGGCAGCGCTACCGGCGGTCTCCTCCTCAATCACATAGTCGGCATGGGTCCCATAACCCAGCAGGCGGGCCCGCTCAGCGCGCAGGCGCACCGTCTCCAGGAGCACCGCCAGGTTCTTCTCCTCACCGCGTCGCTGGGAAGCCTCATAAAGCTTCGCCCGGGAAGCCGGCTCATCCAGGTCGGACTGGGCGGACTGCACGGTAGGCAGCTCCAGGGGCAGCACCCACCCCGCCACCCCGGTCTCCTCGGCGTAGGCGGCGGCCGCAGCAATCCGGCCCTCACCCAGACCGGCCAGTTCCGCAGCGGAATCGAAACGGACCGCAAGTTCCCGGGTATCTGCCAGCAGGTTGCGGCCGAAGTTCTCCGACAACACCGACAACCGCTGGTTCACCTCACTGAGCCGGGCCTTGCCGGCCTCGTCGAGATCCGCACCCCGGCGTCGGAAAGCACGCAGCAGGTGTTCATGCAGCCGGGTGGACTCCTCATCTGCTGGGGGTGTGAGCGCCTTCAGGCGGGCGTAGAGCTCCGGGTTCTGGTAGATCCGGTCCGAATGGGCGGACAGCTGCGGAACCACCTCCCCGGCGATCTCATCGAACTCCGGACTGGAATCGGTGCCCTGCAGGTTGAAGAACACAGCCGACACCCGGCTCAGGGCCTGGCCGGCCTTCTCCAGGGCCTCCACGGTGTTCTCCCAGTCCGGCGTGGCCTGCTCAAGGATCGCGGCGATCTCGCGGTCATGCTCGGCCAGGGCAGCCTCAAAGGCGGGCAGGAAATGCTCCACCCTGATCGCGGCGAAGTCCGGCAGCAGATAAGGCAGGACGGAAGGACTGAGAAGCGGATTCTGATCACTCATATCAAGCCATGGTAGCCGTGGCCACCTTGCTAGAGTCTGCACCATGGGAGAAGTCGTGAAACTCAACTGCGAGGCCGGAAGCATCCTCGGGGTGGCGGAGCAGGAAGTCACCCACTTCCGCTCCATCCGTCACCTCCAATACCGCATTTTCGGGGACTCGGAACTCAGCCCCGCCGCGCGTATCGACGCCCTCGACGCCGACCCCGGGGCCGTCGCACTCTCCGTCACCGTCCCCACCGGCACCCCACCCGGCGCGGACCTGCCCGTCCTGGTCTACATCCACGGTGGCCGCTATGAAACCGGCTCCCATGAGGACCCCCGCACCCAGGGTGACGCCTTCGCACGTGCCGGGGTGGTCACCGTGACCCTGGGTTACCGTCTGGGGCTGCCGGGATTCATCCGCTTCCATGATGATGTGGTCGACCACTACCGCGGGGTCGATGATGTCCTCCACGGCCTGAAATGGGTGCAGCGCAATATCGAGGAATTCGGTGGTGACCCCACCAACGTCACTCTCGCCGGGCAATCCGCCGGGGCCGGCATCGCCCTCTGGTTGACGCGCCGTGATCACTTCCGGGGGGAATTCCGCCGCGTCATGGCCATGTCCCCGGCGTTCCCCCGCCAGACCTTCGAGCAGCGTAAAGGTTCGCTGCGGGCCGCCCTGGGCAAGCCCATCATCCGCAGCACCCTCAGCGAAACCTCCCCGGCGGTGCTCTCCCGGGGTTACCGACGTTTCCGCAACCGCCACATCACCGACATGGCGTTGGGACCCGCTCTCTTCGAAGGCGCTGAGCTCAGCGATATCCCCATCCTGTTGAGCACCACCCGGGAAGAATTCCACCACCATCAGGTGGGCCGGCGCGTCGACGCAGCCGGACCTTTAGCTGCCATCACCGGGGTGCGCACCATGGGCAAAATGATGGGGTTGGCAAGCCCCGGTGATTATCTGAAACAGGCGAAGGAACAGATCCCGGCGGAGGTCCTGGCCCGCCAATTCCTCAGCGATTCCCTGATCCGCCGCTGGGTGGCCAGGGCCGCCGAAGACGCGCCGGGGCCGGTGTGGTTGCGGGAGTATGCCGGCACGGCGCAGGATCCGGCGCTGCACAGCCGGGATGTGCCACTGCTCTTCCACAATCTGGGTGAGGGTCCGCGTGCTGCGGATCCCAGAGTCCGGGAGGTGGCGCAACTGCTGCACCTGGATGCCCTGCGTTTCATCCGGGGTGAGTTGCCGGGGTGGAGTGCCTACTCCCCGGCGCAGGGCCGGGTGGCTCAGCGCCTGAACATCAGTGAGCCGGGTGCCGGTTTTGAACTGGTCTCCGATCCCCTGGAGATGGTGCGCTCCACTTTCCGCTGAATGTCCGGGCCGGATTTTTTGGGGCTGATCTTCGGGCCGCACTGTTCTAGGGTGGAGAAAACAGCTGCGAAGACGGGAGCGGATCATGGACACCCTGAAGGACATGCTCGAAAAGGCACGTTTCTACGGCTCAAAATCTGAAGAGATCACCGGGGTGGAGATCCGGCATGAAGCCCCGGCCCTGGGCCACCGCCACGTTGTGGCCCAGGTGCATCACGGTGATCGCAGCTCCCTCTACCAGCTGCTTATCGACGCCGCGGACCGCGATGTCCTGGCCGACTCGGCCACCGAACTGGGTCAGGCCCTGGCCAGCGGCACCCCAGCCGGGTTGGGTGAACTCCACGGCAGTGCCGAGCAGCTGGCAGGTCTGCGGGGCCGGGAACATTCCGGCGAGCAGTCCAACACCTCCCTGGTCTTCGGGGATGACACCGGCGACGAGGTGATCATCAAGTACTTCCGCAAACTCGAGCCCGGCACCAACCCTGATGTGGAACTGCTCCGCGCCATCCCCGACTGCCCCAATATCGCCCCCCTCAGCGGTTGGATCACTGCTGAGTTGGAAGGTGAGGACTATGTGCTGGCGATGATCCAGGAATATGTCCCCGATGCTGTCGACGGCTGGCATTACGCCCTGGGGTTCACCCACATCAACGCCTCCTTCGCCCCGGAATCCGCCCTGATCGGTGAAGCCACCAGGAAGGTGCACCATGCCCTGGCCGAAGCTTTCCCGGTGCAGCAGAGGGAAGTTTCAGAACTGGCCCGGGAATTGGAGGAACGGTTGGACAGCCTGGTGGGCAGAGCCCCGGTGCTGAAGGAATTTGAGGCCGCGGCACGGGAGTTCTACCGTGACCTGGAACCTGGTACCACCCCGATCCAACGTATCCACGGTGACCTGCACCTGGGTCAGATCCTGCGGGCGGAGGAGGAGTATCTGCTCATCGACTTCGAGGGGGAACCCGACCGGCCCCTGGCGCAGCGCCGCCTCCCTGGTTCCCCACTCCGCGATATTGCCGGGCTGCTGCGCTCTCTGGACTATGCGGCAGCCCACGGCAAGGCCCCACACACCTGGGTGGAGCAGTCCGCCGAAGCTCTGCTGGAAGGCTATGGGATCTCCGCCTCCCCGCTGCTGTCCGCCTATGTGCTGGACAAGGCGCTTTATGAGGTCGCCTATGAAATAGACCACCGCCCCGAGTGGGTGGATATCCCCCTCAGGGCGGTGCGCAACTTACTGGGCTGAGCTTGTGCTAGCTGAGTTCCTCAGTGGCCAGGTTGGCGGAAGCCTCAGTCAGTGCCAGCCGCAGGTTCTGGTCACTGAGCTGCTCCACCAGCCAGGAGCTGAAGGCGAAGGGAGCGGCATCCACCGCAGCGAAAAGCTCGGCCGGTTCGATCCAGTCGAAGGAGTCGATCTCCTCCGGGTTCGGCTCCGGACGGTGACCGGGTGCCAGACGGCTGATGTGAACCGGGCAGATCTCCCACTCCACGATGCCGGTGGAATCCACCGCCCGGTACTGAAACTCGGGGAGGATCGCGGTGATCTCCAGGATCGACTCCGCCGGCAGACCCACCTCGGTGACGGCCCGACGACGCACCGCATCCTCATTGGATTCACCCGGGCCGGGGTGGCCACAGAAACTGTTGGTCCAGACTCCCGGCCAGGTGATCTTGCTCAACGCGCGACGGGTCATCAACACCCTGCCACGATCATCGAGCAGATAGTTGGAGAAGGCGAAGTGCAGCGGTGTGTCAGCGGTGTGGATGGTGGCCTTGAGGGCAGTGCCAGCCGGGTTGCCATTTTCATCGGCTAAAACGACCAGTTCAACGTCCTGATTCATGCATTCAAGGCTACTCTAATTTCGCACCCAGGCCCCAATCACTCCAGGCACCACCGGGCTGCGTTCCCCCAGCAGATCCGCTATATTTCCCTCTTCCTCCACGGCGCTGGTCACGGTCCGCACCTTGCTGGGCTTTCCCTGGTTGCCTTGGGCCCCACCCATCTGGGAACCCATCATCGGCATCATCCCCCGCCCAGTGGCTGACCCCGCACCCCGCGCGCCCTGCTGGGTTCCGCCTGCATGGGCACCGGCATTACTGCCGGGGCTGACGTTGCCGTTGGCGTGGGCGGAACCCATGCCACTGCCGGCGCCGGTCCCCGAGAGGCCACGGGCCTGGTGGGGATCACCGGAAACAGCTCCGCTACCGGGTAGCGCAGGGCGGGCACCAGCACCGGCCCCACCGGGGCCTGCGACCGAGCCCGGGGCAGCACTGTGGCTGAGGCGGGGAGCTCCCCCCGTGCCACCTGGGCCATTGAGACCACCGGAGGTGAGGCGGGAATTGCCGCTGACACCGCCCACACCAGGACGGGTAAGGGGGTTGTTCTGGGCACCGTTCTGCCCTGGCGCACCCATCCCACCCATCATCGGTGCACCCATGCCACCTGTCGGGGTCCCGGAAACCCCTGAGATTCCAGGGGCACCACCGGAGAGCGTATTAAAGGAAGGGCCAGACCCACCACCGGGAAGAGCTGTGGTCGGCAAACCGGTGGCCGGCAGGACACCCGGAATCCGGCCGGAACCCGGGTTTCCGCCCGGCAACGTCGGGGAGGTGAAATTCGGGGCGGGCAGCGGAGAAAAGTTTCCCCGCAGTGCCGCAGATGGGTTGATCCCACCGGGGTTGGATGCCCCACCGCGGAGCCCGCCGACCGAGCCGGTACCGGGAGTGCTGACTGCTGCGCCGAACTTCGGGGAACCCAGCGGAGACATCCCCAGGGCGGCATTGATCCCGGGGAACGCACCCTGGCTGCCTGCGCCGGGGGCCGCACCCGGAATGCCACCCAGGTTGCTCATCGGGGAAGCCAACGGTGAACCCAGACCAGCACTGAAGGTTCCCAGTTCATCAGCGGCCCCGAAACTATTGAGTTCGGAGGCATTATGCCCCACCCGGGACAACTGGCTGAGTCCACTCTCCACAGTGCTGAACTGACTGCCACCACCCACCGATTCGAAAGCCGCCGAGGTGCTGGCAGCTGCACCCGCGGGATTCAGGCCCGTGCTCTGGACAGGACCATCACCGGCCACACTGTCCATTCCCAAGGCGATCTCCCCGCCACCACCAGTCCCACCATCCATCGACATCAGATTCCGGATCGGCGGCACCCCGGTGACCACCGATGGGGAGAAACTCGCCGGGAAAGCAACCAGGAAAGCCCGCTCCGCAGCCATCTTCTCCACCGGTTCCACAATGGCCGCCAGGGCGGAACGTGCCATGTTCACCTGCACCGCACCCTGGCTCTTGATCGCGGCCAACTGCTGGACCGAAGTGGTCATCACCGCCGAATTCGCCGCAAAGGTGTCCCCCGCTGCGGCCACCGCAGAGATTTTCTCGGCGGCCGCGGTGATCACATCCCCGGAGTTCTCGGCGGCCAACCTCCCCGCCACCCCATGCAGTCCCGCCGCGACCTGCGCCACTGAGGTGGAAAGCTGTTTCCAGGTTGCCGCCGCTGTGATGGCGGCACCGATATTGGTGGCCGAGAACTCCGCCGCCAACTGGTCGATGGACATCGCCGGTGTCACCACCGGTGGGGTGAAACTGAAGTTCTCGAAGCGGGGCATCGGACGCTGCGGGAAGCTGACACCATCCGCACCCACTGCACCGCCCTCATCAGCGATGTCCATTCCCCGGCCGACATAGGTGTTCTGCCCGGTCAACGCCGTGTAGCTGGCCTTGAGCGCCTCACCCAGCCACTGGATCTGCTCCGCATAGGAGTTGAGCACATCAACCGCGGATCCCGGCCCACCGGTGATGACGGCACCATGCCCGCTACCCAGCTGATCCAGGCCGGAAACCCCGGAGAAACTGCCGTTCAAGGTTGATTGGTGGGCGGTTGAGGCAGCGTTCATTGCCACATCACCCAGCTGTTCAAGTTCCGCAATCGAACTTTCAATCGATCCGGTGTCAATTGTGATTTCCATTAGACTCCCCCAGCCTGCTCATGGATGTCTTCCAAGTACTTATTTGCTTTCGCGCAGAGCGCGTCCAACTGTCCTTCCAGATCACGGTCGAAATAATTGACCGTGATCCTCCCCCGGGTGGTGTGCATTGCGGCAGCACAGTGCCTATTTTCCTCCCACCCCAACCAATGGTGGTAGACCCCGGGGAGTCGAGACTCTGCGGTGGTGTCGATCAGGGATCCGGTTTCCACGATCCGGTCATAAGGAACTTTGTCCCCCGTAATCCTCACCATCGCAAAGCGTCCCTGCTCAGCGGGCGATTTAAGAGAGCAGGATGAAGAGAGCCCTAGATCATAAAAAGGCTCCCCCACTCTCTCCACAAACCCCACCTTCTGGTACACCTCCCAGGGGATTTCCGTGCAGGGGTCGAAGAGGTCGAAAGTGTCGCTCTCTCCCTCAAATTCCCCCAGCACGATCAGCGGTGCCGTGGTTTCCGGTTCCGTTTCCGCCGCCATCTCAGTTTCGCTGCCCGCTGCTGGGTGGGTGTCTGTTTCTCCGTCGGCGACCGGGATGGTGCCGCAGGAGACGCAGAGCAGTGCGCTCAGCAACAGGGCGGTGATGAGTGAGATGGATGAGATGGAATACGACTGTCGGGTGCGGCTGAGATCAGCGAGGTGCATTCAAGTAACCCCCATTACCTGCATGTCGGAACGCCCCGTTGGGTGGCTTCATCGTGTGTGGTGTCGCCCAGTCCCGGAGGCGGTTGCCGCATGATGTGGATATGTGTGTGTGTGGTCCGCCTGCCAGCTCGCTTTCCCAGGGGGTTGTCCCCCCACGGTCACGCTCCCGGCAGTCGTACTCACCACATTCCGACTGTGCTGATCTGGTTGTGGTTCCCCCTTGGGGTGTTTCCCCCACCCCCGGGGTGGCCCCGCCCCTCGGGTTTCCTAGAAGAAGAGGTCGCCTTCGAAGGTGACGTTGCCGATCTGGAATTCAGCGTCCCAGATCATGCCGGTGGTGGTGTCGAAGACGTACTGCAGGTTGGTGGTCGCACCGACACCCAGGGGCAGGTCCAGGCCGGTGGACATTTCGGTGGTGTCATCGCTGACCCGGTCGATCTCGGTGCGGGTGCCATTGTTGTTGACGTACAGGGTGGGGCCTTCGATGACGTCCGGGGGCACCGGGACATCATTGAGGTTCTTCATCCGGACGTGGATGACCACATCTCCGGTCATGGGTGCCACGCTGGCCCCGTACATGGTCCATTCCACGTTCAGTCCGGGGTCGACGAGGGTTTCGCTGAGGTCATCGGTGGAGATGGGGTCAGCCGGGGTGGGTTCAAAGGTTTGTTGGGCTGCCGCGGTGGAGCTTGCGTCAAGACCTTCTGCTCCGGTGGGGTCCTCCTCCGATGAGCAGCCGATGAGGAAGAGCAGCGAGGACGCGGTGGCAGTGGCGAGCAGTCGGTTCAACTTCACTGGAGTTGAGTCCTTTCTGTTTCGGAGCGTGCGGGGGACTCGGACGCTGGAAGGAAAAGAGTACCGAGGGTCTCGGTCTGCGCTCCCCAGGGTTTCGCCCGCGGGGTCGCCAGCTTCTACCGGCGTTATCTTAGCGGAGGTGTCGGGCTTATGAGCCCATGGCATAATCACATTTTCATGAGGGAGCACCAGCCCGTGCTCCGAAAACTTCAGGAAGGTTGATTCCTTGAGCTCTCTGGCACGGATTCTGCGTAGTGCCTCTGCTTTATGGCCCTTCTATGTGGGGGTGATCTTAAGCTCCATTCTGGTGGCTGCCCTGGGACTGGTCTCTCCCTTCATCCTCCGGGAAGCCACTGACACCATTGTTTCCGCGGTCAGCGGGGAGACCACCGCTGCGGCGGTGACCCGCACCATTGTTGTTCTGGCGGCGGGCCTGTTGGTGGCTGATCTGGCGAATACGCTGATGAGCAATATCGGCGGTTATATCGGTGATGTGATGGCCTCCCGGATGCGGCAGATCCTCTCCACCCGCTATTACGCCAAATTGCTGGCATTGCCGCAGCGTTACTATGACAACGCTTCCACCGGCACGATCATTGCCCGGCTGGATCGTTCGATCACCTCGATCACCCAGTTTCTGCAGTCCGTGTCGAATAACTTCTTCCCGATGGTGATCACGGTGGGTGCGGTGATGGTGATCACCGCCTTCTACTATTGGCCGCTGACGATCCTGCTGGCCCTGATCTTCCCGCTCTACATGTGGTTGACCGCCAAGACGAGTGTGAAGTGGCAGGCCCTGGAGGCGGAGAAGAATGAGCAGGTGGATCTGGCGGGCGGCCGTTTCGCCGAGGTCGTCGGCCAGGTCAAGGTGGTTAAGTCCTTTGTCGCGGAGGTCCGGGAGCTGGCCAGCTTCGGCAGGCGTTATGGCGCCACGGTGGAAACCACCCGGCGGCAGTCCCGCTATTGGCACTGGATGGATTTCCTGCGTGGCGGGGCGATGAACATCGTCTTCTTCGGTATTTATCTGGTGCTCTTCTACCGCACCCTGCACGGCTATTTCAGCCTGGGTGACATGGTGTTGTTGCTGACCCTGGTGAACATGGCCAAGCAGCCGGTGTTCATGCTCAGTTTCCTGGTGGATGCCGCGCAGCGGGCGGTGGCCGGTTCCAAGGACTATTTCAAGGTGATGGAGGAGGAGTTTGAGCCCACCGCCAACGCCCAGCTGGTGGCCACCACCCAGGTTTCGGGAACCCCGAATCTTGCGGATCAGACCCCTGCCCCGTTGCCGCCGGGGGATCCGGTGATCAGCTTCGAGGATGTCTCCTTCGAGTACAACCGGGGTGAGCCCGTGATCCGGGAGGTGTCCTTCCAGGCCAACCGGGGACAGCGGATCGCCCTGGTCGGTGAGTCCGGTGGTGGCAAGTCCACCCTGGTGAATCTGCTGTTGGGCCTGTATCGCCCCAGCGCCGGGGTGTTGCAGATCTGTGGCCGCGATATTGCTGAGCTTTCCGCGGCGGAGCTGCGCGCCAGTGTGGGTGTGGTCTTCCAGGATGCGAGCCTGTTTTCCGGGTCGATCCGGGAAAATATCGCCTACGGCCGTCCCGATGCCAGCGAGGCCGAGGTCATCGACGTCGCAAAGCGGGCCAATGCCCACGGTTTCATCATGGCCTTCCCGGAGGGCTATGACACCATCATCGGTGAGCGTGGTCTGCGCCTGTCCGGCGGACAGAAGCAGCGCGTGGCAGTGGCCCGCGCCATGCTCAAGGATGCCCCGGTGCTGGTGCTTGATGAGGCGACCTCCGCCCTGGACACTCGTTCTGAACGGGCGGTGCAGGCCGGCCTGGAGGAGCTGATGGAAGACCGCACCACCTTGATCATCGCGCACCGCTTATCGACGATCGCGGATGTCGATCTCATTGTCACCCTGCAGGACGGCAGGGTGGGTGAGGTCGGCTCCCCCGCTGAGCTGGCGACCTCCGGTGGTATTTATGCCCAGCTCCTCGCCCTGACGGCCTCCACCGATGCCGCGGACCGCAGGCGCCTGAAGCAGTTCGGTTTCATGGCGGATGGGATCGATCACCACGAAGAGGAAGAAGAGGAACTGCACCAGCAGTGAATCAAATCCGTCATGCCGCGGGTTGATTACTAGACTGGTGGTCATGCAGATCCCCTCTCTTGAAGTACTGAAGAACCGGCAGACCCGTAAGTGGACGGTCTATGAGGATGACGTGCTCCCCATGTTCATCGCCGAATCCGATTTCACCACCTGCGAAGCGGTGATGGATGAGATCCGGGCGGCGGTGGAACGGGAGTCCTTCGGTTACACCCCCGCCAATGACGATATGCAGCACGCCCTCTCCGATTTCTACGCCGATGAGTTCGGTTGGCGGCCGGACCCGGCGCGCATCTTCGCGGTCCCGGATGTGGTGCGTGGGCTGCTGCTGGGCATCAAGTATCTGACCCGCCCCGGGTCGAAGGTGATCATTCCGACCCCGGCGTACATGCCTTTCCTGGATCTGCCGGAGGCCGCCGACCGGGAGATGGTCTTCATTGACGCTTTCGATGGGTTGGATCTGGCGGAGGTGGAACGGGAGTTCGCTGATGGTGCCGGTTCCCTGGTGTTGTGCTCCCCGCATAATCCGCTGGGATACACCTACACCGAGGAGTTCCTGCATGAGCTGGTGGCCCTGGCGGATCGTTATGATGCCCGTCTGATGGTGGATGAGATCCATGCCCCGCTGCAGTATGAAGGTCCGCATCTGCCGGCCGCCAGCATCTCGGAGCTGGCTGCCAAGGTGTGCATCACCGTCACCGCCACCTCCAAGGCGTGGAATATCGCGGGCCTGAAATGTGCCCAGATGATCTTCTCCAATGATGAGGATGTGAAGGCCTGGCGGGCGTTGAATGGCGTGATTAAGGACGGTACCGGAACTCTGGGCGTTTTCGCTGCCACCGCCTGTTACAACCAGGGTCGGGAGTTCCTGCATGAGCAGCTGGATTATCTGCGTGCCAACCGGGACTGGCTGGTGGAGAACCTGCCGAAGCGGATCCCGGGGATTAAAACCACCAACCCCAAGGCCACCTACCTGATGTTCCTGGATTTCTCGGAGACCGCCATCCCGGACCGGGAGATGCCGGCCGCCTGGTTGCGTCGCAATGCCAAGGTTGCCTTCAATGAGGGTGTGACCTTCGGCCCCGGTGGTGAGGGTTGGGCACGGTTGAACTTCGCCACCTCCAGGGAGAACCTGGAGGTGGCGGTGGATCGGATCGCCGCGGCCCTGGACCAGGCCTGATTCAGCGGGGCGGTGTCACCCGCGTCCCGGGTCTTGGAGCCGGGAACTCCAGGGCACCCTGGTGGTGGAGACCCCCACGCTGAACACCGCGAAAGCACCGGGTGGGAGTTTTGCGGCGGTGTCCGGGTTGTCCTTGATCTCCGAGTTCACCGACACCCGCAGTCCCGCCCTGGCCAGCAGCAGCCAGCAGCGCAGCAGATCCCGGCCACATTCAATCAGGGCAGCCGGGTCGGTGGTGTCCCCCGCGCAGAGCACCACCCGACTGGGTGGCCGCAGGCTCCGGCTGTAATACAACCGCGCCAGCAGGGGCTGCCAGACCCCGGCGGTGCGCCGCAGCCCCGGGGAATTCAACAGCCTCCGCCCCAGCCGTGCCAGGCCGGGGGATATCCGCAGACAGTCAGCGTTGAGACCATCCCGGTGGTAGGCAGGATCGGTGGGGTCCAGCCGGAGCCAGGACACTGTCTCCGCCAGGATTTCCGGGGTACGTGCGATATCCAGTGCGGTCCGGTTATGCAGTTTCCGCCAGGTCCGCTCCCCCATCATCTGCGCCACCGCGGTGGTGGCCAAGAGTCCGAAATTCTCCAGGGCATGATGCAGCGACACCTCATCCTTGACCAACCTGCCCCGGTCAACCTGTCGGGCGGCCACCTCCCGGGGAGTGAAATCCCGGTAGGGTTCCGGCCCCACCTGGATCTCCACCACCAGCGCTGCACCCCGGCCGGACACCTGCAGGCAAAGTTCGCGTTGCAGGGCGATGGCGAAGGCCTCCACCCAGGCACCCAGACCCAGCACGGTGTCCTGGTGGGTGGGGTCCGCCAGGGGCAGGGTACGTGCCGGATCCACCCTGAGCCGCACCTTCTCCCCCTCCTGTTCCACCGCCCAGGGCTGGGTGTTGTGCGCGGAGGGGGCGCGCCCCGCCAGGGTGATCGCGGCGTCGATAAGCTGCTCCATCAGCTCAGCTCCCTCCGGTAGAAACTGATGGCGTGCAGCCGATGCCCACCGGCCTTCTCAAAGACCCTGGCCGAGGCGGGGTTGTCCCGGCCGATGAAAGTCACCCGCAGTTGCCGATAACCACCGGCCCGCAGATTGGCGTAGAGCTGCCGGGTCAGCAGGGACAGCAACCCCTGACCCTGGTACTCCGGCAGGGTGCCCTGGATGATCAGGACCGCATCCTTCGGACGATGTCTGAGCAGACGCAGCAGCTCCGGCAGGCCCAGGCGGCCACCACGACGCCGCAGAATCCCCACCGGATCGGGGATCACCAGCGCAAAACAGGCCAGCTCCCCCTCGATTTCCACCAGGGGGATCAGCTTCGGATCCATCAGCAACTCCAGCCCGGAGGTCTGGGACTTCATCTGTGCCGCAGTGATCGGGGTGAAGTAGGGCAACTGCTCAAAAGAGGCGTTCAACGCGGGCAGCAACCTTTTCGCCAGGCCGAAACGGCCCGGGTAGCGCAACCTCGCCCGCCCCCACTCCGCCGCCGTCGGGGCCGACACCTCCGGGATCTGCGGCACCTCCCAGGTATCCGCCTCACCCCAACGCTGATAACCCGCCGCCTCGAGGGCCTCCGGGACGGCCGGACCATTCCAGGTGGTGTCCATGAAACCGGGATGCTCGAACCCCGCCGTCACCGCCCCACCGGTGACATTGGGCAACGGGGTCACCGGGCCGAACACCTGGGAACATCCCGCCAACCGCCCCCGCACCTCCACCTCCGCAAGCAACGCCCGGACCACCTCCGGGTCCGTGGCATCCAGGGCGCCGAAAAGCTGCGCCCGGATACCGAGCTTGGTGTCCAGGGCGGCGGAACGGTGCGTGATGGCACGCCCCACCACCTCTCCCCCGCGCCGGGCCAGCAGCAGATCAATGCCGGGGAACCAGCCCCGCCCCCGGAACCACTGCTTGATGTCCGTGGCCAGCAGGGGCACATGCCTGCGGCGGTACTCCTCCCCGAGATGCAGCGGCAGGTCAATGAAGTCCCCCAGTTCGGAGAGTTCACGTACCGGGGCCACGGAAATCGCTGCCGCGCCGGGGTTCATGCACTGCCTCCGGCGGTGGGCGGGCCCTCGTCCTCATCGCCGATGGGACTGAAGTTCCGGATCATCCCCAACTCCCCCGTCGCCCGGTAGACACCATTGGTGTAACCCCATTCCTCCGCATCCAGGATCCGGATGAAACCACCCTTGGCAGGTGCCTTGTCCCCACCACCCACCAGCCAGGTCATGATCTTTCGGTGTGCCGGGGTGCGGGCGAAATCCATCAGGGAGTCACGGTCCTGGAAGCCGACCATCAGTCCGATGCCCAAGGGGAACTGATAGTAGGAGCGGTGCCAGAGATAACCCGGATGTTTTTTGAGTGCCCGGGCCACCGGCGGCCATTGTCGCAGCTGGCCCAGCATCCGCAGCGGACTGGTGTAACGGTTGCAGCCCAGGAAGAAACACTCCGCCTTCGCCTGGGGTGGTCCGGCAGAGAAATCATTGGATCTCATCGCTGGCCTTTCATCAGGTAGGTGTTCTTGATCTTGTTCTGATCCCCGGCGAAGGGGCCGGCACCGAAATCATGGATCTCCACCCGGATATCCGCGGCACTGGGATCCTCCTCCACTGAGGAAAGGAAATCCCGGGACACGGTCCTGAGGTGTGCCACCACCCCCTCCTGCAGCTGCCTGGACATCTCCTCCCGCTCTGCGTCCCCGAACCCACCCGGAGGCAGGCGGGAAGCCTCCCGGAGTTGGACGTGGATGGTGGGACGTTGTTCCAGCTCCCCGATCTCCACCAGTTCGGTGCGGAAGGTGTCGATCAGCGGAGCGTACTTCTCCGAACCATAGAGCCCGTTCTCCACATCGAGGGGGTAGATATTGGCCCCCATGTAGGAGACGGTGGCATCGGAACGGCCGAAGAGGAGCAGGAAGGGCAGGCGCATCCGTTGGGCCCGGAAGGCCTTCTTCGCCTTCGCCGCCACCTTGGGGAAGGGCCTGAGCAGCTCCATCATCTCGGGAAAGCTGAGCAGCCGGGCTTCATCACCGATGTTGTAGCGCAACCGGGGACTCATCACCGCGGCATTGTTGATGGTGACCACCAGGTTGTCATCCTCGATGGTCTCCAGGTAAGTCTCCAGGGGGTTGTACTGGAAGATCATCGGGGTGCGGGATTCATCCTCACCGAGCAGGGCGACCCGCAGCTCCGGGTCGGACAGACCCTTGCGGATCACCACTGAAAGATCCGTTTCCCCCGCCATCCCGATGGTCAGGTCAGAGGCACCGTAACCGGAGTAGACGAATCCGAGACGCTTCTCCAGGTATTCGCGCAGCCCCTCGGTCATCGCCTCCCCACCGACGAAGGCGTTGATCTCGAAGCGGGCCCAGCGCCCTGGTTCCTGGTCCATGCGGTCCACCAGGTGTTTGAGGAAGGGTGGGTAGGCGGTGATCAGGTAGGGGAAACGCGGCCCGAAGTGTTCCATGGTGTCCAGGATCTTCTCCAGGTCCGGGCCGGTGTTCTTGACCATGGCGGTCTTCGCCATCGCCAGACCGGTGTTGGTGCCGGTGGCCCAGGCCCCCATGGAAAAGGCGTTGATGCAGAAGATCTCCCCGGTGCCGAAGGTCATCGTGGTGAAACCAGCCATGTTCTTGTGCACGGTGTGCAGTTCCCGCTTGGAACGCATCCAGTTATAGGGTTTGCCGGTGGAACCGGAGGATTCATCCACCACGGTGCCGGCCACCCGGATCCGGCCATTCCAGCAGCGGTCCGCCTCCTCATAGCGGGCGACGTAGGTGTCCTTGGCGGTGATGGGGTAGCTGGAGAGATCCCACCACTTGAACTCGAAGTCATTCTCCGCGAGGAAGTCATGGTAGGCGGGAACGTCCAGGTAGGCGTGCTGGCAGATCATCCAGGCGTTGAGCCGGGCTAGGTCCTCGAGTTTGGGGCTGTAGTTTCGGGCGGTGAAACGCCAGATCGCGGGGTGGACCCGGTAGAGGTTGTAGGCCGCGGTGAGCCCGAAGTTGGCTACCCGGAGGAAGGCCTGCCGGGCAAGGTTGACGGGCTTACGGGGAATGGGCAGGCGCCTCAGCTTCCGCGCTTTCTGCTCGGTATCGGCCATATCTGAAACCATATCCAGCTGTGCCGGAGCTCACAACCGTTCCACCAGGTGGACGGGGGTGGCCTTTTCAGATTTCCCCCGGGCCTCTTATCCGCCCATCTGCGCAGGTGGAGGGAGAGCCTGATGAGTTGGGTTCCAGCCCATGGGATGAAGTACTCTTAGCTGCACTTCCTTATCCCGTCTATTAGTCAGGTTTCCCCACATGTCGAAACCCCAGGTGGCTTCGAAAGCAAGCCCGGTGCTCCTCGCCATCACGGCGATGATGCTGTTCTCGATGTTCTTCGGAGCCGGTAACCTCATCTTCCCGCCCGCACTGGGTGCGCAGGCCGGTGACAACTTCATCCCCGCCATCCTCGGCTTCCTCGGCACCGGTGTGGTGCTGCCGGTGCTGGCGATCATCGCGATCGCCCTCTCCGGCAAAGATGTCCGGGACATGGCGCGCCGCGCCGGCCCCCTCTTCGGTATCGCCTTCCCGGTGCTGGCCTACCTCTCCATCGGCGCTTTCTACGCCCTGCCGCGTACCGGTGCGGTGAGCTACTCCACCGCCATCCAGCCGGTCTTCGACACCGAGGGGATGCTCATCTCCGGCATCTTCAACTTCGTGTTCTTCGGCATCGCCCTGGCTCTGTCCTATAACCCGAACTCGATCGTCAACAATCTGGGTAAGTTCCTCACCCCGGTGCTGCTGGTCCTGCTGGTGCTGCTGGTGGCCCTGGCGGTGTTCAAGTTCGACGGCACCCCGGGTGCCGCGAATGAGAAGTGGGCGGATGCCCCCTTCCCCACCGGCCTGGTCGAGGGTTACCTGACCATGGACTCCATCGCGGGTCTGGCCTTCGGCATCATCGTGATCTCCGCCTTCAAGTACAAGGGCATCGCCGAGGGCAAGCCCCTGGTCAAGGCCACCATCTGGGCAGGTGTCATCGCCGGCATCCTGCTGGGCCTGATCTACATCGGTCTGGGCTATATCGGTCAGATCATCCCGAATGCCGCACAGTACTCCGATGGCGCCTCCCTGCTGGCGGATGCCGCACTGCAGCTGATGGGTGGCCCCGGCCAGTTCATCTTCGGCCTGATCGTGCTGCTGGCCTGCCTGACCACCGCCGTGGGCCTGATCGCCGCCACCAGTGAGTTCTTCGAGACCATCCTGCCGGGCATCCACTACAAGGCCTGGGCGATTTTCTTCTCGCTGATGTCCTTCGCCATGGCCACCCTGGGTCTGGACATGGTGCTGGCGATCGCCGCCCCGGTGATCGGTTTCCTCTACCCCTCCGCGATCACCCTGATCTTCATCAGCCTGCTTCAGCCGATCGTGCAGCGCAAGCTCTACTTCCGCTGGACCTTCCTGATCGGTGTCTGGGCCGCCGTGGTCTGGGCCGCCCTGATGACCTTCAACAACCTGGGCTGGGGTTCCGCCTTCATCGGCCCGCTGATCTCCTGGTCGCCGCTGCATGAGGTGGAGATGGGCTGGGTGCTGCCCACCGTCATCGCCACCGTCATCGGTCTGCTTATCGACGTCGCAAAGCCCACCCCGGGCCCGACCTCCCCCTTCGATGAGGTCCAGACGGCACAGCCTGCTGAGGCGAAGGCCTAAAACCTCCTCGGGGAATATTTCCACCTCCGGATAAGTTGGGGTCTATGACCACAACTGTCTCCGGAAGGTGGATTTTTTCTTGTCTGTCCCGCTCTCATTGATTGATTTCTGTCATATCTACCCCGGGGAAAACGCCTCCCAGAGCTTCGCCCGCTCAGTGGCCATGGCGCAACGTGCGGAGCAGCTCGGGTTCTCCCGCATCTGGTACTCCGAGCACCACAACATGAAGCACATCGCATCCTCCGTACCCTCGGTGCTGATCGCCCACATCGGTGCCCAGACCGAGAAGATCCGGCTGGGTGC